>NZ_JBIVJP010000008.1:304812-349340 GCF_044750285.1 Streptomyces sp. NPDC088812 | reverse complement strand
TTTCCCTTCGGTCTTGCGTTTCCGACTCTATCAGATCTTTTCTCGATCCGATTTCCTCGGTGCTTTCCAGGTTTCCGCTCTCGCGTTTCCCTTTCCGGCGGTTCCGACTCTATCAGATCCTTTCGGCGTCTGATTCCCAGTCAGAGGGGGTTGTCTTCCCGGCCGTTGGGCCGTTCCGACGTCTCAAACCTTAGCGGATCCGCCCCGGCGAGCGCTAATCGAGCCGCCGGCCCCAATTCGAATTGCTTTCGGGCATGCCGAATGCAGTCCCATGGGGAGATCTTGCTGTGGTGTGAGGTGCCGCTTCAGCGGCGGAGGTGCTGTCGAAGAACCGTTACGGCTCCGCGGCAACCCGAAGAACTTTACGGATCGCGGAGGGGGGTGTCAAGCGCCCCCTGTCAAGATCTTTTAATCGAGGTCGGTGAGTCGTCCGCCGGCGTCCGGCTGGGCGTGCTCCACCCGGCGCAGCAGCCTGGTCAGAACGTCCCCGAGGGCCGTGCGGTCCTCCGCGGAGAGGTCCTGGAGCAGGTCCTCCTCGAAGACGGTCGCCAGGCGCATCGCCTCCAGCCACTTCTCACGGCCCTCGGGGGTCAGCTCCACGATGACCCGGACCCGGTTGGACTCGTCGCGCTCCCGGGTCACCAGTCCCTCGGCGACCATGCGGTCGATCCGATGGGTCATGGCGGCCGGCGTGAGGCCGAGGCGCTTGGCGAGGTCGCTGGGGCCCAGGCGGTAGGGGGCGCCGGAGAGGACAAGCGCCTTGAGCACCTCCCACTCGGCGTTGCTGATACCGAGGGCGGCGGTCTGGCGGCCGTAGGCGACGTTCATACGGCGGTTCAGGCGGGACAGCGCCGAGACGATCTTCTCGACCTGGGGGTCGAGGTCCTGGAACTCGCGCTGGTAGGCGGCGATCTGCTCTTCGAGGGTCGGCTCGCTGCCGATGCCGGTGCTGCCGGAGGTGTCGCCCATGGGCTCAGTATCGCACGCGGGTCATTCGCCTTGAAGTTCTTCGAGGTGTACTGTTTAGCCTTGAAATTTATCTTCGAAGTCTTCGGTTCTAAGAACTGGACTTCGCCACCAGTGAGCGACCACCTGAGAGAGGTGAACGTGACCAGGGCGATGGGCGCGGCGATGCGCCGGATCCACGTGGGCAACGCACTCAGCGCGTTCGGACTCGGCTTCACCGTCCCCTACCTGTACGTCTATGTGGCGCAGATGAGGGGGCTGGGGGCCGGGACGGCGGGGCTCGTCCTCGCCGTCTTCGCCGTGGCCGCGCTGATCGTGCTGCCGTTCGCCGGTCGGGCGATCGTGCGGCGCGGCCCGCTGCCGGTCCTGATCGCCGCCCTGGTCACCGCCGCGGTGGGCGCGCTGGGCCTGGGGCTGGCCGGCAGCGCCACCGCCGTACTGGCCGCGGCGGCCGCGCTCGGGGGCGGGCAGGCCGTGATGCAGCCGGCGCTCGCGACGATGATCGTGGACTGCTCGACCGCGGACACGCGGTCGCGGGCGTTCGCGACGCAGTTCTTCCTGCAGAACCTGGGGCTCGGCGTCGGGGGGCTGATCGGCGGGCACCTCGTCGACACCACGCGCGTGTCGTCGTTCACGCTGCTGTTCGCGATCGAGGCGGCGATGTTCCTGCTGCTGGCCGCGGTGGTGGCGACCGTGCGGATGCCGCAGGCGCCACGGGTCGAGGACGCTCCGCGGGGATCCTCGAAGGGGAGCTGGAGGCAGTTGCTCGGGAACCGGGCGATGGTGCAGCTGTGTGTGCTGGGCTTCGTCCTGTTCTTCGCCTGCTACGGACAGTTCGAGTCGGGGCTGAGTGCGTACGGGGTCGAGGCCGCGGGGATCTCCACGTCCGCGCTCGGGACCGCGCTCGCCGCGAACACGGTGGTGATCGTCGTCGCGCAGTTCGCCGTCCTGAAGTTCGTCGAGCGGCAGAAGCGGTCGCGGGTGATCGCTGCGGTGGGTCTGATCTGGGCCGTGGCATGGGCCGTGGCCGGCTACGCGGGGCTGGGGCACGGCAGCCGGGAGATGGCGACGGCGGCCTTCGTGTCGACGTACGCGCTGTTCGGGCTGGGGGAGGCGATGCTGTCGCCGACGGTCGCGCCGCTGGTCGCCGATCTGGCGCCGGCCGGGTTGGCGGGCCAGTACAACTCGGCGTTCGCACTGGTCAAGCAGCTGGCGCTGGCGATCGGTCCGGCCGTGGGCGGGCCGATGGGCGCCTCGCTGCACGGGCCGTACGTGGTGACGTTCCTGGTGTTCTCGTTGGGGATCAGCGTCCTCGCCGTGCGGCTGGGGCGGCGGCTCACCGCCGAGCAGGATCAGCCGTGGCTCGGGCGGAACCGGGTGGTGGCTCGGGGCGGGGCGGCCACGGAGCCCGTCGGCGCCGAGGCGTGAGGCCGTCCTGAGGGTGTCATGAGGGCGTCATGAGGCTGTGCGGGGGCGGCGTCGTCGTGGACGACGGCCGCCCCCGGGCTGTTCCCCGGGCCGTGGCGTCGTCAGTCCGTCGTGCGGGGCAGGACGAACTCGCACCACACCGCCTTGCCGCCGCCCGGGGTCCGTCTGCTGCCCCAGCCGGAGGCGATGGTGGCCACGATCGCGATGCCGCGGCCGGACTCGTCGCCCGGTTCGGCGCGGCGGCGGCGCGGCAGGTGGTCGTCGCCGTCGGTGACCTCGATGATCAGGCGGCGGTCGGTGCGGCGCAGACGCAGGCGCATGGGCGGGGTGCCGTGCTGGAGCGAGTTGGCGACGAGCTCGCTGGTGGCGAGGACGCCGAGGTCGTGCAGTTCGGCGGGGAAGCGCCAGCTGGTGAGGACGCCGGACGCGAAGGCACGCGCGCGGGGGGCCGCCTCCACGCCGCCGAGCAGATCCAGGGCGGCGTTGCGGAACAGCTCGCCGTCGGCGCCGGTGCGGTGCGGGTGCTGGAGGACCAGGACGGCGACGTCGTCGTCGTGGTCGGCGGTGACGCCGGCCGAGCGGACCAGGCGGTCACAGATCACCTGGGGGGTGCCGGTGGCGCCGGCCAGGGCGCGCTCCAGGGAGGCGATGCCCTCGTCGAGGTCCTCGTTCCTGCGTTCCACCAGGCCGTCCGTGTAGAGGACGGCCGTGGAGCCGGGGGTGAGGGGGACCGTGCCGGACGCGTGCATCCAGCCGCCGGTGCCGAGCGGGGGGCCGGTGGGTTCGTCGGCGCGCCGGACGGTGCCGGTCTCGTCGCGGACGAGGATGGGCAGGTGGCCGGCGGAGGCGTACACCAGGCGTCCCTCGTTCGGGTCGTGGACGGCGTACACGCAGGTGGCGATCTGGTTGGCGTCGATCTCGGCGGCGAGGCCGTCGAGGAGCTGGAGGACCTCGTGCGGGGGCAGGTCGAGCCGGGCGTAGGCGCGGACGGCGGTGCGCAGCTGCCCCATGACGGCCGCCGCGCGGACGCCGCGGCCCATGACGTCGCCGATGACGAGGGCGGTGCGGCCGCCGCCGAGGGTGATGACGTCGTACCAGTCGCCGCCGACGGCGGCTTCGGTGCCGCCGGGCTGGTAGGTGGCGGCGATGCGCAGGTCGTCCGGTTGTTCGAGCTCCTGGGGGAGAAGGGAGCGCTGGAGGGTGACGGCGGTCTCGCGCTGGCGGCGTTCGCTGGCTCTGAGACGTTCGGCGGCCTCGGCGTGGTCGGTGACGTCGGTGGCGAAGATGAGGACGGCGCCCTCGCCGTTGTCCTCGGCGGCCGGGGTGCAGGTGAAGGTGTAGGAGCGGCCGTCGGGGGCCCTGCGGGACTTCAGGGTGCGCGGCCGGCCGCTGCGCAGGGCCTGGTCGAGGAGCGGCATCAGGCCCAGCTCGCGCAGCTCGGGGAGGGCCTCGGCGGCCGGTTCGCCGGGCGGCCGGACGCCGAAGGCCGCCGTGTAGGCGCCGTTGACGTAGGCGAGGCGGTGGTCGGGGCCGTGGACGAGGGCGACGAGGGCCGGGACGCGGTCGAGGACCTCGCGGACCGGGAGTTCGTCGACGGCGGGGACCGGGGGCGGCTCGTCGGTGAGCCGTTCGGCGCGGGCCGCGGGCACGGAGCCCTCGCTGCGTCGGTCGGTGGTGGTGACCGTGTGCTCGGCCCGCGCGTTGGCGCGGCGCTGTGTTCCGGGGAGCCGGGCGCTCCAGCGCGTGAAGTTCACGATTCCTTGCCTCGTGTAGTCGTCGTCGGCCGGCTCCGGGCCCGGCCTGGGCTCCGGGGGCCGCGCGGCGGTGGCCGCACATTGTTGCAGCACACCCGGGATATGCAGCACGTGGAAACAGCCTCGTCGTGGGGCGGGGCGGGTGGTGGCCCGCCGTGGGCTCGGGAAAGGGCTCGGGAGGGTCGGGGAGAGGCTCGGGGAGGGATGGGTCAGCAGTCTGGCAGGGTGGCCGTGCGGGACGACATTCGTCAGACGCCGGGGCGGCCGGTGGAGTTCCTGGATCCGGCCAGGACTACCCGTTCGGGTTGTTGTTCGAGCCGCCCTTCGGGTCGTCCTTCGGGGTGTCCCGCCGGTCGTCCCGGCCGTCGTCCCGGCCGTCGTCCCGGCCGTCGTCCCGGCCGTTCTCCCGGCCGTCGTCCCGGCCGTTCTCCCGGCCGTCCTCCCGCCGGGCGCCCTTCCGGTCGGCGGAAGGCTTTCCCCCCGCGGCCAGTTCGAACTCCGCACGGGGGTGTTCGAGTGAACCGAGCGAGACGATCTCCCGTTTGAAGAGGCCCGACAGCGTCCATTCGGCGAGCACGCGTGCCTTGCGGTTGACGGTGGGCACGCGGCTGAGGTGGTAGGCGCGGTGCATGAACCAGGCGGGGTAGCCCTTCACCTTGCGTCCGTAGACGTGCGCGACGCCCTCGTGCAGTCCCAGGGAGGCGACCGAGCCGGCGTACTTGTGGGCGTACGGCCGCAGGGGCTCGCCGTGCAGGGAGCGGACGATGTTGTCGGCGAGGACCTTGGCCTGGCGCAGGGCGTGCTGGGCGTTGGGGGCGGTGTACGTGCCGGGCTCGGCGGCGGTGACGTCGGGGACGGCGGCGGCATCTCCGGCGGCCCACGCGTGTGTGACGCCCTCGACGGTCAGCTCGGGTGTGCATTTCAGCCGGCCCCGGTCGGTGAGGGGGAGGTCGGTGGCGGCGAGCAGCGGGTGGGGTTTGACGCCGGCGGTCCACACGACCGTACGGGTCGGGAAGCGGGCGCCGTCGCTGAGGACGGCCGTGCGGTCCGCGCAGGACTCCAGGCGGGTGTGGAGGCGGACGTCGATGTTGCGGCGGCGCAGTTCGCTGACGGTGTAGCGGCCCATCTCCTCGCCGACCTCCGGCAGGATCCGGTCGGAGGCCTCGACGAGGACCCATTTCATGTCCTCGGGCTTGACGTTGTGGTAGTAGCGCGTGGCGTAGCGGGCCATGTCCTCCAGCTCGCCGAGCGCCTCCACGCCCGCGTAGCCGCCGCCGACGAAGACGAAGGTGAGGGCCGCGTCGCGGATCGCGGGGTCGCGCGTGGAGGAGGCGATGTCCATCTGTTCGATGACGTGGTTGCGCAGGCCGATGGCCTCCTCGACGGTCTTGAAGCCGATGCCGTGGTCGGCGAGGCCCGGGATGGGGAGCGTGCGGGAGACGGAACCGGGCGCGAGGACGAGTTCGTCGTACGCCGTCTGGCGGGGCCCGGTGCCCTCCTCCTCGGTGGCGAGGGTGGTGAGGGTGGCGGTGCGCTTGGCGTGGTCCACGGCGGTGACCTCGCCGACGACGACCCGGCAGTGCGGCAGGACGCGGCGCAGCGGGACCACGACGTGGCGGGGGGAGATGGCGCCGGCGGCGGCCTCGGGCAGGAACGGCTGGTACGTCATGTACGGGTCGGGGGTGACGACGGTGATCTCGGCCTCGCCCCGGCCGATGTCCCCTCTGAGCTTCCGCTGGAGCCGCAGGGCCGTGTACATCCCGACGTAGCCGCCGCCGACAACGAGAATGCGCGCACGTTCCTTCACCATCCCATGACGCACCCGGCGCCGGAGTTTGTCCACAGCCCCGGCACGGCGGGCGTCCGGAAGCGAGGCGGGCGCCGGGTTGGCCGAAACACCGGTGTGGAGTGCGGCGGCGCAGGTCAACCGGTGTGCGCCGGGGTGCGGGAAGAGGCGCAATCGGGACGTATACGCCGCGTACTCCGATCGGGGGGCGCTCCGTGCGGAACCTGCCCCTTCTGAATTGAGTCCCGCTCAACTATGTTCGTGTGTCGACGGGGTGTAGGGGGAGGCGCTCCTCGGGTCCGCGACGGGCGGGTCCGGGTGGTCGTGGTCCCCCGGTTCCATCGCCCCGGCTTTTCGATGGCGGGGAGAGTCTCCGGGGGGAGACGTCATTACCGGGGGATCATTCATGCACATTCAGGACAGGCATTGGTCGTCCGCGTCCGCCCTTGCACCGGGCGGCGCGGTGAGCGCGGCGGCGGGCACGGGACGCGGGGACGGCCCGCGGACCACGCCGCTGCGCGTGGACGCACAGCGCAATCTGGAGCACGTGCTGCGCGCGGCGCGCGAGGTCTTCGGCGAGCTGGGGTACGGCGCGCCGATGGAGGACGTGGCGCGGCGCGCCCGCGTGGGCGTGGGGACCGTGTACCGGCGGTTCCCGAGCAAGGACGTGCTCGTGCGGCGGATAGCCGAGGAGGAGACCTCCCGGCTGACCGACCAGGCACGGGCGGCGCTCGGCCAGGAGGACGAGCCGTGGTCGGCGCTCTCGCGGTTCCTGCGGACGTCGGTGGCCTCGGGTGCCGGGCGGCTGCTGCCGCCGCAGGTGCTCAGGGTCGGTGTCTCCGACGAGGGCGGCGCCGAGGGCTCTACGGCCGACGCGGTGCGGGTGCCGCAGCAGCGGTCCCAGCCGGTCGGCGGTGAGCTGCGGCTGGTGTCCGAGGAGGGCGGTCCGGCGCCCGTGGACGACGCCGGGGCGGCAGCGCTGCTGGACGTCGTGGGCCAGCTCGTGGAGCGGGCGCGCGCGGCGGGCGCACTGCGGCCCGACGTGTCGGTGTCGGACGTCCTGCTGGTGATCGCCACAGCGGCGCCCTCACTGCCGGACGCGGCCCAGCAGGCGGCCGCTTCGGCCCGGCTGCTGGACATCCTGCTGGAGGGGCTGCGGTCGCGGCCGGTCGGGTAGGGGGCGGTTCCGTCGGGGACGGTGGGCGGCTTGGCCGATGACGGTGGGCCGGCTTCGCCGATGACGGTGGGCCGGCTTCGCCGGGGACGGCGGCCGGTTCCGCTGACGACGGCGGGCCGGCTTCGCCGACGACGGCGGCCGGTTCCGCTGACGACGGCGGGCCAGCTCTCTCACTGGTGGCGGGCCGCATCCGTCAACGGTGGCGGGAAAGGTCCGCCAACGGTGCGGAACAGGTCCGTCACCGGTGGCGGGCCAGGCCCGTCATGGGCGGCGGGCCAGGCCCGTCATGGGCGGCGGCCGGATTCGTCAGCGGTGGCGGAAGCCGTGAGTGACTCGAAAGGGTGACGGTGGGACGGGGCGTTCCGGCGCTCCTCCCCCGGCCCTCCGCCACGGGCGTGCCCGGCGCGCCCGACAGGCTGCGCGGCGTCTCTGCCGGGCGCGGCAGCCGAACCTTCCCCGTTCGGGTGAATTCCCGCACTGAAGTGCGAATCAGCCCCCCGACGGACGGGTGGGCGGGCCCGGTCCGCGGGGATCCCGGAGGAAGGCCGGTATGGCACTCTGAGCCGGTGGTCGGGACCGGTTGGGCAGGCGGCAGGGGCTTTCCGCGATGAGCGTTGAGGGGCGGAACGGGTCACTGGGCGACGGTGGCGCGGAGGCCGGTGGCCGGGTGGCGCCGCAGGTGCCCAGTCAGGGCGGGCGCCCGGGTGTCCCCCGAGGCCGCGACACCGCGGGCGTGCCGCCGGAGGGCGTCGGCGTTCCGGCACAGCGCGAGTGGCGGGCGGACGACAGCGTCCTGCCGCCGCCGGACACGCCGCCGGCCGACGCCGAGCTGATCGGGCGGATGCGCTCGGGCGACGACACGGCGTACGAGGAGCTGTACCGGCGCCATGCCGACGCCGTGCGCCGGTACGCGCGCACCTGCTGCCGGGACGCCCACACCGCCGACGACCTCACCGCCGAGGTCTTCGCCCGCATGCTCCAGGCCGTACGCCGCGGCTCCGGCCCCGAGCACGCCGTACGCGCCTACCTGC
Organism: Streptomyces sp. NPDC088812; assembly: GCF_044750285.1. Lineage (NCBI taxonomy): Bacteria > Bacillati > Actinomycetota > Actinomycetes > Kitasatosporales > Streptomycetaceae > Streptomyces > Streptomyces sp. NPDC088812. Next base: position 341,198 of record NZ_JBIVJP010000008.1, on the reverse strand, counting down.
TCACCTCCGTCCGCCGGGTCGCCGCCGACTGGACGCGGTCGGCGAAGCGGGAACAGCTCGTGGACGACTTCGCGGTGTTCGCCGCGCAGTCCGGCCGGTCCTCCGAGGTCTCCGACAACGACGCGCTCGACCTCGGCGCGGAGGTGCGCGCGATGCACGAGGCCGATCGGTCCATGGCCATGCGGGCCTTCCGCTCGCTGCCCGAGCGCTGGCAGGCCGTGCTGTGGCACACCGAGGTCGAGGACGAGTCGCCGAGCGAGGTCGCCACGCTCTTCGGGCTCGACGCCAACGGCACCCGCGTGCTGGCCAGCAGGGCGCGTGAGGGCCTCAAGCAGGCCTACCTCCAGGCCCACGTCAGCGCCACCCTCACCAGCGACGAGGAGTGCGCCCGGTGGGCCGACCAGCTCGGCACGTACGCCCGCCGCCGGCTGCGCACCCGCGCCGAACGGGGGCTGCGCAAGCACCTGGAGGAGTGCGCGAGGTGTCGGCTGGCCGCCCTCCAGATCGAGGAGGTGGCGGGAGGCATCCCCGCCGTCGTGCCGGTCGCGGTCATCGGCTGGTTCGGAGCCGCCGGGTACGCCAAGGCGGCCGCGCTCATCGCCGGCGGTGCCGGGGCGGCGGGCGTCGCGGGCGGTACGGCGGTGTCGGGCGGCGGATCGTCGGGCGCGTGGGGCGCCGGGGGCGGTGCGGCGGCGAGCGGCGGCTCCTCGGGCTCCGGGGGCGGTACGGCGGCCTCGGAGGGGCTGGGCGCGCCGGTGAAGGCCGGTGTCGCGGCCGGCGTGGTCGCGGTGGCGGCCGCGGCGGTGGCTCTCGGCCTCGTCGGCGACGACAGCCCCGCGCGGCAGCCCGTGGCCCATCCCCCCACCTCCGTCCCGGCCGTCCTGCCGGAGCAGCCCACGCCGGCGCCGACGCCCCGCCCCACCCGCACGCAGGAGAGGTCCACGCCGCCCCCCACGGTGATCGTCCCGGCCGAGGCCGCCACGCCGACGCCCACGTCCCGGCCCGACGGGAAGTCGACCCCCACCCCCACCCCCACACCGACCCCCACCCCCGCTCCTGACCCGGCGCCCACCTCCACACCGTCGTCGGCACCCCCGCCGGCCCCGGCCGTCCACCGGCTCGACGAGTTGCCCTTCGACGTCGCCGGCGACGGCACCGGGCCGGAGATCCGGCTGGGCGGCAGCAGTTGGGGCTGGCAGCGCTCCGAGCTGTCCATCGCCGGCCGGCAGTACGCGCGCGGGGTGACCGTCCACGGGGACTCCTCCGTCACCGTCGATCTGAACCGCGCCTGCACCGCGTACGACGCCGTGGTCGGCGTCGACGACCTCACGGGGAAGCTCGGCAAGGTCACCTTCTCCGTCCACGCCGACGGGGACCGGCTCTGGACGTCCCCCGTGGTCGGGGGCGGTGACCCGGCCGTCCCCGTCCATGTGGACCTCACCGGGCGCCGGACGGTCCGGCTGGTGGTCGAGCCGTACGGCCCCCTCGACACGCTCACGCTCGCGGACTGGGCGGAGTCCGGGTTCACCTGCTCCTAGGAGAGCGAAGGCCCCGCCAGGAGGGGAGAAGTCCCCGCCAGGAGGGGAGAAGTCCCCGCCGGGAGGGGAGAAGTCCCCCGGTCCGATCAGCCTCCGGAGGAGACCGCCCGCCGCTGGGGAGCGATCCCCGCGGGTACCGCACGCGCGCGGGCCGGGGTGCCCGTCCAGCACGTGCCGCGGCGGGACAGCAGGCGGCGCAGCCACAGTTCCAGGGAGACCAGGTCGGCCAGGCCGTCGAGCGGGAGGGGCTCGCCCGCCGCCGCCCCCCGCAGGGCCTTGCGGACCACCCGGGCCTCGATCAGGCCCGCCTCCGCGAGGAGAGGGGCGTCGAAGAGGGCCAGCACGGGGTCCGTGGCCACCCGCAGGCCGGCACGGGCCGCGGCGGTGGTGGAGCCGAGGGAGGGGGCACCCCAGCCGGGCGGGAGGTCGGCCACGCCGGAGCCCTTCAGGACGGTGCGCAGGATCGCGGCACGCGCCCCCGGTTGCACGCGCAGGGTCTCGGGGAGCGCACGGCAGGCGCGCACGACCTGGTTGTCGAGGAACGGGGCGTGCAGGCGCTGGGAGCGGATCTCGGCGGCCTGCTCCAGGACGCGCAGATCGGCCGCGTGGCGGGCGAGGGCGGCACGCGCGCGGTAGTCGCCGGGACGCTGGCCGGGGCCCACACCGGCGCGGTGCGCCATGGACTGGAGGCGAACCGATACTTCAGCCAGTGCCTCTCCGGTCAGCCAGCGCGCGGCCGGACCGGGCCCGCCCCAGGCGAGGGCCGCCAGCGAGGCCCCCACGGCGCCCGCGGCGCCCGCGGGGTCGTCGAAGCGGCGGTGCAGTAGCCGGTCGGCGAGGCCCTCCACGCCCGCCCCGTACGGGGTACGGGCCAGCCGGCGGGCGGCGCCGTACACACGCGCGGGGACGAACACGGACCCCTCCGCCTTCGTCAGGGCGGCGACGGGCCGGACGAGGTGGCGTCTCTTGCGGTCCATCAGCAGGTCGGCCAGGCGGGCGGGGTGGGCGTCGAGGACCTGGCGGGCGCCGTGGCCGGTGAAGTGGTCGGCGCTGCCCGCGGCGAGGCGCGCGCGGTGGCGGGCGGCCGTCACCAGGCTGGGGCCGGGTTCGTCGGTCAGGGGGCCGTCCAGGTCGGCGTACGGCAGGGTCTCCTCGCCCCCGGCCACGACGACGTGGTGCAGGCGGGGGTTGGCCGCGAGGGTGCCCGCCCGCTCGACCTCGGCCTCGTGGCCGCCGACGGCCAGGTCGTTGAAGGTGACGGCCAGCAGGCGCTCGCCGGCGCCGGTGCCGTGCCCGAGGAGCGTGCCGGGCCTGCCGGGCAGGCCCGCCGCGAGCAGCGCGAGCGTCCCCGAGGCGGGACCGCCGGACAGGTCGGCGCCGATGCCCGGGACCGGCATCCCGCGCGCGGCCCGTCGCTCGGCGGGGCCCATGCCGGGGACGGGCCCGGGATCGATGTCGGGGACGTGCCGCGGCGCGGACAGACGCGCACGTACCGCCTCGACGAGGGCGTCGCGCACGGCGTCGACCGCGCTGTCCGGATCGGCCGGAGGCGCCGCCACGGCGAGGGAGGCGACCGGCTCGTACCCGGCGATCTCACGCGCCCCGGCGCGCAGGATCAGCGCGTGCCCCGGCGGAACGCGCCGCACGCCGTCGTACGGCGTGGAGTCGTGCACGGCGGCCGGTACGTCGGGGGCGGCGAGGAGGGCCGCCAGGTGGCCGAAGTCGAGGTTGGCCTCGACCAGGTCGGCCAGGGGCAGCGCGGCCGTCGCGTACGCCGTGCCGCCCGCCCAGGGCGTGTGGAACACCGGGCGGGCGCCCGCCAGATCACCGCAGACGGTGATGCGCCGCCCGACCTGGACGATCGCGGTGTAGCTGCCCGGCCAGGCCGTCAGATGGCGCAGTGCCCCTCCGCGCGCGGCGAACAGCCCGACGCGCAGCTGCTCGTCCGTCGCCCCGCAGATGCCGAGCACGGCGATCCGGGTCTGGGCGTCCGCCCGCACCACGCGCACCTCGTCGGGCCGCCAATCGCCGACCGCCCACAGGGGATCGGGGTCGCCCCACAGCAGTTGGGAGCCCACGGGGTGCAGCGTCTCGCCGTCGTAGCCGATGCGCCCGGCGTCCTCGCCGCGGCCGGCGTACCCACCGCCGTAGCCCCCCGCTCCGACGGCGCCGGGGCCGTTCCCTCCCGCGGCGGTGCTGCTCCATCCCACCAACCACCGCATCGACGCCTCCACAGGCTGTGGACAACCAGTGCACCGCACGAACGGTTCACATGCTGCCACGAAGAACGCGCCGCAGAAGGAGGTGACGCCGCTTGAGATCCCCGGAGTGCGCCCCCGCGAACGCCCCCGCGCCGACCTGCGGCACCATGGGAACTCGCGCGCGCGGGGCGCTGGTGACCGCACATGCCCTCGCCTGTGCGACGCGAATGCGCCCCCGAAACGCTCCCCCAAAACCCCCCGCGCGCCCTCGATTTCCATGGTGGGAAGCGAATTCACCCACAGAACAAGGGGTCGATTTTCGGCCAATTACCGGACGGCGGGCCGCCGTCGGGCCGCCGTCGGGCCGGACCCGCACACGCTCCGTACACAGCCGCGCGCCTCGGACGGCGCGCCGGCCCGGGAGACGGAGTTCGCCTCCCGGACCGTTCCGCCGCCCGCGGGGATGGTGGCAGCGGTGTCCCCCAGCCCACTGGATCCAGTACAGCGGGCCGACCCACGCACGGCCCATGGAACCGCTCCCCCCATGGCCGGAGAAGAGCGCACGGACGGGCGCACGGCCACACAGCGGGAGCGCGCCGCGACAGTGCGTACCGGTGCCGACACTTTCGTGCGTGCCACAATCCCGCCATCCGGAAGAATGCCCCTTAACGCTTGGGATGCGGCGAACTACGCTGGGTTTACGAATGCCGCGTGGTTATGCCAGCGCGGCAGCCGTCTGTGTCGAGGGGTGGCGCAATGTCCAGGGAGCAACGCGGGCCGAACGAAAAGCTCGGCGCCGTTCTCGCCCTCGCGGGAATCAGCAACGCCGGACTCGCGCGACGCGTCAACGACCTCGGCGCCCAACGCGGGCTGACTCTTCGCTACGACAAGACGTCGGTGGCGCGCTGGGTGTCGAAGGGCATGGTGCCGCAAGGTGCCGCTCCGCACCTCATCGCTGCCGCGATCGGCCAGAAGCTCGGCCGCCCGGTGCCGCTCCACGAGATCGGCCTGGCGGACGCGGACCCCGCGCCCGAAGTGGGCCTCGCCTTCCCCCGGGACGTCGGCCAGGCCGTGCGCTCGGCGACGGAGCTGTACCGCCTCGACCTCGCCGGCCGCCGGGCCGGCTCGGGGGGCATCTGGCAGTCGCTGGCCGGTTCGTTCGCGGTCAGCGCATACGCAACGCCCGCCTCACGGTGGCTGATAACCCCGGCCGACAGTTCGGTGGCGCGCGAGGTGAACTCCGCCGAGGGCTCCGGCGCACCGCTCAAAGTCGGCCACAGCGATGTGCAGAAACTGCGGGAGGCCGCCGAGGACGCCAGGCGCTGGGACTCCAAGTACGGAGGCGGCGACTGGCGTTCGTCGATGGTGCCGGAGTGCCTGCGGGTGGAGGCGGCCCCCCTGCTGCTCGGCGCGTACTCCGACGAAGTGGGCCGCGCCCTGTTCGGGGCGAGCGCCGAACTGACCCGGCTGGCCGGGTGGATGGCCTTCGACACCGGCCAGCAGGAGGCCGCGCAGCGGTACTACATCCAGGCGCTGCGTCTGGCGCGCGCGGCGGCGGACGTCCCGCTCGGCGGCTACGTCCTGGCATCGATGTCCCTCCAGGCCACCTACCGCGGCTTCGGCGACGAGGGCGTCGACCTCGCGCAGGCCGCCCTGGAACGCAACCGCGGCCTGGCCACGGCCCGCACCATGAGCTTCTTCCGCCTGGTCGAGGCCCGCGCCCACGCGCGCGCGGGCGACGCGCAGGCCGCCGGCGCGGCCCTGAAGGCCGCCGAGAGCTGGCTGGAGCGCGCCCGCGAGGGCGACCACGACCCCTCGTGGCTCGGTTTCTACTCCTACGACCGCTTCGCCGCCGACGCCGCCGAGTGCTACCGCGACCTGAAGGCACCACGCCAGGTGCGCCGCTTCACGGAGCAGGCACTGTCGAAGCCGACGGAGGAGTTCGTGCGCTCGCACGGGCTCCGGCTCGTGGTCTCGGCGGTCGCCGAACTCGAGTCGGGCAATCTCGACGCGGCCTGCGAGCAGGGGGTGCGCGCGGTGGAGGTGGCCGGACGCATCTCGTCGGCCCGCACCACCGAGTACGTCAAGGACCTCCTGCACCGTCTGGAGCCGTACGGCGACGAGCCCCGCGTGGTGGAGCTGCGCGAGCGCGCCCGGCCCCTGCTGATGGCGCCCGCGTAAGCACCGCGCAACGGGGGGCTCCCGGTACCGGTGGGACCGCCGGGGCTGCCGGTACCGGTGGGACCGCCGGGGCTGCCGGTACCGGTGGGACCGTCGGGGCTGCCGGTACCGGTGGGACCAGTGGGACAGCGGGACCGGTGGGACCGATGGAACCGGTGGGACGCAGCGGCTCGTGCGGCGCGCCCACGAGACGCAGGACACGGGGCACGGGACACCGTCCGGGGTTTCAAGCCGTTGTCAGTGGCGCAGTGCACTATCGGAGCCGGGAGGTGGTGCAGGTGGCGCGGCGGGTGCCGGGGACTCGGGCGGTCGGCTACGACTGTGACGTGCTGGTGATCGGCGGCGGGATCGTCGGCCTGTCGACGGCGCACGCGATCACGCGGGCCGCGCCGGGTACACGCGTGACCGTACTGGAGAAGGAGCCGGGGCTCGCCCGGCACCAGACGGGGCGCAACAGCGGTGTCGTCCACAGCGGGATCTACTACCGCCCGGGCTCGCTCAAGGCGCGCTACGCGGTCCGCGGCGCCGCCGAGATGATCAAGTTCTGCGCGGAGTACGGCATCCCGCACGCCGTCACCGGCAAGCTGATCGTCGCCACCGACCGCTCCGAGCTGCCCCGCCTGCACGCCCTCGTCCAGCGCGGCCGGGAGAACGGCATCCCGGTCCGGGAGCTGGGCCCCGCGCAGATCACCGAGTACGAGCCGGAGGTCCGCGGCCTCGCGGCGATCCATGTGCGCACGACCGGCGTCTGCGACTTCACGGCGGTCGCCCGGCAACTGGGCGAGGCGTCCGGCGCGGAGATCCGCCAGGGCGCCCGGGTCGTCCGCGTCGACCGCCGCCCCGGCCGCGGCGTAGCCGTCCTGACCGCCCGCGGCGACATCGTCCGGGGACGCGTCCTGGTCAACTGCGCCGGTCTGCACTGCGACGAGATCGCCCGCCTGACCGGCGACGAGCCCGGGGTGCGGATCGTGCCGTTCCGCGGCGAGTACTACGAGCTGGCGCGCCCCGAGCTGGTGCGCGGCCTGGTCTACCCGGTGCCCGACCCGGCGTTCCCGTTCCTCGGCGTCCACCTCACCCGCGGCATCGACGGAAGCGTCCACATCGGCCCCAACGCGGTCCCGGCGCTGGCCCGGGAGGGGTACGCCTGGGGTGTCGTACGCCCGCGGGAGGCGGCGGCGACGGCGGCCTGGCCCGGGGTGTGGCACCTGGCCCGACGGCACTGGCGTCACGGCGCCGGCGAGCTGCGCCGGTCGCTGTCCAGGGCGGCCTTCGCGGACGCCGTGCGCCGGCTGCTGCCGGCCGTCGAGGACGGGGACCTGGTACGTGCGGCGGCCGGAGTGCGGGCCCAGGCGGTGCTGCGGGACGGCAGCCTGGTGGACGACTTCCTGATCCGGGAGGGCCCCCGTACCGTCCACGTCCTCAACGCCCCCTCCCCCGCGGCGACGGCCTCCCTGCCGATCGGCCGGGAGGTGGCCCGGCGGGCCCTGGGGGCGCTGGCCGACGACTGATCCCCACCGCGCACGCGGTCACCCCGCCCCGTCCGCCCCGCTCGGCCCGGCCCGGCTCGGCTCGGCTCGGCTCGGCTCGGCTCGGCTCGGCTCGGCTCGGCTCGGCCGGGCAGGAAACCCGTCCACCCACGCACGTAAAATCGGCCCCACTGTGTCTGACTCCCTGAACACCCCCGACCTCCGACCCGCCCCCGGCGAGTCCCTCCGCCGCACCCGCGCCAAGGGCGAGCCCCGCTTCCCGGACGGCCCCAAGGCCGACCCCGCCGGCTCGCACTTCGAGCGGCGGATCCGCAGCTTCCAGCCCCGCCGCAGCCGGGTGACCACGGGACAGGCCGACGCGCTGCAACGGCTCTGGCCGAAGTGGGGGCTCGACATCGACGGTCACCGCGTCGACCTCACCGAGCTGTTCGGGAACGACCACCCCGTCGTCCTGGAGATCGGCTTCGGGATGGGCGAGGCCACCGCGCGGATGGCGGCCGCCGCCCCCGGCACCAACCTCCTCGCCGTCGACGTCCACACGCCCGGCCAGGGAAACCTCCTCAACCTCGCCGACCGCGACAGCCTCACCAACGTCCGGGTCGGCAACGGCGACGCGATCATCCTGCTGCGCGAGATGCTGACCCCGGACTCCCTCGACGGCCTGCGCGTCTACTTCCCCGACCCCTGGCCCAAGAAGCGCCACCACAAGCGGCGCCTCATCCAGCCGGAGTTCCTCACCCTGGCCGCGACCCGGCTGAGGCCGGGCGCGCTGCTGCACTGCGCGACCGACTGGGAGCCGTACGCGGAGCAGATGCTGGAGGTGCTCACCGCGCACCCCGGCTTCGAGAACACGCAGGCGGACGGCGGTTTCGCACCCCGGCCCGAGTTCCGGCCGCTCACCCGTTTCGAGGGGCAGGGCCTGGACAAGGGTCATGTGGTGAACGATCTGCTGTTCCGTCGCGTACAGCACGGCTGACCCCGAGCGCCCGCGCCGCCCGGGTCACCGCCCCCGGCCCACGCCCGCATCCACACCCAGGCCCGCCTTCGAGCCGATGCCTCCTCCCCCCGCCCCCCCACCGCCGTCCTCTCCCTCGTTAGGGTCGATGCCGTGGCCACCAGCCCTCCGTACCCGCCGCACCCGCCACAGCCCCCGCAGCCGCCGCAGCCCGGCGCGGTGCCGGAGGGCGGTGGGATCCGGCACGCGCACTGGTGGCAGCGCACCTGGGTGCGGTACGGCGCCCTGATCGCCCTGCTCGCCCTGTCGGGGCTGGTGATCCTCGCCCTGGTCCGCGAACAGACGGGCACCCAGGGGTTCCTGGTGGGTCTGGGACTGGCCGTGCTGCCCGTCCCGCTCCTCATAGCCGTCTTCCGCTGGCTCGACCGGGTCGAGCCCGGACCCTGGCGGAACCTGGTGTTCGCGTTCGCGTGGGGGGCCTGCGCGGCGGCGCTGATAGCGATCGTCGCCAACAGCTTCGCCACCCGCTGGATAGCCACGGCGACCGCCGACCCCGCCGGAGCGGACACCCTGGGCGCGACGGTCGTCGCCCCGGTCGTGGAGGAGTCCGCCAAGGCGGCCGCCGTCCTCCTCGTCTTCCTCTTCCGCCGGCGGGACTTCACCGGGCTGGTCGACGGAGTCGTCATCGCCGGCGTCACCGGGACCGGCTTCGCGTTCACCGAGAACATCCTCTACCTCGGCAACGCCTTCGGCACCGACCAGCTCACCGGTGACGGCGGCATCGCCTCCGTCACCGCCGCGACCTTCTTCGTGCGCATCGTCATGTCCCCGTTCGCGCACCCCCTGTTCACGGTCCTGACCGGCATCGGCTTCGGCGTCGCCGCGCTCTCCGCGCACCGCCGGCGCGCACGCCGGGTCCTGCTCCCGCTGGCCGGCCTGCTGCTCGCCATGGTCATGCACGCCCTCTGGAACGGCTCGGCGTCCTTCGGCGAGTGGGGCTTCCTCGCGGTGTACGGGGCGTTCATGGTGCCGGCGTTCGCGGTGCTGACCTGGCTGGTGGTGTGGACACGCCAGCGGGAACTGGGCACCGTCCGCGAGGAACTGCCCGCCTACGCGGCCGCGGGGTGGCTCGCCCCGGGCGAGCCGTACGCGCTCGGCTCGATGCGCGCCCGGCGGCTGGCCCGCGACCACGCCCGCCGGTACCTGGGCAAGCCCGCCGCGCGCGAGGTGGCGCGGTACGAGGCGTACGCGACCTCCCTCGCGTTCCTGCGGCACCGGGGGAGCCTCGGCCGGGCCGGCGCCGACTTCGTCGTACGGGAGCGGGAACTGCTCAACGAGCTCTGGCGGCGCAAGGACGTCGCTCGCCCCGCCTTGGAGCACGCGGCCCGCATGACGGCTCCTCCGGTCCCGTTGGCCGTGCCGCCGTGGCCGGGGTACGGGGTCCTCGGCCCCGGGCATCCCGGATACGGCGGGCCGAGCCACGGTCGGCCGGGCCACGGCGGGCCCGGTCAGGGATATCCCGGTCAGGGATATCCCGGTCAGGGCCCCTCCGGTCAGGGCCCCTCCGGTCAGGGCCCCTCCAGTCACGGACAAGGCGGTTACGGGTACCCGACGGGACCGGGGCCGTACCCGGGGCCGTACCCGGGGCACGGCCCCTACCACCCCTACCGGTCGTAAGAGCCGGGTCGGCGCGGTCCCCTCAGGCCGAGGCCTCTGTCAGCCGCGCGATGTCGCCCTCGGTCAGCTCCAGCCCGGCCACCCCCAGCAGCGCGGGCAGCTGCTCCACGGTCCGCGCCGAGGCGATGGGCGCCGCGACCGTCGGCCGGGCCGCGAGCCAGGCCAGTGCCACGGTGGCGACCTCGCTGTCGTGGGCGCGCGCGATCTCGTCCAGGGCGACGAGCACCTTCTGGCCGCGCTCGGTCCCCAGGTGCTGGGCGGCCCTCCCGGCCCGGGCACTGTCCACGGTCGTCCCGGGCCGGTACTTGCCGGTGAGGAAGCCGGCCGCGAGCGCGAAGTACGGCACGGCGGCGAGCCCGGCCGCGGCGACGACGTCCTGGAGCTCGCCCTCGTAGGTGTCGCGCGAGACGAGGTTGTAGTGCGGCTGGAGGGCGACGTACCGGGCGAGGCCCTCGCGGTCGGAGAACGCCAGGGAGGCCCGCAGCCGCTCGGGCGAGATGTTCGAGGCGGCGATGTGCCGCACCTTGCCCGCCTTCACCAGTTCGTCGAGGGCACCGATGATCTCCTCTACGGGCACCTCGGGCTTGTCGAAGTGGGTGTAGTAGAGGTCGATGCGGTCGGTGCCCAGGCGGCGCGGCGAGGCGTCGGCTGCGGCCTTGATCGTCGCGGCGGACAGGCCCTGGTAGTCGGGGTGCTGGCTCACCTTCGTCGCGACGACGACGTCGTCCCGGTTGCCGCGGGCCTTGAGCCACTTGCCTATCAGGGTCTCGGACTCACCGCCGCTGTTGCCCTCGATCCATGCCGAGTAGGAGTCGGCGGTGTCGACGAAGTTGCCGCCGGCGGCCGTGTAGGCGTCCAGGACGGCGAAGGAGGCCGCCTCGCCGGCGGTCCAGCCGAAGACGTTGCCTCCGAGGGCGAGCGGGAAGACCTCGAGGTCGGAGGAGCCGAGCTTGCGCAGGGACGTCATGCTCCGTGCCAACGCCTCGGCCGGAGGCGCGTATTTCACGCCTCCGGCCAAGTTCTCGCAAACATCCGGGGAACCACCTCACCGGCCCCCGGAAGACTCAAGGCGTACGGGACGGCCTCAGGGGTTGAGCCCCTTGTCCCGGAGCCAGGCCGCGGGGTCGACGCCCGAGGCGCTGCCGCCCGGGTGGACCTCCAGGTGGAGGTGGGCGCCGGTGACGTTGCCGGTGGCGCCGACGCGGCCGATCACGTCACCGGTGGAGACCTTCTGGCCGACGCTGACGCTGATGGACGACTGGTGGGCGAACCAGAGTTCGGTGCCGTCGTCGAGGGTGAGCACGGTCTTGTACCCGTAGGAGCCGTCCCAGCCCGCCGAGGTGATGGTGCCGCTGTGGATGGCCTTGATCAGGGTGCCGGTGGGGGCGGCGAAGTCGAGGCCCGTGTGGTACCCGGAGGACCAGTAGGCGCCGGCCTGACCGAACGTCGAGGTGATGGTGTACGAGGAGGTCGGCAGCGTGTACTGCTTGGCGAGCTCGGCGAGGCGCTCGGCCTCGGCCTTCTTCGCGGCATCCTCGGCGGCCTTCTTCTTCGCGGCGGCGGCCTTGGCCTCCGCCTCCTTCTCCGCCTTGGCGGTCGCGTCGGCCTCGGCCTTGGCGGCGGCGGCCTCGGCGGCGGCCTGCGCCTTGCTCTCGAGCTGGGTCTGCTGCGACTCGGCCTGCGCCATGATCCGGCTGCGCAGCGCCTCGCCGGCGTCGGCGGCGCTGTCGCCGCTGTCGTCGTCGGCGGCCGTGGTGCCGAAGCTGCTGAGGGCGGACGACGTGGACTCCTCGGGGGTGTCGTCGTCCGAGATCAGGGAACCCACGGAGGGGAGGTCCGGCATGGAGAGGGAAACCGGGGGCTTGCCCGTGTTGGCGCTGGCCATACCGCCCGCGCCGACGGCGGCTATGACACCGACGCCGAGAACGGTGGAGCTGCGGGCGAGTCCGCCGCGCTGCTTGGCGACGCGGTGCCGGCCGCGTACGGGGCGAACGGACTCCGCGGTGGGGTTCCACTCCTCCCAGGGGCCCTCGTCGGTGCGGTAGCCGCCGTAGCCGAAGGTCTGGCTGGGTGCGCTCGGGGCTTCTGAGGCAGGCCGGTTGGACGCCACGCGGGCGTACTCCTTTCCTTCCGTCGCCTACCGGGTTAGCTGACGGGTTCGGAGCGGGAAGGTCTCCTACGCGCGTATACCGGCCGTTACCTCACGGCGGCTCCGCGTGATTCACCCCAAGGTGGTGGTTCCCCGGTTCCCTTACGGGATTCGGCGCGTGCGCACGGAGCCGCCTCTTGTGACGGCTGGGACGACCGCGCTGCGTTATCGAACGTTAATAGACCCGGGGCTGGGTTTCCAAGCCGTTCCCCTTGATCAACAACATTGATGGCCTGGACTTTTACCTCAGGATCGATGAAATCAGGGCGAGTTGACCCGGTGTCGAACACGCCGCGCCCGTCAGGCCTTTTTTGATGGTGACTCAGTTGTTATGCGCAGGGCGCTCACCCGCTCACGTTCCGTAAGGTAGGCCGCCGAAGATCTCGGGGCCGGCACCGGAGACCTCGGTGGCGGATACTGGAGGCCTGGGGAGGGCGGGCGCTGGAGGCCTCGGGAGGGCGGGCTCTGGAGGCCTCGGGAGGGCGGGCGCCGACGCCGCGATGGCACAACACACCGAGGGCCGGAACCCTGTGATCAGGATTCCGGCCCTCGGCCTTCAGTAGCGGGGACAGGATTTGAACCTGCGACCTCTGGGTTATGAGCCCAGCGAGCTACCGAGCTGCTCCACCCCGCGTCGTTATGACACCAGTGTACGCCATCCGCGGGACCCGAAGCACACGGCTTCCCGGGGGGTGGCCCCCACGGGGCCCGGCCCGCCTCAACTGCCGTGCAGCAGATGCAGGTTGGGCGCCTTGGCCCGTTCCTCGTACTCGGGCAGGACGGCGACGTCGGCGCCCGCGGCCGTCAGCAGGCCGGTGCCGTCGGCGTCGGTCACGAAGGTGTCCGGTTCGCGCCAGGCCGTCACCACCCTGCGGACGCCCGCGGCGAGGACGAGGCGGGCGCAGGGGGTCGGGCGGGAGGAACGGTGGGCGCAGGGTTCGAGGCTGCTGTAGACGGTGGCCGTGGCCAGACGGGGGTCGGCGGGGTCGATCTTCGCGAGGGCGGCCTCCTCCGCGTGGACGACGGGGTCGCCGGCCTCGCGGGAGTGGCCGCGGGCCAGCTCCGTCCCGTCCGCGGCCACCACCACCGCGCCCACGCTGAACGCGGTCCGCGACGGCGGGCAGGCGGCGGCCAGCTCGCAGGCGAGGGCCAGCCAGTGCCGGTCGGCGGCGGTGGGGAGCGGGCCGGCGCCGGGCGCGGTGGGCTCGTAGCGCATCAGGACGACGTCGTCGAGGCGCCGTGTCTCGACGAGCCGCAGCCGTCCGCCCTGGTAGCCGCCGGGCCCGAAGAGCCGGGGCGCGTCCGGGTCGCCCACGAAGAGGGGCGCCAGGACGAGCTGGAGTTCGTCGGCGAGGCCTTCCCGCAGGAGCTGGCTGTGGATGGTGCCGCCGCCCTCCACCATGAGCCGTCGCACGCCCCGGACGTCGTGGAGGTGTTCCAGGAGCCGGCGCCAGTCGAGGCGGGGTCCGAGGGGTACGACGTCGGCGGCGAGGCCGAGCGAGCGGGCGCGCTCGGCGCCCGGGTCGGTGGTGTACACGGCCTTCTCGCCGCCGGTGTGCCAGAACCGCGCCGCCGGGTCCAGTTCGCCCGAGCCGCTGACCAGGACTTTGAGGGGGTACTCGGGCCGGCCGGCCGCCCGGCGCGCGGCCCGGCGCTCGGGCGCGTTGACCAGGAGGCGGGGGTTGTCGGCGCGGAGGGTGCCGGCGCCGATCAGAATGGCGTCCACGGAGGCCCGCACCTCGTCGACCCGGTCGAAGTCGGCGGGGCCGGAGAGCAGCAGGCGGTCGGGGCCGGTGTCGTCGAGGTAGCCGTCGAGGGAGACGGCTGCGGACAGCAGGACGTACGGGTACGGCATCGGCGCGGCCTCTCCGGGGACGGTCGACGGGGTCCTGGCGCGGCGGGGGCTCGGCGGCAGGGGGCCCGCGACTCTTGGGAACTCTTGGTTCAAGTTTGAAACAAACCTACACTGGGAGCATGACGACCCGCTGGCTCACTCCCGAGGAGCAGCGCGCATGGCGCGCGTACGTCGCCGGATACCTCCTCCTGGAGGACGCGATCGACCGGCAGCTCCAGCAGGAGGCCGGCATGCCCCACCTGTACTACTCGATCCTCGCCCACCTCTCCGAGGCGCCGCAGCGGCGGCTGCGCATGACCTGTCTGGCGGAGAAGCTGAAGATCACGCGGAGCAGGCTGACGTACGCGGTGGCGCGGCTGGAGAAGGACGGTCTGGTACGGCGCGAGGAGTGCCCCGGGGACAAGCGCGGGAGCGTCGCGGCCCTCACACAGGAGGGCATGGCGGTGCTGGAGCGGACGGCGCCGGGCCACGTCTACACGGTGCGTGCCTCCCTCTTCGACCGGCTCTCACCGGAGCAGGTGGGGCAGCTGGAGGAGATCTTCACGCAGGTGGCGAAGGGGCTCCAGGAGGGCGGCGGCGAGGCCACGCCCGAGGATCTGCCGTGGCGGCGGCGCTCGTCGCCCTGTACCGACGGCCGCTGAGCCGCCCCCCGGATCCCATTGCTTCAACTTTCAAGCATGCGGTAGGGTCCCGATCACCCAACTGCTTCAAACCTGAAGCAGATGCACGGCGGGCATGGCGGGGAACCGCACGCCGCCCCGCGCACCGCCCGCAACCCCGACCCCGCCCCCTGACCCGGAGAACCCGCATGCCCGACACCCCCGCCGCCACCCCGCGTGCCCGCGTCCGGGTACCGCTGCGCTTCCACGACGGTTTCGCGGTCGACGCCGATCTGGTCACGTTCCACGGTCTGACGGACGGCCGGGAACACCTGGCCGTCGTCCTCGGCGAGCCCGGCCCCCGCCCGCTCGTCCGGCTGCACTCCGAGTGCCTGACCGGCGACGTCCTCGGCTCGGCCCGCTGCGACTGCGGCCCCCAGCTGCGCGAGGCGGTCGAACGCATAGCCGAGCGGGGAGGCGTCCTGCTCTACCTCCGCCAGGAGGGCCGCGGCATCGGCCTGTACAACAAGCTCGACGCCTACGCCCTCCAGGACCAGGGCCTGGACACCTACGAGGCGAACGCCGCGCTGGGCCTGCCGGAGGACGCCCGGGACTACACGGCCGCCGCCCAGATGCTGCGGGCCCTGGACATCACGGCCCTCGACCTGCTGTCCAACAACCCGGACAAGGCGGGCCAGCTGCGCGCGCTGGGCATCGACGTGCACGACCGTGTGCCGACGGGCGTCTTCACCACCCCGCACAACGTCCGCTACCTCCGCGCGAAGGTGCTCCAGACGCAGCACACGCTGCCGCTGGCGGACCTCACGGGACGCGGCGTCGGCTGACACCGGCCCGCCTTCGGCTGACCCGCGCCCACCCTCGGCGGCCGCGCGCCCGCCCTCGGCCGCCACGCGCCCGCCGCGCGCTGGTTCTCACCGGCGGGCGAAGGGCCCGTCGAGCGCGGCCCACTGGAGCAGCATGATCGTCTTGGCGTCGGCGACGGCGCCGGTGCGGATCAGGTCGAGCGCCTCACCGAAGGGCAGTTCCACGACGGTGATGTCCTCGCCCTCCTCGGCCACCCCGGCGGTGTCCGCGCCGGGCGTCGACCCGTCGTAGGGCGCGGCGAAGAAACTCAGGCGTTCGGTGACGGAGCCGGGGCTCATGTAGGCGTCGAAGACATGCTCGACCTCGTGGACGGTCCGCCCGGTCTCCTCCTGCGCCTCCCGACGGATCGCCTCCCGCGGCTCGTCGCCGTCCAGCAGCCCGGCCGCGGTCTCCAGCAGCATGCCGTCGGGGTGCCCGTTGACGTAGGCGGGCAGCCGGAACTGACGGGTCAGCAGGACCGTACGGCGTGCGGGGTCGTAGAGCAGGATCGTCGCGCCGTCGCCCCGGTCGTAGGTCTCGCGCCGCTCGCGGCTCCAGTGGCCGTCGCCGTGCCGGTAGTCGAAGGTGGTGCGGCGCAGCACCGACCAGTCGCAGGCGAGGACCTCGACGTCGAGGACGCGGACGCGGGGGTTGCCCGTCAGGTCGCGGCCGTGGCGGTCGAGTCCGGTCCGGCCGCGGGGGTCGGGGATGTCGATGCCCGGGCGGCCCTCGCGGATGTCCCCGGTCATCGTCCGCCGCCGAACGGGATGCCGGCGATCTCGGTGTAGACGTCCTTGCCCTGCGCACGGGCCCGGGCCACCATCCGGTCGGCGCCCTCGGAGGGCCCGCCGATGCGCAGGACGGCGTCGCAGCGGTCGAGGAGGCGTTCGGCGACGGGGTGGAACAGCTCCGCGAAGAGCGGGTCGTCGGGGCCGGTGCTGCCGGCCGTCTCCAGGAGGGGCAGCGCGAGCGCCTCACCGGTGACGGGCAGGTGCCCGGCGCGGTAGAGGGTGAGGGCGGCCTCGTTCATGGCCCGTACGTTCGCGGCGAGCTTGGCGGGGTCGTCGCCGGTGCCCGAGCGGTACGGGCCGGCGACGAGGATCATCAGGGGGGTCACGGGACCTCCTTCGGAGGCTGAGGGTTTTTGGGGGCTTGAGGGCTCACACGAGCAGCGTCTCGACGCCCGCCTCCCGCAGGGCGTCCAGGGTCTGCGGGCCGCCGGGATGGGTGGCGGGGTCGGCCGCGGCGGCGTCGGTGACGAAGGTGTGCACGGCGTCGAGCGGGGCGACCTGGCTGAACGCGCGGACGCCCAGCTTGGTCGCGTCGGCCACGGCGACCGTGCGGCCGGCCTGGCCGAGCCCCGCCTGCTTCACGGCCGCGTCGTCCAGGGAGAACTCGGACCAGCCGTGTGCGGCGTGCACCCCGCCGATGGACATCACGAACACGTCGAACGCCAGCGACTCCAGCGTGCGCAGCGCCAACGGCCCCACGAAGGACCGCTCCCCCGGCCGTGACCGCCCGCCGACGACCAGCAACTCGATCCCCGGCCGGTCGGCGAGCCGCACCGCCGCCTGCACACTGAGCACGGCGACCGTCAACGGCCCGCGCGCGGCGAGGTGTTCGGCGACGTGCACGGTGGTGGTCCCGGCGTCGAGCAGCACCCGCGCCCCCGGCTCCACCAGGTCGGCGACGGCCGCCCCGAGCCGGTCCTTGGTGGCGGTCTGCCACCCGGCCCGCGCCTCGAACCCGCCCCCCTCCTCCCGCGCCCGGTCGGCAACGGCCCCGCCGTGCACCCTGCGCACGAGGCCCTGCTTCTCCAGCGCGTCGAGATCCCGGCGCACGGTCATCTCGGACACCCCGAGCCGCTGCGCGAGCTCGGCGACGGAGACGCGCCCTTCGGCGCCCTGGACGAGGCGGAGGGTCAGGTCGAGACGGTTGGCTACACCCATGCAGGCATTTCTACCATGCGGATGTGCGAATAAACATCTCGCTGTTCAGCTCGACCCTCCCGGCTGGCCGTCACCGCCGCCCGGCACCGGGAGGCGCATCCCCCGCGACTTTGCGACCCGCAGGGCATCGACCAGGCACTCGGCCAAACGGAGACCTGCGTACCGCACCTCGGTGTACGGCGAGAGCGGGTCGCCCAGCACCCTGCGGGCGAGGCCGAGCACATCGGCGCCCATGGCGAGCTGCGTGGCCTCCATCTCGTCGGCGAGGCGGGACACGTATCCGCCACCGCCGCCTGCGACCAGGTAGCAGGGCTTGCCGTCGGGGGACTGCCAAGGCAGCAGGCGAGGTGTGGTGGAGGCCGTCGCGGGGTCGGTCATGTGCTCCATCAGGCGGCCACCTCCCGCACGCCGATCACATGCCGGTCGAGGCCGATCCCGAGATCGGCGGCGAGGAAGGGCCGCATGAGAGCGGAGTCGGCGCCGTCGAGGCGGGTGACGAGCCCGTAGGGGGAGCGGTGGCGGGGGAGGGACGGGGTCTGGGGTGCGGAGGCCGCTACGGCGGGGAGGTGGGGCCGAGGGGCGGACCGACCCCGGGCCCGACGCCGCTCGCCCGTGCCCGGGGCGAAGAGAAGACGCAGCCCTTCGAGGGCGCGGCGGATAAGGTCGTGCATGTCGACGCTCCTTCTTCAGCGTTGGCCGTGCCCCGGGAGGTCTGGCCACCTCGCCGGGGCTTTGCCTTCCGACCATACCGACAACCGCGTCCCCCTGCACCCCACTACGTCATACTGCGTCCCACCGCGTCGGGACGCGTTCCGCCCCTGCGCTGTGCGTCGGGCTGCGGCACGGTGGAGGGATGAGTGAGCTTCCGCGCTACGAGTACGTGAAACTCGCCGACGCGATCGCGTCAGACATCGCGTCCGGCAAGTTGCCGCAGGGGGCCGCCCTGCCGGGCGAGCGGGCCATGACGGATCTGTACGGCGTGAGCATCGGCACCGTGCGCCGCGCCGTCGTCGAACTCCGGAAGCGTGGGCTCGTCGCGACACTGCCCGCGAAGGGGACGTACGTCATCGGGATGCCTGACCAGCCCGCGGACAGCGATCCGCAAGCCTGAGAAACGGCAGCGCCCCCGGCTCGAAGTACTCCTGAGCCGGGGGCGTTCCGGTAGGCCCTGTGGGACTCGAACCCACAACCAATGGACTAAAAGTCCTGGCCAAGGCTTGCCGGGTGGTTCCGGACGCTGATTCGGCGTCCGGAACGGCCTGGTCAGAGCATGTGGACCGTGATGCGCGGTGCGGCTCGTGACGGCTCGTGCCGCACCATCCGCTCACGCATCGCTCACGCAAAAGAGCCTGCTGAACAGCGTGTTTCTACCAACGCGAGCGCAGCACTACTGCTTCAAAATGCTCATGATCTCGGCTGCCTTGGCGATCGCGACCCGCGGCCCGTATGCGGCCGCCGCACCCACCACGGCTGCAGCGGACCACGCGCTTGGTGCCGGTGAAGCGGCGGATGGCAGGCTGCACGCTCTGCACGGCGAGCTCGCCGGTGAGGGTCCTGTCGGCGCGGGCGGGGCGGAGGACGTCGCGCTGCACGGCGTGGATTGTGTCCGGGTCGGGGCCGCCCTCGGCCACGGCCTCCCGGCCTGGGGCGCCCCCTGGCGCTGGGCCTCCTCCGCCACCCCCGGGGCGGAGGCACCCGAAGTCCGGCCTGGAGTCGGACTCGGGGTACTACTGGCTCCGCCAGGAAGTAGCGTGGTCAGAAGCGAGGCGCATCCCGTGTTCGCGCCGGATCCCGAACGGGTGGTCCTCATGACCGACTCCGACACATCCCCTGATCCCCGGCATCTGCCGAGTGGCATCCATCAGACCGTACGACCGGGGTGCGCGCTGCTTCGGCTGGCGACGACGACATCACGCGAAGGGGTTCTCGACGGGGCGTGGTGGCCGAGATCCCATGACATCGGTGCGGAGTTGCCGGCACTGCTGGATGCGCTCACGGAGCACCTCGGCCCCCTGAGCCGGGTCGGGCTGGACACCACGGCCTGGGAGGGGCTCCCCACACGGATCGCCGTCGACGACCGCGTGGTACATGTGGACTCCTTCCCGGTGGGTGATGACACCATCTTGATCACCCGGGGCGACAGAGACCACTTCTCGCTGCTGGTCGTCCCACCGGATGCGACACCTGAGGCCGCCCGCGCGGCGATGACCCAGGCCGTCCTGGCCGGCAACGTCAGCTCTGCGGAGCAGATCCTCATCGACACAGGAGGCGGGCAGACGACGGCGGGCTGATGAGTCACCGCATACCGGGGGAGACCCAGCGGTCCGGTCAGCCGCGCCACTCCACCAGGAGCAACGTTGCGTCGTCCGTGGTCTGTCCGCCCCGCGCCCGCATGAGTGTGTGCGACAGGGAGCGCGCCACCGCCCGGACCCCACGGCCAGCCCCCTCCAGCCCATTCACCCAGTCGATCAACTGCTCCTCCCCGAACTGCTCCTCGCCCGCCGCGTGCTCCTCGATCAGCCCGTCGGTGAAGCACAGGATGCGGTCTCCCCGCTCCAGGCCCAGCGCACTGATCTCCGGTTCCGCACCACCCAGGCCCACCGGCAGCGTCGTCGGCGCGACGAGCCGGCCCGTGACACGGTGGTCGCGGACGAGTATCGGCGCGGGGTGGCCGGCGTTGACCCACTGCAGGTGGCCCGTAGCCGTGTCCAGCCGCATCATCTGAGCGGTGACGAAGTGCTCGGTGCCGAACTGTTTCGCCACGGCGTCGTCCATGAAGGCGTAGATCTCCGTCAGGCCGGTGCCGAGGCGGCGGGCGTGGCGGTAGGCGCCGATGGCCACGGTGGCCATGGTGGCCGCGTCGAGGCCGTGTCCCATCGCGTCGATCATGGCCAGGTGGAGGACGTCGCCGTTGAGCGCGTAGTCGAAGCTGTCCCCCGCCACGTCGTACGCGGGCTCCAGGACTCCGGCCAGGGCGACGCGCGGCATGATCATGGCCAGGGGTGGCAGCAGAGACCACTGGATCTCGGCGGCCACGCTCATCGGTTCACCGCGGCGGGTACGGAAGAACAGGTCGGAGTATCCGTGCTTGGTCACCAGCAGGTCGGCCACCAGACCAGAGAGCCGGCGCAGGATGCGACGCACGTCGTCATCGGCGCGGTTCAGCGTCACGGCCAGGACACCGACCTGGTCGCCGCCGTCCAGCAGCGGCACGTGGATCCGTAGCCCGTCTTCCCAGGGCAGCTCCACGGACACCGCGTCGAGAAAGCAGTGGCCCGCGGCGGAGTCGTCGATCACCAGCGGCTCTCCGTCCGCGAGGCCCTCGCCAGGTAGGGGTACGAGCAGCAGTTGGCTGTAGTCCTGCAACAGGATCTGCGGGCAGCGGCCCCCCAGCCGCTCCACCACCTCGGCGACCAGCGGGCCGATGAGGTGGGGTGGCAGCTCGTGCGCGCGATCGAGGACCGCCCCCAGCAGGGCTTCCCCGAAGCTCTCGGAGCGGTCCGTGCGCGGCTCGGCCGTCATTCCCTCACCCGACGGATCCACTCGAACCCGGGCGGCGGATATGGCCGGCGAAGGAAGCTGCCCGTTCCATCACTCCATCATCAGCCGTTCCGTTCTCCGGCGCTCTCCGCGCCGACACCGCCCTCGTCCCGGGCGAGGACGCGCTCAGCCGACAGCGTGTTCCAGGGATCGGCGGCGGCGGTCATCAGCCGACCGGCTGTTCCGACCGGCTCGTCGGGCGGGACGACCAGCAGTTCCCAGCGTCCGACGGTGCCGCAGTCCAGGGTGATGGCATGCGCCTCCTCGGCGTCGTCGCTCAGGACGACCTCGATCACATGGTCGGGCGCCGGCACCGTCTGCGGCGCGTCAGGCCAGGCTGCAGCGCCCACCGTGACGCGGGTGACCGTACCGTGGCCGGGGTCCAGCGAGCCCACGAGCGCCGGCAGCTCCAGGGCCAGGGCGTCACAACGCGGCCACCACGCTCCGTCCAGTGGACCATGGCTGGCCTCCGGTGTGAGGCTCAGCCGCGACAGGGGCATCGTGTACGTGTGCGCGTCATCCTGGGGTGTACCTCCGGCGGGCGGTGTGACGGATTCCATCGTGCGATCCCGTCCCGGGTAGCCAAGCCGCTGCCCTCGTTCGTCACTCGCCGGGAACGGCGCCGCCCGGAGCGTGCGCCCGACATGCTCTCGGTACGACCCAGGGTACGCTCGGCCTGGGCGGGCGTAGCCGAGGCGCCGGTACCGGCCTGCTCTCCCGGCACAACACCAGTAGGCAGGGCGCGCCCCGACCGGGCAGCCCTACCATCTCCCCGCAGTTCCGCCAGCCCCAGGACTCGAAGGCGGCCTGCCCGGCCTGGTCTGCCGGATGGAGCAGGACGACTCCGAGGGCGGCGTGCCGGTCGGCCAGCAGACGCTGTTGCAGACTGCGGCCGATGTCTCTGTACTGGGCGTGGTGATGTGCCACGACCTGGGTGAGGAGCATGAACCAGGCACAGCCGGTGAGCCGTTGGACGCTCTCCTGCAACCCGCGCTCGGAGCGGGCACCTGGGCCCACCGGAAATCCGAAGGCGCACCCCACCAGCACCGTCGTCTCGGCGACCAGCAGCGCGAAGCCGGGCCGTCGGGAGCTGACGGCAAGCCGGTCCAAGAACGCGTCCCGCTGTCGGTCCGCATGCGCGGACAAGCCCGCAGCGGGCTCCACAACCAGGTCGGCGATGTCCTCACTCATCCCCTCCGCCTGCTCGCGGGTGAGGCGGCGCAGCCGGACACCGTCCTTGACGACTGGTCGACCGGTGCGGTCACCGGCCCCCTGCTGCTCGTCGGCCGACGGAGACGCGCCCGGCGGGTCGTTGAGCAGAGAGGCGGAGTCGGTGACGGCGAGGAGCCGGGCGATCTGCGCGCACGGATGGCGCAGTCGCAAGCAGGGGTGCACCCGGTCGGCGCGCTCCGATGCCGTCAGGAAGACGTCCAAGCCCTTGGCGTCACAGGATCCGACGGTGGCGAGATCGACGTCGATGGCGGTCATGCCGTCGCGCAGGCACTGCTCCAGCGCGGCGCGCAACAGGGGAGCCGTCGCCGGACCTATCGCGCCGACGAGCGTGACGAGGGCCCGCTCTCCCCGATCACGCCGGTGGATGTCCAGCCGCTGCCCGACCATCACGCCACCCCGCGGTAGGAAAGCGCTACGACTGGCAGGGGCTGCCAAGTTGCTGTCATCGCGGCGGACATGATGCTCCGACCCGTCTCCGACCCGTCCGCTCGGGCGGCCCGGAATTCGTCTAGTGACCGAGCACACCGCCTGCCGACCGGTCCAAGGACGCATCCGCAGCAGACGACCCGCCCGTGGGGCGCTCTGCCTGACCCCATACCTACGGGGTAACCACCGAGCCCGGACCCAAGCACGTTCCGCAGACCACGGGCACTTCCGCTCACGCATCGCTCACGCACGCGCCCGAAAACGAGACAGCGCCCGAGCCAGCCGAAGCCGACCCGAGCGCCGCGTGGCAGGTCAGAGGGGATGAACCCCGCCTGCCAGCCGTAGGCCCTGTGGGACTCGAACCCACAACCAATGGATTAAAAGTCCACTGCTCTGCCAATTGAGCTAAGGGCCCAGGCGATGTTGCCACCCCGAGCATAGCCGGAGGAGGCCGTGTCTCCGATCGGGTATCGGGGACACGGCCCTGCCGGAAGCGGAGATAAGGTCACGGATCCGTCGTTTCGGCCACCGGCCGCGCTCCGGCGACCTCGCCGGAGACCTCCCCGGCGGTCGGGTCGGCGGCCGGGCCGGCGGGGGCGGGCCGCAGGAACCAGTGCCGGGCGGAGACGATCCACCAGGCGGCGGCGAAGCCCAGGACGACCAGGACGGCTACGGGGGCGTAGTTGAAGGTCTCCCAGGTGACCGGGGAGACCTGGGGCAGCATGAACAGGACGGTGATGACGGCCACCCAGGTCACCGACACCACCCCCACGGCCCGGGACCACCGGCCGAGGTGCCAGGGCCCCCGGTCGAAGGCGTCGCCCTTGCGCAGCCGCAGCAGCGTGGGGATGACGTAGGCGATGTAGAGGCCGATCACGGCGATCGAGGTGACCGCCGCGTACGCCGTGACGTTGATCAGGTACGGCAGGCCGAGGAGCAGGGCGCCGCCGGCCGCCAGCCAGACCGCCGCGACGGGCGTGCGGGAGACGGGGTCGACGGTGCGCCAGACCCGGGAGAAGGGCAGGGCGCCGTCGCGGGAGAAGGCGTAGATCATGCGGCTGTTGGCCGTCACGGAGGCCATGCCGCAGAAGAGCTGGGCGCCGATCACGACGAGCAGCAGCAGTTTGCCCGCCGTCGCGCCGAGCGCGTCGAGGAGGATCTGGGCGGGCGGTGCGCCGGTCGGGGAGGTGAGGGCGCCCTCGTACGACTGGATCGCGAAGGTGAAGCCGAGGAGGAGGACGAAGCCGGCGATCCACGACGTCCAGATGGACCGGACGATGCCCTTCGGGCCGGCCGTGGACGCGTCGCGGGTCTCCTCCGTCATGTGGGCGGAGGCGTCGTAGCCGGTGAAGGTGTACTGGGCCATGAGGAGGCCGAGCAGGACGACGTACGCCCCGCTGCCCCAGCCGGTGTGGTTGACGAACTCGCCGAAGACGAAGGACGCCGGCCGGTGCCGGTCGGGGACGACGGCGAGCGCGCCGACGATGACCGCCACGCCGATCACGTGCCACCACACACTCACGCTGTTCAGCAGGGCGACGATGCGCACGCCGAAGGTGTTGAGCAGGCCGTGCAGCAGCAGGATGCCCGCGAAGAGCAGGATCGTCCGGCCGGGCGTCACCTCGAAGCCGAACTGGAGGTTCAGGTAGGCGCCGAGGAAGGAGGCGGCCCCGAAGTCGATGCCGGCCGTCACGGCCACCTGGCCGAGCACGTTGAACCAGCCCGTGAACCAGGCCCAGGCCGCGGCCGTCCGCGCCGGAGCCAGGCGGTGGGCCCAGAAGTACAGGCCGGCCGAGGTCGGGTACGCCGAGCAGATCTCGGCCATCGACATCCCGACGAAGAGGGTCATCAGGCCGACGGCGATCCAGCCCCAGGTGATCACCGCCGGGCCGCCGGTGTTCATGCCGAACAGGTACAGCGTCAGGCAGCCGGACAGGACGGAGATGATCGTGAACGAGACCGCGTAGTTGGAGAACGCCGACATGCGGCGGGCGAGGACCTGCGTGTAACCGAGCTGGGCCAGCCGTTCCTCGTCGGACGGCCCTCCCGCTCTGGCGTCATCTGTCATGCCCCCAGCAATTCCCTCGCCGGAGGCGTGACACACGTCACAACGTGACCGGAAACCGGCCCGGCCCCGCACGGAGAACGCCGTGGCCCCCCACCGAGGAGTCGGTGGGGGGCCACGGCGTTCACTCACACGGGCCGACGCGGGCAACCGCTGCGGTCAGCCGTTGTGGTCAGCCGTTGCGGTCAACCACTGTGGTCAACCGCTGTGGTCAACCGCTGTGGTCAACCGCTGCGGGTCAGCCGTTGCGCTTCCAGCGCGGCTTGTCCTCGCGGCGCCCGAAGGAACCGCCGCCGCGGTGGTCGTCACGACGGCCGTTGGGACGGTCGTGGCCGGCGGCACGGAAGCCGGGGCGGTCATCGCGGCGGTCACGGTTGAACGGACGGTCGCTGCCCCGGTGACCGGCGCGCTCGTCACGGCCGCGGAAGCCGCCCCGGTCGTCACGGCGCTCGAACGAACGGCCGCCGCGGTCGTCGCGGTTGAAGCCGCGCTCACGGTCCCGGTCCCGGTCGAACGGACGACGGTCGTCACGGCGCTCGAAGCCACGGCCGCCGCGGTCGTCACGGCGCTCGAACGAACGGCCACCGCGGTCGTCGCGGTTGAAGCCGCGCTCACGGTCCCGGTCCCGGTCGAACGGACGACGGTCGTCACGGCGCTCGAACGAACGGCCGCCCCGGTCGTCACGGTCCCGGCCGAAACCACGGTCGCGGTCACGGTCACGGTCGCGGTCACGGTTGAAGCCACCGCGGTCACCGCGGTCACCGCGGTCGTCCCGGCGGAACCCGCCCCGGTCGTCCCGGCGCTCGAAGGAACGCTCGCGGTCCCGCTCGAAGGGCCGCCGCTCCCGCCGCTCGTACGACGACGAAGCCGACGCCCGCTCCTCACGGTCACCCCGGTCGCTCCGGTCGCTCCGGTCGATGTCCCGCGCGGCCGGCTGCTCCGGCACGGAGACCTCGGCCACCGGCGACGCCTCGACGGCCTCCACGGCAGCCGCCTGCGCCTCGGCCACCGCGGCCTCGGGGTCCTCGCCCCGCTCACGGGCGACCCGGGCCACCAGCCGGTCGGCGTCCTCCCGCAGCTCGGCCGCACGGCGCTGCGCACGCTCCAGCTGCTTGGTGAGCTGGGCGACCTCGCGCTCGGCCTGCTGCGCGGCGTTGCCCGCCGACTCGGCCTGGACCTCGGTCATCGACCGGGCGCCGGTGATCTCGGCGACCTCCGGATCGAAGGCCGCACCGCCCTGGATGATGTGACGCCCGGCGTCGACGCCGGCGTCCTCCATCAGGCGGAAGATCTGGCGGCGCTGGTGCGGCAGGGACAGCGAGACGACCGTGCCCGTGCGCCCGGCGCGCGCCGTACGGCCGGCGCGGTGCAGGTAGTCCTTGTGGTCACCGGCCGGGTCCACGTTCAGGACCAGGTCGATGCCGTCGACGTGGATGCCGCGCGCGGCGACGTCCGTCGCGACCAGGACGTTGACGTAACCGTCCTTGAAGTCGGCCAGGGTGCGGGTGCGCGCGCCCTGGGTCATGCCGCCGTGCAGCGCGTCCGCCTTCACGCCCGATTCGCGCAGCTGCTCGGCGACCCGGTCGGCGCCCAGCTGGGTGCGGACGAAGATGATCGTGCGGCCCTTGCGGGAGGCGATCGCGGCCGTGACCGGCGCCTTGTCCTTCGGCTTCACGATGAGGATGTGGTGCGACATCGTCGTGACGGCGCCCTGGGCGGCGTCGACCTCGTGGCTGACCGGGTCCTTCAGGTACCGGTCGACGAGGGTCTTGATCTCGTTCTCCATCGTCGCGGAGAACAGCATCCGCTGGCCGCCCGCCGGAACCTGGTCCAGCAGCTCCGTCACCTCGGGCAGGAAGCCCAGGTCGGACATCTGGTCGGCCTCGTCGAGAACAGTGATCCGCACGTCCTCCAGGGAGCAGGCGCCGCGGTTGATGATGTCGCGCAGACGGCCGGGGGTGGCGACCAGGATGTCGACGCCGCGCTCCAGGGCGTAGATCTGGTTGCCCATCGACGTACCGCCGCAGACGACCTTCATCCGCAGGCCGAGGACGTCACCGTACGGCTGGAGCGCGTCGGCGACCTGCATCGCCAGTTCGCGCGTCGGGGTCAGGATGACCGCGCGCGGCTTGTGCTTCTCGGTGCGGCCGCCGGCCAGCGTGGCCAGGGTCGGCAGACCGAAGGAGAGGGTCTTGCCGGAGCCGGTGCGGCCACGGCCGAGGATGTCCTTGCCGGCCAGGGCGTCCGGGATGGTCGCCGCCTGGATCGGGAAGGGGCTGGTCACGCCGTTCTGCGCGAGCTTGCGCACGACGCCCTCGGGCAGACCCAGGTCCGCGAAGGTCACCTGGGGCGCCTCGTCGGCGTCGGCCTCGACGGCCTCGGCGATCGAGACGACCTCGGCGGCCTCGACGGTCGAGACGGCCTGGGCGGTCTCGACGGCCTCCGCGGCCTCGTCGTTCTCGGGCACGACGACGTGATCAGTACGGGAAATGGACATGCGTATGCGAAACCTTCCGGAGTCTCGTCGGCACGCGCCCGTCAACTCCGTGATTCGCAATACGACCGCCTCAATGCGGTCAGCCACGGCAAGGGAGAGTACGCGCCACACGGCGCGCTCTGCGGTGGCGCCGGGCAAATGGGATCAAACGATCTACCACCATACGCACCCACCACCCCCGAAGGCAAACCGAACCCCGTAGACGTAGGTCACACACGGCACCGAACGCCCGGAGCCGGAGCCGGAGCCGGCCGCGCCGGTTACACCGGCGCCCCAGCCTCCGGTGCCGGCTCCCGTTCCACCAGCTGCGGCAACGGCTCCTCGTGGGCCGACGACGACGGTTCCGCGACCGTCGGCTCGGGCGCCGGCGACGGCGGTGGCGGTGGCGGCTCGGGCGACGACGGCGGCTCCGGATCGGCCGACCGCGAGGGCGTGGGCTGCTCCTTCGACGGCTCCGGAGCCCCCGGCTTCTCGCTCCGGCCCGGCCGCGCCCCCGGGGAGGCCGCGGCGCTCGCGCCGGGCGACGCGGGGGAGGCCGAGGGAGCCGCCGATCCGTCCGGCCCGCCCTTCCCGCCGCCGCTGCCGTGCTCGCGCCGGCCGTCACCGCCCGCCGCGCCGAACCCGTGGCCGCCGACCGGCCCGGCGGGCCCGCCGCTCGCCGCCTCGTCGCCCCGGTGCCCCGCCGAACGCGACGGCTCGGTCCGGGTCCCCTCCTCGTCCCCCACGCTCATGCAACCGGCGGCCGCGGCGACGGCCATGACCGTGGCGGCCAGTCGAACGGGTACGTACAAGGGGCGCACGGGCCACCTCCGGAAGCAGAAACAGGAGTCGACCTGCCCAACTCCCGCCGCCCGCAGGAGGACACGCGTCCCGCACGGCGAGGGCTCAGCCGTACCCCAGCGCGTGCAGCCGGGCGTCGTCGATCCCGAAGTGGTGCGCGATCTCGTGCACGACGGTCACCTCCGTCTCCTCGACGACCTCCTCGCGCGTCTCGCACATCCTGAGCGTGGGACCCCGGTAGATCGTGATCCGGTCGGGCAGCACACCCGCGTACCACTCGCCGCGATCCGTCAGCGGAGTCCCCTCGTAGAGACCGAGCAACTCGGGATCGTCCGCCGGCGGCTCGTCCTCCACGAACACGGCGACGTTGTCCATCAGCCGCGTCAGCTCCGGCGGAATCCGGTCCAGCGCCTCGGCGACCAGTTCCTCGAACTCCTCGCGCGTCATCTCCAGCACAGGCTCATTCTCCGGCACGACACCGCCCTACGAGCCACACGAACGGCCCGCATATCCGGGCGCACACTTGGGCATACGGGATCAATGGCCCGCGCCCGCCTCCCCACCGCCCCGCACGCCGTGCACCGCCCGCACCGCCGCCGCTCCCCCCGCACGACCCCCGAACTCGCCGGACGCCCCCGGCCCTGGGCCCGCGCCCTCGGACTCACCGTCGTCGTCCTCCTGGGCGCCTGGCTCGGCCTGCTGGTCGTCGGCGACGTCCGCGCACCCGTCGGCCCCATGAACACGACGATGACCCTGCGCCCCTCCCTCACCGGCGGCACCAAGATCAACGTCTCCCCCCTGGGCGCCCTCCACCTCGACAGCCACACCGCCCCCGTCCGCCTGGACGTCAACGTCGACCAGCTCGACCCCGCCCGCGCCCAGGCCCTCGTGGACCACCCCGAACGCCTCTCCGGACTCCAGGACGAGATCGCCCGCGACGTCGGCCACGGCACCCTCGACCTCGCCGCCCGCTCCTGCGTCGCCGTCGTCACCGGCGCGACCGCCCTCGGTCTCGCCGTCTACCGCCGCCCGCGCCGCGCCCTCGCCGCCGGCGGCCTGGCCCTCGCCCTGCTCGCCGCCTCCGGCGCCACCGCGTACGCCACCTGGAACCCCAAGTCCGTCCTCGAGCCCCGCTTCTCGGGCCTGCTCTCCTCCGCCCCGTCCCTCGTCGGCAGCGCCCGCAGCATCGTCACCGAGTTCGACGTCTACCAGCGCGAACTCGCCCGCCTCGTCACCAACGTGACCAAGCTCTACGACGTGACCTCCACCCTGCCCGTCTACCAGCCCGACCCCACCACGGTCCGCGTCCTGCACGTGTCGGACATCCACCTCAACCCGGCGAGCTGGAAGATCATCGCCTCGCTCGTGGAGCAGTACAAGGTCGACGTCATCGTCGACTCCGGCGACACCATGGACCACGGCACCGCGGCCGAGAACGGCTTCCTCGACCCCATCGCCGACCTCGGCGCGCCGTACGTCTGGGTGCGCGGCAACCACGACTCGGCCCTGACCCAGCGCTACCTCGACGGAATGAAGAACGTCCACGTCCTCGACGACGGCCGCGCGGTCACCCTCGCGGGCCTGCGCTTCGCCGGCATCGGCGACCCCCGGTTCACCCCCGACCGCTCCACCGCCCCGGGCGGCGAGGACGTCCAGGAAGCGGCCGGCGACCGCCTCGCGGACGCGCTGCGCGCCCAGCGGGCCGCGGGCACCCCCGTCGACGTGGCCGTCGCCCACGAACCCTCCGCCGCCCGCCGCACCGACGGCGAGGTCCCCCTCGCCCTGGCCGGCCACCTCCACCACGCGGACATGGAGGTCCTGAAGAAGGGCACCCGGCTGCGCACCGAGGGCTCCACGGGCGGCAGCGGCCTGCGCGCCGTCGAGGGGACGTACCCCGACCCCATCGAGGCGTCGATCCTCTACTTCGACCGCGACACCCGCCGCCTCCAGGCCTGGGACGCGATCAAGCTGGGCGGCCTGGGCCTGACGACGGCCGAGGTCAGCCGCCACCTCCCCAAGGAGAACCAGCCGGGAGCCACCCCTTCCCCCACGTCCACCGCCACCTCCTCCCCCGCGCCCTCCGGCACCGCTCCGTAAACCGTTTTGGCGATACCTCCCGCCATCCCATATGCTTCTCACGTCCCCGACGCGCTGAGAAGCGCCCAGGCGGGCCGATAGCCCTCATCGTCTAGCGGCCTAGGACGCCGCCCTTTCAAGGCGGTAGCACGGGTTCGAATCCCGTTGGGGGCACGCAACACCGTGTGCGACACTGTCGTACACAACAGCTTGGTCCTGTGGAGCAGTTTGGAGTGCTCGCCACCCTGTCAAGGTGGAGGCCGCGGGTTCAAATCCCGTCAGGACCGCTGAGGTTCCCTTGGGAACCTCGTGGCTGGGTAGCTCAGTTGGTACGAGCGTCCGCCTGAAAAGCGGAAGGTCGCCGGTTCGACCCCGGCCCCAGCCACAACCGCTGAACAGCGGAAAGACCCCCGTCGGGAAACCGGCGGGGGTCTTTCGTGTGTGCGGACCGCGCCTGCCCGTGCCGCGCACGGCGCGAAGACGCAGTCCGCGTCGACCGGAAGATCACTTGACCGCGAAGCCGGCCCAGAGCCCTGCCGTCCCGACGATCAGGGCTCCGGCGGCCGCACCCGCCAGAGCGATCCACAACTGCTTACGGGTTTCCGAACTCAGCTTCCGCACTTCGCTCTCGTTCCGCGGAACGATGCGAACCGTTCCGGTGCGATACGCGAAGGTGCTGTTGAATCCGAAGGTGACGAAGCATGCGCCGAGGAAGGACGCCAGGGCCGCCCGCCAATCACCGAAGACGAAAAACGAAGACGCCGCCAAGGCGATTCCACTGATCAGGAGAACGACGTCATGAGTACCGTCGAGCCACTGATAACCTCCCCGGAGGCTGCGTTTGGCGTCGACGAATTTCTTGATCCCCTCCGCCACCGCTTTCCCTTCGGCATCGGAGGCCTGAGCGGACACATCGGCGTTCTCCGACCAGAGGTCGACCGAGATCAAGGGCGCCTCCACCGAGATCCGGACCCGCTGCAGTTCACTGAGGGTGGCGTCCCTCAGGTCCCCGGGTGCGTCCGCAGTCGCGTCCCGTGCCGTGATCCGCACCTCGGCCGCCTCGGTGTCCAGACTGTCGGCCCGCTCCTTGGCCGCCTTCACCAGTGTTGTGTGAATCAGCTCGACATCGTTCAAATAGAGCCTCGAAGGACCCAGCCGGTATCGCACGAATCCCGGGTCGCCCTGTTGTGAGATCTCGATTTCTCGATGTAACGCCATCCGCCCCTCCCCCGTATGCGACCCATTCGAGTCGATCACGCATTATACGAACACCCGGCACCATGCACCATCCTTCGGATTGACATTCACCAGCCGTCGATCAATTGGATAGATATGACCGTCCAGCTGAACGGGACAGGGCGGTATGAGATCGATTCCGATCGGAACAGACCCCGTCTTTCCCGTTCACCGGCCTGGCACCGGCGGCCCGTCCGGCGGTACCGGGTCTCTCCGTCCCCGCAGGCCGGATGCCGGGGGGGCACGGGGAAGGCCGGCCCCGGAGCAGTCACCCGCACCCGCCCCACCCCACGAACCGCCCCCCCGACCGGAGGCAAAAGCGTTCGCCACGTTTTTCTCCGGGATGAGATCCTGGATCGCGTATGTCTACGCACCCTGCCCCCGCCCTGGGCGCCCTCGCCCCCCGCCTGGCCGAGTTGTCCCTGCGTGACGCGCACCGGCTCGGGCGCAGGCTCGAAGGCGCACGCAAGATCCGCAAGCCGGAGGGCCGGGCCGCCGTTCTCGCCGAGATCGAGGCGGAGGTCGCCCAGGCCGAGGAGCGGATGGGAGCACGGCGCGCCCGTGTGCCCGCCGTGACCTATCCGGAGCAGCTCCCCGTCAGCCAGCGCAAGGACGCGATCGCCGACGCCATCCGCGATCACCAGGTCGTCATCGTCGCCGGTGAGACCGGGTCCGGCAAGACGACCCAGATCCCGAAGATCTGCCTGGAGCTCGGGCGGGGCGTGCGCGGGATGATCGGGCACACCCAGCCCCGCCGGATCGCCGCCCGGACCGTCGCCGAGCGGGTGGCCGACGAGCTGCGGACGCCGCTCGGGGAGGCCGTCGGCTGGAAGGTGCGCTTCACCGACCAGGTGAACCCGGACGCCACCTTCGTGAAGCTGATGACGGACGGCATCCTGCTCGCCGAGATCCAGACCGACCGCGAGCTGCGCGCCTACGACACGATCATCATCGACGAGGCCCACGAACGGTCCCTCAACATCGACTTTCTGCTGGGCTACCTCGCCCGGCTGCTGCCGCGCAGGCCCGACCTGAAGGTCGTCATCACCTCCGCGACCATCGACCCCGAACGGTTCTCCCGGCACTTCGGGGACGCGCCGATCATCGAGGTCAGCGGCCGGACGTATCCCGTGGAGGTGCGCTACCGGCCGCTCCTGGAGGAGGACTCCGAGGACACCGACCGGGACCAGATCACCGCGATCACCGAAGCCGTCGAGGAGCTGATGGGAGAGGGGCGGGGCGACATCCTCGTCTTCCTCTCCGGCGAGCGGGAGATCCGGGACACCGCGGACGCGCTGGAGAAGAAGAAGTACCGGTTCACCGAAGTGCTGCCGCTGTACGCCCGGCTGTCGCACGCCGAGCAGCACCGCGTCTTCCAGCCGCACACCGGACGCAGGATCGTTCTGGCCACGAACGTCGCCGAGACCTCCCTGACCGTGCCGGGCATCAAGTACGTCATCGATCCCGGCTTCGCCCGGATCAGCCGCTACAGCCACCGCACCAAGGTGCAGCGGCTGCCCATCGAGCCGGTCTCGCAGGCCAGCGCCAACCAGCGCAAGGGCCGCTGCGGACGGACCAGCGACGGTATCTGCATCCGGCTGTACTCCGAGGACGACTTCACCGCCCGTCCGGAGTTCACGGACGCGGAGATCCTGCGCACCAACCTGGCCTCCGTCATCCTCCAGATGACCGCGGCCGGCCTCGGCGACATCGACAAGTTCCCGTTCATCGACCCGCCGGACCACCGCAACATCCGGGACGGCGTGCAGCTGCTCCAGGAGCTGGGCGCGCTCGACCCGGAGCAGAAGGACCCGCGCAAGCGGCTCACCCAGACCGGCCGGAAGCTGGCCCAGCTGCCCGTCGACCCGCGACTGGCCCGGATGGTCCTGGAGGCCGAGAAGAACGGCTGTGCCCGCGAGGTCATGGTGATAGCCGCCGCGCTCTCCATCCAGGACCCACGGGAACGCCCGGCCGACAAGCAGACCCAGGCCGACCAGCAGCACGCCCGCTTCCGGGACGAGACGAGCGACTTCCTCGCCTACCTCAACCTGTGGCGGTACGTCCGCGAGCAGCAGCGGGAGCGCGGCTCGTCGTCCTTCCGCCGCATGTGCCGCCAGGAGTTCCTCAACTTCCTGCGCATCCGCGAATGGCAGGACATCTACACCCAGCTCCGCACGGTCGCCAAGCAGATGGGCATCCACCTCAACGAGCAGGACGCCTCCGGCGACAGCGTCCACGTCTCCCTCCTCGCCGGCCTGCTGTCCCACATCGGGATGAAGGACGTGAAGGACGGCAACAAGAACGAGTACCTCGGCGCCCGAAGCGCCAAGTTCGCGATCTTCCCCGGCTCGGCGCTGTTCAAGAAGCAGCCGCGGTTCGTGATGTCGGCGGAGCTGGTGGAGACCAGCCGCCTGTGGGCCCGCGTCAACGCGAAGATCGAACCGGAGTGGATCGAGCCGCTCGCCGGGCACCTGCTGAAGCGGACCTACAGCGAGCCGCACTGGGAGAAGGACCAGGCGGCGGTGATGGCGTACGAGAAGGTCACGCTGTACGGCGTGCCGATCGTCGCGCAGCGCAAGGTGAACTACGGGCGGATCGAGCCCGAGGTCTCCCGGGAGCTGTTCCTGCGCAACGCCCTGGTGGAGGGCGACTGGCGCACCCACCACAAGTTCTTCGCCGACAACCGCAAGCTGCTCAGCGAGGTCGAGGAGCTGGAGAACCGGGCCCGGCGCCGGGACATCGTGGTCGATGACGAGACGCTGTTCGACTTCTACGACCAGCGGGTGCCCGAGCACGTGGTGTCCGGCGCCCACTTCGACTCCTGGTGGAAGCGCAAGCGGCACGAACAGCCCGACTTCCTGGACTTCGAGCGGGAGATGCTCATCCGGGAGTCGGCGGAGGCGGTCACCAAGGCCGACTACCCCGACACATGGCAGCAGGGGCAGCTGAAGTTCCGGGTCACGTACCAGTTCGAGCCGGGCGCGGACGCGGACGGGGTGACCGTCCACATCCCGCTCCAGGTGCTCAACCAGGTCACGGACGAGGGCTTCGACTGGCAGATCCCCGGTCTGCGGGAAGAGGTCGTCACCGAGCTGATCCGCTCCCTGCCGAAGCCGGTCCGCCGCAACTACGTGCCGGCGCCGAACTTCGCCAAGCGGTTCCTGGACCGGGCTGTGCCTCTTCAGGAGCCGCTCACCACGGCGATGGCGCGTGAGCTGAAGCGGATGGTCGGCGTCCCCTTCGAGGCGGACGACTTCGACTGGTCCAGGATCCCCGACCACCTGAAGATCACCTTCCGGATCGTCGACGAGCGCCGCCGCAAACTGGCCGAGGACAAGGACCTCGAGGTCCTGCGGCTGCGGCTGAAGCCGAAGGCCCGCCAGGCCCTCTCCCAGGCCGCCGCGGCCACCGCCGAGCGCCGGGGCGGTGAGTCCCTGGAGCGTTCGGGCCTGTCCGACTGGACGATCGGATCGCTCACCCGCGTCTTCGAGACCCGCCGGGCCGGCCAGCCGGTGAAGGCGTACCCGGCGCTGGTCGACGACGGCGACACCGTGTCCGTACGCCTCTTCGACACGGAGGCGGAGCAGGCGGAGGCGATGTGGAAGGGCACGCGCCGGCTGATCCTGCGCAACATCCCGGTCAACCCGGCGAAGTTCGCGTCCGAAAAGCTGACCAACGCTCAGAAGCTCGCCCTCTCGGCGAATCCGCACGGCTCCGTCCAGGCGCTGTTCGACGACTGCGCGATGGCGGCGGCCGACCGGCTGATCGGCGACTTCGGCGGCCCGGCGTGGGACGAGGAGTCGTACCGGAAGCTCTACGACAAGGTGCGCGCCGAGATCGTGGACGTGACCGTACGCACGGTCGGCCAGGTGCAGCAGGTGCTGGCCGCCTGGCAGGCCTGTGAGCGTCGCCTGAAGGCCGTGAACAGCCCCACGCTGCTGGCGAACCTGACGGACGTGCGCAAGCAGCTGGACGCGCTCGTACGGCCGGGCTTCGTGACGCAGACGGGGCTGCGCCGGCTGCCGGACCTGATGCGGTACCTGGTGGCCGCGGACCGGCGCCTCCAGCAGATGCCGACCAACGTCCAGCGGGACACCACCCGTATGGAGAAGGTCCACGAGATGCAGGACGAGTACGCGTGGCTGCTGGAGCAGTTGCCCCAGGGCCGCCCGGTCCCGTCCGCCGTCCTGGACATCCGCTGGATGATCGAGGAGCTCCGGGTCAGCTATTTCGCCCACGCGCTGGGCACGGCGTACCCGGTCTCCGACAAGCGGATCGTGAAGGCGATCGACGCGGCGGTGCCGTGACGGTCCCGGTGCGGAGGGTGAGTTCGACCAAGGGGCTCACCCTCCTGTACAGTCCTTCTCGCAGCACAACGCAACACCAAGTGCCGCGAAACCTGGTCCTGTGGAGCAGTTTGGAGTGCTCGCCACCCTGTCAAGGTGGAGGCCGCGGGTTCAAATCCCGTCAGGACCGCAGTATCGAGAGCCCGGGTCTTCGGACCCGGGCTCTCGTGTGTTCCGGCTCCGGCTCCGGTTCGGAATTGGAACCGGGAGCCGGGTCCAGTCCCGGGGCCACGGCCGGTCGGCGAACGCAGGGCCGTACCCGCCGGGCGGACGCACCGCGGGGCCGTTCCGGCGGACGCACCGCGGGGCCGTTCCGGCGGACGCACCGCGGGGCCGTTCCGGCGGACGCACCGCGGGGCCGTTCCGGCCGGTGCGAGGGACTCCGTACGGGCTCGCCGTCGCCGTGCACGCGCCGCGCTCCCTTGACGGCGTCACATTCGCCCGGTACCCCAGAGTTCAGGGCTCTGTTCCCCGCGTGGACCTCTCGGAGGTGGCGTATGGCGGCATCGGCCAGGCACGAGACGCGAGCGTTGCTCCGCGCGCATCTGTCGGCCGCGTCGTCCTACCGACATCGGACCCGTCACTGCCCGATCTGCCACCGCCTGCTGCGGCTGGCGATGGACGGCGCTCCACGGGCCGCCCAAGCCCCCCAGGAGGCCGCCGAGGGGGACGGCGCCCCGTCGACGTGACCGCGGGCGGAACGGCAGACGGAACGGCGTCCGGCGCGGTGAC
>NZ_JBIVJP010000008.1:288895-304713 GCF_044750285.1 Streptomyces sp. NPDC088812 | reverse complement strand
CCGGGACGGCGGCCGGGACGGCGGCCGGGACGGCGGCCGGGACGGCGGCCGGGACGGCGGCCGGGACGGCGGCCGGGACGGCGGCCGGGACGGCGGCCGGGACGGCGGTCACAGCGGCGGTCGCGAACCCGCGGCACATCGGGAGCGGGACCGCGCGGAGACCGCGTTCGGGACGCGCTCCCGGACCGCGTTCGGGACCGCCGGCGCCCAACGCCCGTACAGGCGTGGGCTGCTGGGGCGTGAGGCGGAGCAAGCGGTTCCTCTAGCGCAGACGCGGCGACGTCGACAAGGCCAGTGGCATGTGACGGGTGTCACCGCATGAGTTTCCGAAAACCGGGTTCTTACCAGTCTCCTACAACCGGTCAATTTAATATGTGCAATTGCACCACTGTGGAGGATGCTGCCCACAACCCTCGCGCAACCTCCCAGAGACTCCCCAGACTCGGACAAGGCCACTCACAGAGCCACCTGCTAGACAGGCGCCGACGCACAAAAAAGATCGCGCTGGACCCGGCGGAGTCCAGCGCGACCGACGACGTACCGTGTGGGCGAGGGGCCTGTTGGGGCAGGCCCACGTCGTGTGGAGCAGGTGGTTCGGGCATTCCGACAGGTTGGGGGACCTGGCGTTCTGCCCGGTTATTCAGTTGTTCAGGCCTCGCTGCGCTGCTGCGGGATGCCCGCCAGCAGGGCGCGGACCTCGGCCTCGCGGTAGCGGCGGTGCCCGCCGAGCGTGCGGATCGACGTGAGCTTGCCGGCCTTCGCCCAGCGCGTGACCGTCTTCGGGTCCACGCGGAACATGGTGGCGACCTCAGCCGGGGTCAGCAGCGGCTCAGCATCAGGGGTGCGAGCGGTCATGAGCGGCCTCCTCGGGAGAACCGAACCTTCTCGGTTCTTTCCTCTAAATTCTGCACCTTGACCCGCGTTGCCCGAAATGGCGGACGCGAGTCGAGTCGGTTATAGGACGAACGGCTTGTCCTCGGCACTACAACTACACCATCTGTCCAGCCGCGTCGGCCAAACCGATGGAATTGCCCCCCAGGTGTTCATCGGCGACGGAAGCCGATGGACCGTGCCATAGCGGACAGTCACGCCAGTGTGACGATCAGTCACACGGCGATCAGGAGTCACCAGACCCCCCAAAGCGTGCAATGCTGAGATCCCGCCCACGCCGGAACACAAGCGGACGGAGGAGTCCTCCCCGGACTCCTTGTCCTATTTTGGCACGAGGAGGGGCAAGCGGCGCAAGGGCCGCGTACGTGCGGTCCATCACCCTTGGCGGTTCTTGCGGCTATACGCCCGGATCGGGGCCGACGCCCGGATCGGGCCCGACGTCCCGTCAGTTCCGTGAGGTGCGGTCGACCGTACGCTGTTCGAAGCCCTGACGGCCGTGACGTACGTCACTCAGAAACCGCTTGTCGTATCTGTCACACCGTCAGTTCGCCGAGCGCCGGTCCCGCACCGACCGCCACCGCTCCACGAGCCGGGCGTACGCCTCGCCCGCCGCCGCGCCGTCCCCCCGCCGCAGGGCGTCGATCCCCGCGGCGACGTCGGCGGCCGAGTGGTCGTTCTCCAGGTCGCCGGCCGGCAGGGCGTGCACCAGGCCGCCGTAGTCCAGCTCGACCAGCGAGCGCGGATGGAACTCCTCCAGCCAGCGCCCCACGTCCACCAGCCCGTCGATGAGCGGCCCCTCGTCCATGGCGTCCCGCAGGGCGCGCAACCCCCGGGCCACCCGGCGGCGGGCCTGCACCATGGGGGTGCGGTAGCGCAGCACCGGCGGCAGCTCCGCCGTCCCCTTGTCCCACTCGCGCTCCTCGTCGGAGACGAGCACGAACCAGTGCAGCGGGATCTGCCAGGCCGCCGTGCGGATCCAGGGGCGGGCGTCGGGGTTGCGGGCCAGCCAGCGCTCGTAGTCCTGGGCGGCCTGGAGGCGGACGACGGGGGGCAGCACCGCGTCCAGGACCGGTCCGGGCAGTTCGTCGCCCAGTTCCTCCAGTGCCTGCCAGCCGCGCAGCCGGGTGCGCCAGGGGCACACGCAGACCACGCCGTCCACGTCGAGCACGAAGGCGTCCCCGCTCTCGTGCACCGGGACCGCGACCGGCGGGGTGGGCAGCAGGTCGGACAGCGAGCGGCGCAGCTCGTCCTGGTACGTGGGGCGGTCGGGGCGGCGGGCGTAGCGCGCCCAGTGGCCGCGCTCCGGTTCCGGGAAGGCGGCCAGCGGCTCGTAGACGCGCAGATAGACGGCGTACGGGACGATCACCGAGGACACCTGGGGCACGCCTCCTCCCTCCCCCTCCGGCCGTGCGGGAAACCTTCCGGACCGCTCGACCGAGGACCGGAAAACATGCAAATCGTCCCACGGCCTTACTCCGCAAGAAGGTGATCCGGAACACCACGCGTGCGGCGGCCCGCCCAGGCTCTACGCTCGTGCCACAGGCCCCGCCACCCCTACGGGAGCCCTTGTCCCGATCGCCGCTAGTTACCCAGGAGTCACCACCGTGACCGACGTATCCGGCGCCTCTTCCGACGTCCTGCACACCCTGTTCCACTCGGATCAGGGAGGTCATGAGCAGGTCGTGCTCTGCCAGGACCGGGCCAGCGGCCTCAAGGCCGTCATCGCCCTCCACTCCACCGCCCTGGGCCCCGCGCTCGGCGGTACGCGCTTCTACCCGTACGCGACCGAGGGGGAGGCCGTCGCCGACGCCCTGAACCTCGCGCGCGGGATGTCGTACAAGAACGCCATGGCCGGGCTGGACCACGGCGGCGGCAAGGCCGTGATCATCGGCGATCCCGAGGTGATCAAGACCGAGGAGCTGCTGCTCGCCTACGGCCGTTTCGTCGCCTCGCTCGGCGGCCGGTACGTGACCGCCTGCGACGTCGGCACGTACGTGGCCGACATGGACGTCGTGGCCCGCACGTGCCGCTGGACGACCGGCCGGTCGCCGCAGCACGGCGGGGCGGGCGACTCCTCCGTCCTGACCGCCTTCGGCGTCTACCAGGGCATGCGGGCCTCCGCCCAGCACCTGTGGGGCGACCCGTCGCTGCGTGACCGCACGGTCGGCGTCGCGGGCGTGGGCAAGGTCGGCCGCCACCTGGTCGAACACCTGCTGGCGGAAGGCGCCCAGGTGGTGATCACGGACGTGCGCCAGGAAGCCGTGTGGCGGATCGCCGACGAGCACCCTTCGGTGGGCGTGGTCGCCGACACCGAGCGCCTGATCCGGATCGAGGGGCTCGACATCTACGCCCCCTGCGCGCTGGGCGGAGCCCTCGACGACGACTCGGTGCCGGTCCTGACCGCCGCGGTCGTCTGCGGTGCGGCCAACAACCAGCTCGCCCACCCGGGCGTCGAGAAGGACCTCGCCGACCGCGGGATCCTCTACGCGCCCGACTACGTGGTGAACGCCGGCGGAGTCATCCAGGTCGCCGACGAGCTGCACGGCTTCGATTTCGGACGGTGCAAGGCGAAGGCCGCCGGGATCTACGACACCACGCTCGCCATATTCGCACGTGCGAAGGCAGACGGGATTCCACCGGCCGCCGCGGCCGACCGGATCGCCGAGCACCGGATGCACGAAGCGGCACGGGCGCGCAAAGGGTGAGCCGGAGAGCGGGGTTCCGCTGCGGCCCGGGGGTACCCGTTCTCCGGTTTCGCCGGTACCGCCGGGAGGAAAGTTAGAGAGAACTCTCACTCTTCCCGGCGGGTCGCCCGCCGATAAGTGGTTAAAATCGCCACTGACCAGCGAGGACGGGGCGCCTCGAAGGTTCTGTGCACACGCGCGTGCCACGGGCGACGTACCGTATGGGTGCGGGCTCAGGTACCGTGGAAGCCCTACGGACCGGCCTCTCTGCGGAGAGTCCGTTCCGGATCATGAACGCGTGTCAAGACTCTGGGGCCGTCGAGCCCCGTCGTTGAGGGGGTCGAGCCATGGGGCGCGGCCGGGCCAAGGCCAAGCAAGCGAAGGTCGCCCGCCAGCTGAAGTACAACAGCGGCGGGACGGATCTCTCACGCCTGGCCGAAGAGCTGGGCGCATCGTCTCCGAACATTCCGCCGAATGGCGAGCCGTTCGAGGACGATGAGCAGGACGACGACCTCTACAGCCGGTACGCCGACCTGTACGAGGACGACGACGAGGACGAGGACTCCTCGCAACAACACCGTCGCGGCGCTTGACCTTGTACTGAGCACCCACCCGGTCGGTGACTTCGGTCATCGACCGGGTCTTGTGCTGTCCGCACGGTTCCGCGGGCTCCCGCGGGCCCGCGGGCTCCCCCGGGCCCGCGGGTTCCGTGAGGGTCAGCCGGCGTAGTCCCCGACCAGGGTGGCGCCGCCGGTGTGGTCGCCGCGCTCGGTGATCTCACCCGCGACCCAGGCGTCGACCCCGCGGTCGGCCAGGGTCGCCAGGGCCACGTCCGTCGACTCCGCCGGGACGATCGCCAGCATGCCGACGCCCATGTTCAGGGTCTTCTCCAGCTCCAGCCGCTCGACGTTCCCGGTCCGGCCGACGAGGTCGAAGACGGGGGCGGGCGTCCAGGTGGAGCGGTCGACGGTCGCGTGCAGTCCGTCCGGGACGACCCGGGCGAGGTTGGCCGCGAGCCCGCCGCCGGTGACATGGCTGAAGGCGTGGACCTCGGTGGTGCGGGTGAGGGCCAGGCAGTCCAGCGAGTAGATCTTCGTCGGCTCCAGCAGTTCCTCGCCGAGGGTGCGGCCCAGGTCCTCGATGTGTGCGTCGAGGGAGAGGCCGGCCTGGTTCAGCAGGACGTGGCGGACGAGGGAGTACCCGTTGGAGTGAAGGCCGGAGGACGCCATGGCGATCACCGTGTCACCCGTGCGGATGCGATCGGCGCCCAGCAGGCGGTCGGCCTCCACGACGCCCGTACCGGCGCCGGCGACGTCGAAGTCGTCCTCGCCCAGCAGGCCCGGGTGCTCGGCCGTCTCGCCGCCGACCAGGGCGCAGCCGGCCAGCACACAGCCCGCTGCGATGCCCTTGACGATGGCGGCGACGCGCTCGGGGTGGACCTTGCCGACGCAGATGTAGTCGGTCATGAACAGCGGCTCGGCGCCGCACACCACGATGTCGTCCATGACCATGGCGACCAGGTCGTGGCCGATGGTGTCGTAGACGCCGAGCTGGCGGGCCACGTCGACCTTGGTGCCGACGCCGTCCGTGGCGGAGGCGAGCAGCGGGCGCTCGTAGTGCTTGAGGGCGGAGGCGTCGAAGAGGCCGGCGAAGCCGCCGAGGCCGCCGAGGACCTCGGGGCGCTGCGTCTTCTTCACCCACTCCTTCATCAGTTCGACCGCGCGGTCGCCCGCCTCGATGTCGACGCCGGCAGCCGCGTAGGAAGCACCGGGGACACCGGTACGGGTCTCAGACATTGCCTGGGATCTTTCGGGTTGGTGATACGTACGAGGCCTACGGGCGGCGGATCGCGTCGGACGCGGCCGTGGCGGCCGGGCCTGCGGCCAGCTCCGTCTCCAGGAGCTGCTTGCCCAGCAGCTCGGGGTCGGGGAGCTCCATCGGGTACTCGCCGTCGAAGCAGGCGCGGCACAGGTTCGGCTTGGCGATGGTGGTCGCCTCGATCATGCCGTCGATGGAGATGTACGCCAGGGAGTCGGCGCCCAGGGAGGTGCCGATCTCGTCGATCGACATGCCGTTGGCGATGAGCTCGGCGCGGGTGGCGAAGTCGATACCGAAGAAGCAGGGCCACTTCACGGGCGGCGAGGAGATCCGGATGTGGACCTCGGCGGCGCCGGCCTCGCGGAGCATGCGGACCAGGGCGCGCTGGGTGTTGCCGCGGACGATCGAGTCGTCGACCACGACCAGGCGCTTGCCCTTGATGACTTCCTTCAGCGGGTTCAGCTTCAGGCGGATGCCGAGCTGGCGGATGGTCTGCGAGGGCTGGATGAAGGTCCGGCCGACGTACGCGTTCTTGACCAGGCCCGCGCCGAAGGGGATGCCGGAGGCCTCGGCGTAGCCGATGGCGGCCGGGGTGCCGGACTCCGGGGTGGCTATGACCAGGTCGGCCTCGGCCGGGGCCTCCTTCGCCAGGCGGCGGCCCATCTCCACACGGGAGAGGTACACGTTCCGGCCGGCGATGTCGGTGTCGGGGCGGGCCAGGTACACGTACTCGAAGACGCAGCCCTTGGGCTTCGCTTCCGCGAACCGGGAGGTGCGCAGGCCGTTCTCGTCGATGGCGACGAACTCGCCCGGCTCGATCTCGCGGACGTAGCTGGCGCCGCAGATGTCGAGGGCGGCGGACTCGGAGGCGACGACCCAGCCGCGCTCCAGGCGGCCGAGGACCAGCGGGCGGATGCCCTGCGGGTCGCGGCCGGCGTAGAGGGTGTGCTCGTCCATGAAGACGAGCGAGAAGGCGCCCTTGACCTGCGGGAGGATCTGGTGGGCCGCCTCCTCGATGGTCAGCGGCTTGCCGTTCTCGTCGACCTGGGCCGCGAGGAGCGCGGTGAGCAGGTCGGTGTCGT
The DNA here is from genome assembly GCF_044750285.1 of Streptomyces sp. NPDC088812. Lineage (NCBI taxonomy): Bacteria > Bacillati > Actinomycetota > Actinomycetes > Kitasatosporales > Streptomycetaceae > Streptomyces > Streptomyces sp. NPDC088812. The sequence goes on along the minus strand of NZ_JBIVJP010000008.1, from coordinate 298,238 downwards.
TGGTCGCCGCGACGCGCGGGGTGCGGCCCTCCTGCTTGGGCAGGTCGGCCACCATCTCGGCGAGCTGGGCGGTGTTGACGAGGTTGCCGTTGTGGCCGAGCGCGATCGAGCCGTGCGCGGTGGCGCGGAACGTCGGCTGGGCGTTCTCCCACACGGAGGCGCCGGTGGTCGAGTAGCGGGCGTGTCCGACCGCGATGTGACCCTGGAGCGAACCGAGCGAGGTTTCGTCGAAGACCTGGGACACGAGGCCCATGTCCTTGAAGACGAGGATCTGGGAGCCGTTGCTGACCGCGATTCCCGCGGATTCCTGGCCCCGATGCTGGAGGGCGTAGAGCCCGAAGTACGTGAGCTTTGCGACCTCTTCGCCCGGAGCCCAGACACCGAAGACGCCACACGCGTCCTGGGGGCCTTTCTCACCGGGGAGCAGATCGTGATTGAGTCGACCGTCACCACGTGGCACGTCTTCGAGTGTAGGCGAGATCGACCACTGGTCCGAATTGGGGATACTTGCCAGTAACTCGATCAAGGCCTGGAGCCCCACTCCGAGATCGATTCGTTTGCGCAGGTCAGATCGGTGTGGGGGCGATCGGTCCAGGTTCCGGGAGCGCTCCCGGGGCGGCCGGGCGGGGGCTTGTTCCCGAGATGCGAGTGAGGTGTCGCACATCAATCGGCCGCTCGCGCGTCAGGACATCAACGGCAGCAGCCCCGTGAGGTCCGACCGCTCCCCGCTCGCGCTCACCCGCGCCTCCTCGACGGCGTCCTTCCAGGTCAGCCGCCCGGTCGCCAGCCGCAGCCAGGTCAGCGGGTCGGTCTCGACGACGTTGGGCGGCGTGCCCCGGGTGTGCCGGGGGCCCTCGACGCACTGCACGACGGCGTACGGCGGGACGCGCACCTCCGTCGCGCCGCCGGGCGCCTTGACGGCGAGGGCGTCGGCGAGGAGCCGGGTGGCCGCGGCGAGGGCCTGGCGGTCGAACGGGACGTCCAGGCCGGGCACAGCGGCGTTGAGGTCGTCGGTGTGGACGACGAGTTCGACGGTGCGGGTCACCAGGTAGTCGGCCAGCGGGAGGGCGCCGGCGTTGGTCTGGAGCAGCCGGCCCGCCGGGTGGGCGTCGAGCAGCTCGCGCAGGCGCCGGTCGACGTCGGTCAGGTAGGTGGCGAGGTCGGGGTGGCTCTCGGCGACGCCCCGGGTGAAGTCGTCGATGGCCGGGGCGTTGGCGGCGGTGGCGAAGGGCCAGTCGAGGAGCACGGCGTCCTGCCGTGCCGGTTCGGGCTTGTCGAGGGCCCGGTGCACGGCCGTGACCGCCATCCCGATGTGCGCGACCAGCTCCCGTACGGTCCAGTCGCCGAGCCGGGTCGGCAGCGCGAGCTGTTCGGGCGTGAGGGTGCCGGCCGCCTGCCGTACGGCGCCGAGCTGGGCCAGTACGGCGGTACGGGTTCTGGCCGGGTCGTAGGTCCTGGTGCGCTTCTTGGCCGGGGGCATGGCGGTGAGCTTATGCGCCGGTGGCAGGACCGTTGAGGGCTTTTCCGAACGGGCGGTCGGGGGAGGGGTGCGGACCGGCCGCGGGTTCAGGGTCCGGGATCGGCCGCGAGCGCCGTCACGGTGTCGCCGTCCGCGCCGGTCAGGGTGAGGGTGCGGTGGTCCAGGCGGTAGGCGACGGTGCTGTCGAAGAGGTTCAGCAGGCGCCGTTCGGTGTCCATGAGCGGGGCGGGACACAGCTTCCGGGTGGTGGACGGGGCGCCCAGGACGATCCTGCCGTCGCCGACGGTCGCCGAGGCGTGCACGGTGTTGCAGCCGAGGCTGCCGCCGACCTTGCCGTTCTGGTCGAAGGTGAGGTGGGGTTCGGCGCCGCCGGGGAGGGACTCGGCCGCGCCGTCCGCGGCACCGAGTGCGGTGACGTTCCAGCGTGTGCCGTACAGCGGGGCGGCCGGCTCCTCGGTGAGCCGGACGGTGTCGCCGTCGTCGGTGGTGAGGGTCAGCCGGCCGTCCTCGACGGTCGCGGTCAGGGTGCCGTCGGCGAGCGTGCGGGCGAGGGTCGTCTCGACGGCCGTGGACCGGCCCTCGCAGGCCATCTCGGTCGCCGCGGTGTCGCTGAGCCGGAGCCGGTCGCCGTCGAAGTCGGCGCGCGCGCTGAAACGGTTGCATCCGTAGCTGCCCTGCGCCCGGCCGTCGTCGTCGATCCGGACGGTGGCGCCCGCGGGCGCCTCGTGGGTCGTGCCCCCGACGGTGACGTCGGCGACCTTCCAGTGGACGCCGGTCACCCGCTCCGCCACGCCGACGGAGCCGCTGCCGCCGGCCGTCTCGCTTCCGCAGGCCGCCAGGAGCGGGACGAGAGCTGCCGCGGCGGTCAGGATCAGTCGCTGCTGCTTCCTGGACATGCCGGTTCGACGGGGCGGGTGGGGTGATCGGTTCCCCTCGCCGGGGGGAGGCCGTGTGTGTGGGGGGGGCGGCGGGCCGTATCGAGCCGCGTCCGGGGGCGGTGGGCCGCGTCGAGCCGCGAACGGGGGGCGGCGGGCCGTGTCGAGCCGCGTCCGAAAGGCGGTGGCCCGTGTCGAGCCGGCACGGTGGTACGCAGGCCGAGGGCCGCCGACCAGGTCCGGGGACGGTACCTGGACGGCGGCCCTGGGTGTCGTACGGGGGCGGGGCCGACCCCACGAGCCGCGTCCGAAAGGCGGTGGCCCGTGTCGAGCCGGCACGGTGGTACGCAGGCCGAGGGCCGCCGGCCAGGTCCGGGGACGGTACCTGGACGGCGGCCCTGGGTGTCGTACGGGGCGGCCGGCGGGGCTACGCGAGCAGCGCCGGGATGGTGGCCTCGTGGACCTCGCGCAGCTGCACCAGGGAGAGCGAGAACTCGCCCTGGAGCTCGACCGTGTCGCCGTCGACGACACCGACGCGGGTGGCCGGGAGGCCGCGGGCGCCGCACATGTCGTTGAAGCGGACCTCCTCGGAGCGCGGCACGGCGACGATCGCGCGGCCGGCCGACTCGGAGAAGAGGAGGGTGAAGGCGTCCAGACCGTCGGGGACGATCAGGCGGGCGCCCTTGCCGCCGAGCAGGGCCGACTCGACGACCGCCTGGATCAGACCGCCGTCGGACAGGTCGTGCGCGGAGTCGATCATGCCGTCGCGGGAGGCGGAGATCAGGATCTCGGCCAGCAGCCGCTCGCGCTCCAGGTCGACCTTCGGGGGCAGACCGCCGAGGTGGTCGTGGACCACCTGCGACCAGGCCGAGCCGCCGAACTCCTCACGCGTGTCGCCGAGGAGGTAGAGCAGCTGGCCCTCCTCCTGGAAGGCGACCGGCGTGCGCCGGGCCACGTCGTCGATGACGCCGAGGACCGCGACGACCGGCGTCGGGTGGATGGCGGCCTCACCCGTCTGGTTGTAGAGCGAGACGTTGCCGCCGGTCACCGGGGTGCCGAGCTGCTGGCAGGCGTCGGCCAGACCGCGGATGGCCTCCGCGAACTGCCACATGACGGCCGGGTCCTCGGGCGAGCCGAAGTTCAGGCAGTCGGAGACGGCGAGCGGCTTGGCGCCGGTGGTGGCGACGTTGCGGTACGCCTCGGCGAGGGCCAGCTGGGCGCCGTGGTACGGGTCCAGCTTGGCGTACCGGCCGTTGCCGTCGGTGGCGATGGCGACGCCGAGGCCGGTCTCCTCGTCGATGCGGATCATGCCGGAGTCCTCGGGCTGGGCGAGGACGGTGTTGCCCTGCACGAAGTGGTCGTACTGCGAGGTGATCCACTTCTTCGAGGCCTGGTTGGGCGAGCCGACCAGCTTCAGGACCTGGTCCTTCAGCTCCTCCGAGGAGGCGGGCCTGGGCAGCTTGTTCGCGTCGTCCGCCTGGAGGGCGTCCTGCCACTCGGGGCGGGCGTACGGGCGCTCGTAGACCGGGCCGTCGTGGGCGACCGTGCGCGGGTCGACGTCGACGATCTTGCCGCCGTGCCAGAAGATCTCCAGGCGGTCGCCGTCGGTCACCTCACCGATGACGGTGGCGATGACGTCCCACTTGTCGCAGATCTCCAGGAAGCGGTCGACCTTCTCCGGCTCGACCACCGCGCACATGCGTTCCTGCGACTCGCTCATGAGGATCTCCTCGGGCGAGAGCGTGGAGTCGCGCAGCGGTACGTCGTCCAGGGTGACGCGCATGCCGCCGGAGCCGTTGGAGGCGAGCTCGGAGGTGGCGCAGGACAGGCCGGCCGCGCCCAGGTCCTGGATGCCGACGACCAGCTTCTCCTTGAATGCCTCCAGGGTGCACTCGATGAGGAGCTTCTCCTGGAAGGGGTCGCCGACCTGGACGGCCGGGCGCTTGGACGGCTTGGCGTCGTCGAAGGTCTCGGAGGCGAGGATGGACGCGCCGCCGATGCCGTCGCCGCCGGTCCGGGCCCCGTACAGGATGACCTTGTTGCCGGCGCCGGAGGCCTTCGCGAGGTGGATGTCCTCGTGCCGCATGACGCCGATGGCACCGGCGTTGACCAGCGGGTTGCCCTGGTAGCAGGCGTCGAAGACGACCTCGCCGCCGATGTTGGGCAGGCCGAGGCAGTTGCCGTAGCCGCCGATGCCGGCGACCACGCCCGGCAGGACGCGCTTGGTGTCGGGGTGGTCGGCCGCGCCGAAGCGGAGCGGGTCGACGACGGCGACCGGGCGGGCGCCCATCGCGATGATGTCGCGGACGATGCCGCCCACGCCCGTGGCCGCGCCCTGGTAGGGCTCGACGTAGGAGGGGTGGTTGTGCGACTCGACCTTGAAGGTGACCGCGTAGCCCTGGCCGACGTCGACGACGCCGGCGTTCTCGCCGATGCCGACGAGGAGCGCGTCGGACTGCGGGGCCTTCTCGCCGAACTGGCGCAGGTGCACCTTCGACGACTTGTACGAGCAGTGCTCGGACCACATGACGGAGTACATGGCGAGCTCGGCGCCGGTCGGGCGGCGGCCGAGGATCTCCACCACCCGCTCGTACTCGTCCTTCTTCAGGCCGAGTTCGGCCCAGGGCAGCGCGACGTCGGGGGTCGCGGCCGCGTGCTCGACCGTGTCCAGAGGCGTCCGGCTCATACGTTGACCAGCTTCTTGAGGATCGAGGTGAAGAAGGGGAGGCCGTCGGTGCGGCCGGTGCCGATGAGCGGCTCCACGGCGTGCTCCGGGTGCGGCATCAGGCCGACGACGTTGCCGGCCTCGTTGGTGATGCCGGCGATGTCGTTGAGCGAGCCGTTGGGATTGAAGTCCACGTAGCGGAAGGCGACCCGGCCCTCGGCCTCCAGCTCGTCCAGCGTGTACTGGTCGGCCACGTAACGGCCGTCCATGTTCTTCAGCGGGATGTGGATCTCCTGGCCGGCCGTGTAGTCGGTCGTCCAGACGGTGTCCGCGTTCTCCACCCGCAGCTTCTGGTCGCGGCAGATGAAGTGGAGGTGGTCGTTGCCGAGCATGCCGCCGGGGAGCAGGTGGGCCTCGGTGAGGATCTGGAATCCGTTGCAGATGCCGAGGACCGGCAGACCGGCCTTCGCCTGCTCGATGAGGGTCTCCATCACCGGCGAGAAGCGGGCGATGGCACCGGCGCGCAGGTAGTCGCCGTAGGAGAAGCCACCGCACAGCACCACGGCGTCGACCTGGTGGAGGTCCTTGTCCTTGTGCCAGAGGGCGACCGGCTCGGCGCCCGCGAGGCGGATCGCGCGCTGGGTGTCCCGGTCGTCGAGGCTGCCCGGGAAAGTGACGACGCCAATACGAGCGGTCACTTCACGGCCTCCGCGACAGCGTCCTCGGACTCGACCTTGACGGTGAAGTCCTCGATGACGGTGTTGGCGAGGAAGGATTCCGCAAGATCGTGGATGCGGGCGAGCGCGGCCTCGTCGACCGGGCCCTCAACTTCCAGTTCGAATCGCTTTCCCTGACGTACGTCGGAGATGCCTTCGAAACCCAGCCGCGGCAGTGCGCGCTGCACCGCCTGGCCCTGGGGGTCGAGGATCTCCGGCTTGAGCATGACGTCGACTACGACGCGTGCCACTGGCACTCCCGGTGGTGTGGTGCTTGAGCAGGTTCCTGATGGTGTCTCCAACAGGTGTCTTCAGACTACCCGCCCAAAATTTCTACGCGAGTAGAGTTGTAGGAATCTACGTGAGGGTCATCACGATCGGGTCTCGGGAGGCTGCCCCGGCGAAAAGTTCAGGGAAAGATCCGGGATTGGTGGACGAGGGGTATTGCGCCCGGACACGCGGGGAGATTTAGTCGGGCTTCCCAATGCATTGCGGGCACTGTACAAATGAATTGGCAATAGCCGATACTCGGCACGCCATCGCAGATGAGCTGTATGCCGTGCCACACGAAGGGACCGATATTCGTGGCGCAGAAGGTCGTGGTCACTCTCTTTGACGACATCGACGGCTCGGAAGCGGCGGAAACGATCGCCTTCGGACTCGACGGCAAGTCGTACGAGATCGACCTGAATGAAACCAATGCCGAGAAACTGCGTAAGGCGCTCGCGCCGTACGTGGAGGCCGGCCGCAAGCGGTCGAGGTCCGGCAGGGCGTACCAGCAGACGGAGGTCGCCCCCGACCCGGCGGCCGTCCGGGCCTGGGCCCAGGCGAACAAGATGGACGTACCCGCCCGCGGCCGGATCCCCAAGAAGGTCTACGAGGCGTTCGCCGAGGCGCAGTGAGCCGTTCCCCGGCAGGTTCCCGGGGTCCGTCAGCGGCCCCCGGGGACAACCGACTTGCGCTACCCCCCACATGGTCGGCTAATGTCTGGAGCACGCCGCCGGGCAGGGCCGAAAAGCCCAGCTCACGGAGGCCGTGCGGGTGTAGTTCAGTAGCAGAACATCCCCCTTCCAGGGGGAAGGCGCAGTGTGCGATTCCTGTCACCCGCTCTGCATCGCCGTCCCGACCACTCCGGTGGATCAGGTAGGCTGGTGCTCGCGCCGACCGGTGAGAGCCGATCGGAGGCAATGCGGACGTAGCTCAGTTGGTAGAGCGCAACCTTGCCAAGGTTGAGGTCGCGAGTTCGAGCCTCGTCGTCCGCTCGGGAATGAGACCCCGGTCCTCTGGACCGGGGTCTTTTCGTGTGCCACCGGCTCCCCGGCCGTCCCTTTTCCCCCGTGCCTTCTGACATTTGTCATGCGGAGTGATGACGTCGCGCACTGCCGCCCGCACGCGACGGCCGGGACGCTGACGTCATGGACACCGGGGAAGCAGCCAGGACAGCCGTGACGGCCGGGGAGAGCGGGGAGACCGGGGGCGCGGCAGAGCATGTGATCGAGGTCACCGACCTCCGTCGGGTGTACGGGGGCCGGTTCGAGGCGGTGCGCGGGATCTCCTTCCACGTCGACCGGGGAGAGATCTTCGCGCTGCTGGGCACCAACGGTGCCGGGAAGACGTCGACGGTCGAACTGCTGGAAGGGCTCGAACGGCCCGACGGCGGACGGGTCACGGTCCTCGGCCACGACCCGCACGCCGAGCGGGCCGCCGTACGGCCGCGTACCGGGGTGATGCTCCAGGAGGGCGGCTTCCCCTCCGAGCTGACCGTGGAGGAGACCGCGCGGATGTGGGCCGGGTGCGTGAGCGGGGCCCGCCCGGTCGCGGAGGCGCTCGCCCTGGTCGGACTGCCCGGCAAAGCCCGGGTACGGGTCAAGCAGCTGTCCGGGGGCGAACGGCGGCGGCTCGACCTGGCGCTGGCGCTGCTCGGTGAACCGGAAGTGCTCTTCCTCGACGAACCGACGACCGGTCTGGACGCCGAGGGGCGCCAAAACACCTGGGACCTGGTCAGGACCCTGCGCGACGCCGGGACGACGGTGCTGCTGACCACGCACTACCTGGAGGAGGCGGAAGGACTCGCCGACCGGCTGGCCATCCTGCACGCCGGACGCATCGCGGCCGCCGGGACACCCGCCGAGGTGACCGCCGCACAACCGTCCCGGATCTCCTTCCGCCTGCCCGACGGGTACTTCGTCGGCGATCTGCCGCCGCTGGCCGAACTGGGGGTGTGCGACCACGAGACGGACGGGCGCCTCGTGCGGCTGCGGACCCGTCAGGTGCAGCGGGCGGCCACCGGGCTGCTGGTGTGGGCCGAGCGGACCGGCGTCGAACTGCGGGAGCTGCACGTGCGGTCCGCGTCGCTGGAGGAGGCGTTCCTCGGCATCGCGCGCGACGCCGGGGCCGGGGTCGGGGACGGGGAGGTCGCGGCATGAGCGGCGCCAGGGCCGGGGGGCCGGTGAGTCCCGGGAGGGACCCGAGGGACGCGAGGGGCATGGGGGACACAAGGGGCATGAGGGGCATGAGGAGGGGCGCGGTGGGCGTGGGCGGAGGGGCTTCCTCGGGCGCGGGCAGGGGGGCTGTGGGCGCGGGCAGGGGGGCTGTGCGCGCGGGCAGGGGGGCTGTGCGCGCGGGCAGGGGGGCTGTGCGCGCGGGCAGGGGGGCTGTGGGCGCGGGCAGGGGTGCGGGGACCACGCCGTTGAGCCGGATGGCCGCCCTCGCGCGGGCCGAGCTGGCGCTGCTCGGGCGGAGCCGGGCCACCCTCCTGACCGCCGTCCTGGTGCCGCTCGCACTGCCGTTCAGCCTGCGGTCGGTGGTCGACGAGATGGACGTCGGCGAGGCCGGGCTCACCGTCGGGCTGGTGCTGCTGCCCGCCGCGATCGGGTTCTCGCTGCTGTTCGGCGTGTACGGGGCACTGACCGGGATCTACACCGCCCGGCGCGAGGAACTCGTGCTGAAGCGGCTGCGCACCGGGGAGCTGCGGGACCCGGAGGTGCTCGCCGGTTCCGCACTGCCGGTGCTCGCCACCGGGCTCGTGCAGTGCCTGGTGCTGGCCGCGGGCTGTACGGCCTTCCTCGACGTGCCCGCCCCCGAGGCGCCCCAGCTGGCCGTGCTCGGGGTGCTGTCGGGGCTGGTGATGTGCGCGGCGCTGGCGGCGGTCACGGCGAGTCTGACCCGGACCGTGGAGAGCGCGCAGGTCACGACGATGCCGTTCGTGCTGGTGTCGATGGTCGCCTCCGGGGTGACCGTACCGCTGGAACTGCTGCCCGACCGGGTCGCCTCCGTGTGCGGGCTGCTGCCGCTGAGCCCGGTGGTCACCCTCGTCCGCGGCGGCTGGACCGGCGACCTCCCGGCGTCCGAGACGCTGGTCGCCCTGGCCACCGCGCTGGCCTGGACGGTGGCGGCGGTGTTTGCTGTACGGCGGTGGTTCCGGTGGGAGCCGCGGCGCTGACCGGCCGGGCGGGCGGGCGGCCGGGCGGCCGGGCGGCCGGACCGGGGGTTCGGGGCCGGGGGTTCGGGGCCGGGGGCCGGGGGCCCGGGGCTCAGACTCGGGGCTCGGACTCGGGGCTCGGGCTCGGGGCTCGGGCTCGGGGCTCGGGCTCGGGGCTCGGGCTCG
>NZ_JBIVJP010000008.1:0-288795 GCF_044750285.1 Streptomyces sp. NPDC088812 | reverse complement strand
GGGCTCGGACTCGGGGCTCGGACTCGGGGCTCGGACTCGGGGCTCGGACTCGGGGCTCGGACTCGGGGCTCGGACTCGGGGCTCGGACTCGGGGCTCGGACTCGGGGCGCCGGGAGGGCCCGGGGGACCGGGCGCGCCGGGTGTCGGTCCTCCGGGGTGGCCTCGCGGGCGGTCGGAGCGGCGGGATGGTGACGCTGCGGAGAACGCGGGGACCGGAGGGACCAGCGGGGACGGGCGGGATCAGCGGTAAACGGCGGGGATCAGCGGGAAACGGCGAAGAACGGGGGAAGTCGTGCCGGTGCGCGGGACGGGGGGCTGGTGGCGGCGGAAGAGCACGCCGGCGAAGGTGGAGACGTACACGCGGTGGTCGTACCTCGTCTTCCCCGTGATCGAGGTCGGGGCCTTCGGTCCGCCGGTCCTCCGCGGGGTCGGCGCACCGGCGGGCGGCTGGCTGTTCGCCCTGCTGCTCGCCCACGCGGTGCTCGCCACGGTGACCGCCCTGCGCGCACTGGACTGGGTGCGCGGGCGCCGCGAACAGCCGGTGCGCCTGATGTGCGCGCTGGCCGCCGTCACCGGCGCGCCGGCCCTGCTGGCGCTCGCCGTCGCCGACGGGCACGCGGACGCGGCCGGCGCGCTCGGCGGGATGTTCGGGGGCGTGCTCGCCTTCGGCGCCGGCACGATCGCGCTCGGCATCCGGCGGCGCAGCCGGGTGCTGTACCTGGTCGCCGGGTTCGGCGCGGGGGCCGCCGCCCTGACGTCGGCGTTCGGCGCCGCCTGGACGGACGTGCTGGCCACGTCGCTCGCGGTGCTCCTCGGTTCCGGCTTCTTCGCCTTCACCTCGGTCTTCTCCGTCTGGCTCCTCAACGCCGTCTACGAACTCGACGAGGCCCGCGAGACCCGCACCCGGCTCGCCGTCGCGGAGGAACGGCTGAGGTTCGGGCGGGATCTGCACGACGTGCTGGGGCGGAACCTCGCGGTCGTCGCCCTGAAGAGCGAGCTGGCGGTCCAACTGGCCCGGCGGGGCCGGCCGGAGGCGGTCGAGCAGATGATCGAGGTGCAGCGGATCGCGCAGGAGTCGCAGCGCGAGGTCCGCGACGTCGTACGGGGCTACCGGGAGGTCGATCTGGGCGTGGAACTCAGTGGCGCGCACGGCGTGTTGACGGCCGCCGGGATCGAGTGCGAGGTGCGGGCCCCGGCCGGGGCGGCCGACCGGCTGCCCGCCGGGGTGCAGTCGGCGCTCGGGTGGGTGGTGCGGGAGGCGACCACGAACGTGCTGCGGCACGGGGACGCCGCACGGTGTTCCGTGAGACTGCGGGTGACGGAGGGACATGTGGTGCTGACGGTGGAGAACGACGGGGTGGAGCCCGTCGGTGGAGGAGCGGGGTCCGTCGGTGGAGGAGCGGGGTCCGTCCGTGGTGGTGCGGGGCCCGTCGGTGGTGGTGCGGGGCCCGTCGGTGGTGGTGCGGGGCCCGTCGGTGGTGGTGCGGATTCCTCCGGGGGCACGGTGGGTGCGGCGGGAGGTGGCCGGGGCGGGTCGGGGCTCGCCGGGCTGCGGGAGCGGCTCGCGGAGGTGGACGGCACGCTGGAGGCAGGGGTCGCCGGCGCCGGGCTGTTCCGGGTGGTGGCCGAGGTGCCCCTGCGGCAGACGGCCGCGGTACGGGAGGTCACCGCGTGACCGTGCGGGTGCTGCTCGCCGACGACGAGCATCTGATCCGGGGCGCGCTGGCCGCGCTGCTCTCGCTGGAGGACGACCTGGTGATCGTCGCCGAGGCGGCCACCGGCCCGGAGGCGCTGGCCATGGCGCGGGCGCACGCGCCGGACGTGGCCGTCCTGGATCTCCAGATGCCCGGCGCGGACGGTGTGAAGGTCGCCACATCGATCCGGGCGGAACTGCCCGCGTGCCAGACGCTGATCGTCACCAGCCACGGCCGGCCGGGGCATCTGAAGCGGGCGCTCGCGGCGGGTGTGCGCGGGTTCGTCCCGAAGACGGTGAGTGCACAGCGGCTCGCCGAGATCATCCGGACCGTGCACGCCGGCAACCGGTACGTCGACCCCGAGTTGGCCGCCGACGCCATCGCCGCCGGCGACTCGCCCCTGACCTCGCGCGAGGCCGAGGTGCTGGAACTCGCCGCCGACGGGGCGCCCGTCGCGGAGATCGCCGAGCGAGCCGCGCTGTCGCCGGGAACCGTGCGCAACTACCTCTCGTCGGCCGTCTCCAAGCTCGGGGCGGAGAACCGGCACGCGGCGGTGCGGCTCGCACGCGAGCGGGGTTGGGTATAGTTGCTCTCGCGCCACGGCGCAACGCGGACGTAGCTCAGTTGGTAGAGCGCAACCTTGCCAAGGTTGAGGTCGCGAGTTCGAGCCTCGTCGTCCGCTCGCGGAGAAAGCCCCCCGGCTTGTGTCGGGGGGCTTTTTCATGCCTTCTCACGCTCTTCGGCGCCGGCTCCGTGGGGCGGGGCGGGGCGGGGCGGGGCAGAGCGTGGCCCGGGCCGGGGCCACGCCCTGGTCGGCCCTACGCCCAGCTCGTGCCGGTGAGGCGTTCGTACGCCTCCACGTACTTCGCGCGCGTGGCGTCCACGATCTCCTGGGGCAGCTCCGGCGGCGGCTGCTCGCTCGCGCGGTCCCAGCCCGAGGCGGACGAGGTCAGCCAGTCGCGCACGAACTGCTTGTCGTACGACGGCTGCGCGCGGCCCGGCTGCCACTGGTCGGCCGGCCAGAAGCGGGAGGAGTCCGGGGTGAGGACCTCGTCGGCGATGACGAGGGTGTCTCCCTCGTGGCCGAACTCGAACTTGGTGTCGGCGAGGATGATGCCCCGGTCGCGGGCGATGGCGCGGGCCCGGCCGTAGACGGCGAGGGTCGCCTGGCGCAGCTGGGCGGCGGTGTCGGCGCCGACCTGGCGGGCCACCTCCTCGTAGGAGACGTTCTCGTCGTGCTCCCCGACCGCGGCCTTGGTGGCCGGGGTGAAGATCGGGGCGGGGAGTTCACTGCCGTCGACCAGGCCCTCGGGCAGGGCGAGGCCGCACACCGTACGGGACTCCTTGTACTCGGCGAGGCCCGAGCCGGTGAGGTAGCCGCGGGCCACGCACTCCACCGGGACCATCCGCAGCGACTTGCAGACCAGGGTGCGGCCGGCCCAGTCGGCGGGGGCGCCGGCCGGGAGCTCGGTGCTGAGGACGTGGTTGGGGACCAGGTCGGCCAGCTGGTCGAACCACCACAGGGAGAGCTGGGTGAGGATGCGGCCCTTGTCGGGGATCTCGGTCGGCAGCACCCAGTCGAAGGCGGACGTACGGTCGCTGGCGACCATCACGAGGTCGCCCGCCTCGTTCCGGTACAGCTCACGCACCTTGCCGGTGTGGAGGTGCACCAGGCCCGGCACCTGAAGGGGCTCGGGCTTTTCTACGAATCCGGACACGGTTCCTCCCCGTGGTTCTGTCCAATGACTTGATTCTCCCTTAGACCGGGATCGATCAGGACAGAGGGTCGGGGCGGGGGTGCGGGCAGGGCAGGGGCGGGGCGGAGGCGGGGCGGGGGCGGGGTGAATGCGGGGGCGGGGGAAGGGTGGAGGCGGGGGCAGGGGCGGGGTGGAGGCGGGGGCAGGGCGCGGTCTTCGCGGGCCCGTCGGGCGGGTTCAGCCGCGCTTGCAGATGCGGTCCAGGAGGTTCGCGGTGGCGCGCTGGACGCGGGGGTCCACATGGCCGGGGCGGTCCAGGGCCGGCGACCAGGCGAAGGTGCCGGAGGCGAAGACCAGGGCGCCCGAGCGGGTCCGGTACAGGGAGGTCTCCTGGTGGCGCAGGACGCCCGCCGTGTCGGTGTACGGCGAGTGGGCGAGGAGGGTGCGCTCCTCGTGGTCCGGGAGCGGGGTGCGGGGGAAGTAGCGGTCGGCCTCGCCGGCGACCAGGCCCTGGATCCCCTCGCCCTCGTGGGTGCCGGTCGCCTCCCACAGCCAGTGGCCGGCGTTGCGGACGATCAGCGGGCGGGGTTCGGGGACCCGGCCCGCGTACTGGATGCCGAGCAACTGCTGCTCGGCCCGGTCGATCTCGCGCCACAGGACGGGGCGGCCGGGGCCCTTGCGCTTGCGGCAGGTGAGCAGGCGGCCGGGGACACCCGACGGGGACGGGCCCAGCTCCACCTGCCAGTACAGGGTGTTGGCGGAGAGGAAGACCAGCGAGGTGCCGCTGTCGCGGGCGCGCTCCACGGTGCGGCGCATGGCCTGCGACCAGTACTCGTCGTGGCCCGGGAAGATCAGGCCGCGGTAGCGGGTGGGGTCGATGTGGCCGACGTGCAGGTCGCGGGCGTCGGCGTAGGCGAGGTCGTAGCCGTAGCGTTCGGCCCAGCGGATGACGTCGTAGGCGTGGCCGACGTGGAGCGGGAGGCCCGCGCCGGCGTAGGGGCGGTCGAAGGAGACGGTCGTGGCGGCGTCGGCCTCGCCCAGCAGGCAGCCCTTCTCGTCCCAGGCGTGGTAGAGGCTGGCGCCGGTGCGGCCGTCCTCCGGGTAGAGGTTGTAGGCCTGCCAGGTGATGTCGGGGAGCAGCAGGAGCAGGTCGGCGGGGCGGCTGTCGCGGACGGTGAAGGGGATGTGGGAACGGTGGCCGTCGGCGGTGGTGAGGACGGCGACGTAGGCCCCGATGTTCCAGTACGACGGGACCTGCAGCCGCCAGGAGAGCCACCAGTGGTGGCAGGAGACCGTGCGGTCGGCGGTCAGCGGCGGGGGCTGGACGATGCCGGACAGCCGGGGGCTGGTGGTGATTTTCGCCGCGCCTTCGCCGTCGTAGTGACCGATGCGGTAGATGTCGACGGCGAATTCCTGGGGCGGGTCGACGGTGATGTGGAAGTCGAGGGCGTCGCCGGGGGCGACCGCGCCGGTCGAGACGAAGCCCTTGATCTGGCGGCGTACGTCGTCGGCGGAGCGCGGGCCGCCGGAGGCGCGGGGGGACGGGATGCGGGGAGCGGCGTCCCGGGCGCGGCCCGGGGCGGGGGCCGGGTCGACGTACCAGGGGACGACCTGGCCGGTGTCGTCGAAGTACGTCTCGCTGCCGCGCAGCCAGGGGAGGGGGCCCTGTCCGAACGGGTCCGTCACGGCGTGCGCCAGCGCTCCCGACTCCCACCGGCGGATGTGGTCCTGTCCCATGGTGCTCCCCTCCCTTTGGCCCCCGTGGTGGTCGTGCCAGGTGGTGGTGCGGCGGTCCGCCGTGGTGGCGGGGTGGTCCGCCGTCGTGACGGGGTGGTCCGCCGTCGTGACGGGGGGTGGCCCGGGTGACGGCTTGGTGCCGGTGTCGGTGGCTGTTGGCTGTTGGCTGTTGGCTGTTGGTGGGGTGACGTGGTTGTCCGTTTGTCCTATGTCGCGCGCCCATGCCATGGGCTCGTTCGGTCCCAGCACATCACATAACGCGCGCAGACAGTCACTATTCGGCGTGAATCGGCTGGAAGTGGAATCAACCGCTCCATCGGCGGTCCGGGCGGTCCAGGCGGTCCAGGGTGGCGCCGGGCTGGCCTCGGGGCGGCCCCGGGCTGGCCCCAGGGTCGCCCGGGGGTGGCGCGGGGTTGGCCCGGGGTGCGTCAGCCGAGGCGTACCGGCTTCTCCGGGCGTATTCCCAGCCCCACCAGCCAGCTGCGCAGCGGGACCGCGTCGCCGTCCTCCACCAGGCTGAGCACGCGGGGGGCCAGATCGGTCACGCGTTCGCCGTCGACCAGCAGGGACGGGCCGTCCAGCCAGTCCAGGCCCGGGGTGGCCCCCACCGTGTCCATCGCGGCGCAGCAGACCATCGCGGTGACGTGGTCGGTGAGGAGCTCGCGGTCGGTGCGCGGGGGCTGGAGGGGGAAGAGCGGCAGCGTGCCGCCGTCCCAGAGGGCGGCCGGGTCAGGGCCCTGTCCGGGCGCGGGGAGTCCCGGGGCGGCCGGGGACGGCCCGGTGTCGGTCTCCTCCCGGGCCAGCTCGGCGCCGAGGCGGGCGGCGAGGGCGGCACTGCGGGGGTTGGGGGCGGGCAGGTTCTCGTCGTCCTCGCCGGCCTTGGCGGTGGGCGCGGGGGTGCCGGGCGCGGTGGCCGGGTGCGGGGGCGTGGGGTCCTCCGGGCCGGGGGCCATGGGGTCCCCCGGGCCGGGGAGCGCGTGCTCCACGCCCGTCAGGTGGTCCAGGACCCGGGCCAGCGTGGGGCCGTCGGAGGGGGCCCCCGTCAGCCGGTCGGGGACGCGGCGGACGCCCAGGGCGTCCAGGACGCGGTGCAGGCGGGCCGCGTCGGTGCGCCACTTGCGGTCCACGACCTCGTCCGGATAGTCCTGCCAGCCCACCGGGGACCAGTCCGGGCCGGGCTCCGCCGGGCCGCCGTGGAAGAGACGCGCGGCCAGCAGGGAAGTGGCCTCGTCGACCGCGCCGGGCTCCTCCAGCAGGTCGCAGGCGGGACGCTCCCCGAGCCGGGAGGCGAAACCCTCGGCGAGGCGGTCCCGCCGGGACAGTTCGGTCAGGGCGGCGACGACGCCCGCGTCCAGCCGGGACGGCCACCGGCCCATCCGCCAGGCGGGCAGTGCCACCCGGGTGAGGAGCCGGTCCCAGCCCGCGTACGCCAGCCCCACCTGTTCCTGTGCGACGATCCGCAGGCCGTAGTCCACGGTCTGCGCGCGCTCGGCCGCCGCCGCGGCCACCCCCCGCTCCATCTCCGCCGCGTGGACCTGGCAGCCGCGCAGCAGCAGCCGCGCGACCCGGCCGATGCCCGCGCAGACCAGGCGTACGCCGGGACAGCGGCCGCGGTCGGAGGAGACGGCCACCGCGGCGTCCAGCCCCCGCACGAAGCGCCGGGCGGCGGCTATGTCGGGGTGCGCCGAGGGTCCCGTACCGGCGACGACCGGGGCGAGGACGGCCCGCAGCTCGGCCACCCGCATCCACCACAGGAACGGCGAGCCGATGACGAGGACGGGCGCGGTCGGTGTACGGCGGTGGAGGTTGCGGCCCGGCCCGGCTATCTCGTCCGGGTCGCGCGGCGCGGGCGGGCCGTGGGCCGGGTGGGCTCGGTCCTCCAGCCAGCTGTCGCAGTCCGGGGTGAGCGCTATGGCCGACGGCGCGGGGACGTCGAGCCGCTCGGCGAGGTCGCGCACCAGCCGGTACAGGTCGGGAGCCGCGCTCTCGGCGATCGCGACCGTGGGGCTGACGGCGGGGCGGGCGCGGGCGACCACCAGGGCCACGACACCGGCGGCGGTCAGCACGACGAGCGCGAGCGCGGACACGACCCCGCGGGCGGCGTCCCAGCCGGAGCCCACCAGGTGCCCGGAGGAGGCACCGGCCAGCAGGATCGCGGCGGCCGCCGCCGGCAGCAGCGCCACCGCCAGCGCCCAGCCGCGGATGCGCAGTACGGCCAGCGCCCGGGCCCTGGCGGCCTGCGCGCCCGCTTCCCTTCCCATACCGGTCACGGCCGGACCTCACCCCCTCCCCTCGATCCCGGCTGTCCTGTCCGGCCCAGCCCGCTGCGTTTCGCTCACTCCCCCACTGTGGCACCCGCGACTGACATCGCAATGCCGATGGGCCAAGTGCCGGAGAGCTTGCGCCGCACCCTAGTTGGCCCTCCGGCCCCCGTCAGCCGGATGCGGCAGCGCTCACTCGATGGAATGGCTTTGGGGAAAGGTGTATGACTGAGGGCAACGAAAAGGCCCCGGATTCCAGAGGTGTTCACCTGCTGGAACCGGGGCCCGGACGTGCCTGCTGGTCGGCCTGTCAGGCCGTCGCGGCCGCCTCCGCCGCGGCCTTCGCCGCGATGTCGGTACGGTGCTGGGAGCCGTCGAGACCGATCCGCGCGACCGACCGGTACGCCCGCTCGCGGGCCTGCGTGAGGTCGTCGCCCGTGGCGGTGACGGACAGGACCCGGCCGCCCGCGCTCACCACGGCGTCGCCGTCGCGCCGCGTGCCGGCGTGCAGGACGTAGGCGTGCGGGGCGTCCTCGGCGGCGACCTCGGCGAGGCCGGTGATCGGGTCACCGGTGCGCGGGGTGCCGGGGTAGTTGTGGGAGGCGACGACCACCGTGACGGCCGCCTCCTCGCTCCAGCGCAGCGGCGCGAGGTCGCCGAGGGTGCCGGTGGCGGCGGCCATGAGGACGCCGGCGAGCGGGGTCTTCAGCCGGGCCAGGACGACCTGGGTCTCGGGGTCGCCGAACCGGGCGTTGAACTCGATCACCCGCACACCGCGGCCGGTGATCGCGAGGCCGGCGTAGAGCAGGCCGGAGAAGGGGGTGCCGCGGCGCCGCATCTCGTCGACGGTCGGCTGGAGCACGGTCCGCCTGACCTCGTCGACCAGTGCCGGGTCGGCCCAGGGCAGCGGGGAGTACGCGCCCATGCCGCCGGTGTTGGGGCCCTCGTCGCCGTCGAGCGCGCGCTTGAAGTCCTGGGCGGGCTGGAGCGGGACGACCGCCTCGCCGTCGGTGATCGCGAAGAGGGAGACCTCCGGGCCGTCGAGGAACTCCTCGATGACGACCCGCTCGCACCCCGCCGCGTGTGCCTTCGCGGCCTCGAGGTCGTCGGTCACCACGACGCCCTTGCCGGCGGCCAGGCCGTCGTCCTTGACGACGTACGGGGCGCCGAAGGCGTCGAGGGCCTCGGCCACCTCGTCGGGCGTGGTGCAGACGTAGGACCGGGCGGTCGGCACGCCGGCCGCGGCCATCACGTCCTTGGCGAACGCCTTGGAGCCCTCCAGCTGCGCGGCCTCACCGGAGGGGCCGAAGACCGGGATGCCCGCCGCGCGCACGGCGTCGGCGACCCCGGCGACGAGCGGGGCCTCGGGGCCCACGATCACGAGGTCGGCGCCGAGCTCGGTGGCGAGCTCGGACACGGCCTTGCCGTCCAGGGCGTCGACCTGGTGCAGCTCGGCGACCTCGGAGATGCCGGCGTTGCCGGGGGCGCAGTGCAGCGCGGTGGCGGCAGGGTCGAGGGACAGTGAGCGGCACAGGGCGTGTTCGCGGGCGCCGCTGCCGATGACGAGGACGTTCACGGGGCCAGCCTAACGGGCGGCGGACGGAGCGGTTTGTGCGGGCTTCTGAAGGGGCCGGGGCGGATCCTTCGTAGGTTCCTCCGAGGGGAGGGGTGTCAGCGGCGCTCGGCGCGCGGACGGTTCCGTGTTGCCGGTCTGCCTGCGCTCGGTGCGCGGGCGGTTCCGTGTTGCCGGTCCGGCGGCGCTCGGCGCGCGGACGGTCCCGTGTCGCCGGTCCGGCGGCGCTCGGCGCGCGGACGGTCCCGTGTCGCCGGTCCGGCGGCGCTCGGCCTGCGGACGGTTCCGTGTCGCCGGTCCGGCGGCGCTCGGCCTGCGGGCGGTTCCGTGTCGCCGGTCCGGCGGCGCTCGGCCTGCGGGCGGTTCCGTGTAGCCGGTCGTGCCGTGGTGGCGCCCCGCTTCTCGGCCCTTCAGGCCCTCCACGCGACGCCGCGCGTTTCGCCACGCCGGTCGGTCCGGCTCGGCCGTCCCGCCGGGTGCGCTGTCCGGGCGGGTGTGCCGTGAGGCCGGGTGTGCGGTCCCGGCGGATGTGCGGTCCCGGCGGATGTGCGGTCCCGCAGATCGAGCTGTCCCGGAAGGTCGGGCTGTCCCGGAAGGTCGGGCTGTCCCGGCGGGTGTACGGTCCCGCTACTCGTTGGTGAACTCCTCCACGACCGTCGCCCCCAGCTCCCGCACGATCAGTTCGTGGCCGGAGAGGGCGGACTCGTTGAGGTCGGGGTCGTCGTCCTCGGGGATGTCGTCCTCGAGGGCCACGGGCTCCGGGGCGGACGAGGGCTGCGGGTGGGGTGCCGCCGGGGCGGGGGCCGCCGGGGCCGCGGACCGGGCCGGGGCGGTGCTCAGGCCGGTGGACATGGCCGGGGAGGCGGACTGGGGAGCGCCGCCGCCACCGCCGTAGCCGCCCGACGAGCCGTAGCCGCCGGGCGTGCCCTGGCCGCCGCCCGGGGCGCCGCCACCGCTGCCGAAGGCGGAGGAGCTGCCGGAGCCGGAGAAGCCGCCGGGACCACCGGGGCCGGACGGGCCACCGGCCCCGCCGTAGCCACCGGCCGGAGAGGCAGGTCCTCCGTAGCCGCCGGAACCGCCTGAGCCTCCTGCGGCCTCGACGATCGCCTCGATCTTCCATTGGACGTTGAACTGCTCGCCCAGCGCCTGTCGCAGTACATCCTCGCTGCCGCTGCTCGCGAAGTTGTCGCGGGCGCCCGCGCTGGCGAAGCCGAGCTGGAGTGTGGTGCCGTCGAAGCCGGTGATCTGGGCGTTCTGGCTGAGGAGGATCCAGGTGAAACGGCGACGGTTCTTGACCGCCTCCAGGATGTTCGGCCAGAGCGTGCGGGGGTCGAGGCCGCCCGCCGGAGGTGTGTAGGCGGCGGGCGCGGGGGCGGCCGGGGGCGCGGCGGCCGGGGAGCCGGCGGGCGGGACCGCGGGGGGCGCCGAAGGGCGGGCGCCACCGCCCGCGGGGGCAGCTGTGGGCCAGCCGCCGGGGCGGCGTCCGCTGCCCGCGGGAGCGGCCGTGGGCCAGGCACCCGGGGCGGGGGCCGAGGGGGCCGGGGCGGGAGCCGGTGCCGGGGCGGCTTCGGCCGGCGCGGGGGCGGCCGCAGGGGCGGAAGGGGGAGCGGAGACGGGCGCGGGTGCGGCGGCCGGTGCTGCGGGCTGGGGGGCGGACGGAACGGGAGGCGAAGTGGTGGCCTGGGGCTGGGGCTGGGCTCCTGGGCCGCGTACCGCCGCGCGGGCGGCCGCCGCGCCGCCGCCCGGCGGGATCGGTGCGGCGGCGGGAACCCCGGCCGCTCCCCCATGCCCCTCGGGACTGGGCACGTACCCCATGGCCGGCATCCCCGCGGCACCGCTCGCGGAGAAGTTCACCCCGCGCTCGATACGGTCGAGGCGGGCCATGACGGACCGCTCGTCGCCGTAGGCGGCGGGCAGCAGGACGCGCGCGCAGATCAGCTCGAGCTGGAGGCGGGGCGAGGTCGCACCGCGCATCTCGGTGAGGCCCTCGTTGACGAGGTCGGCGGCGCGGCTGAGTTCGGCGGCGCCGAAGACGCCGGCCTGGGCCTGCATCCGCTCGATGACATCGGCGGGGGCGTCGATGAGGCCCTTCTCCGCCGCGTCCGGGACGGCGGCGAGGATCACCAGGTCCCGCAGCCGCTCCAGGAGGTCGGTGACGAAACGCCGGGGGTCGTTGCCGCCCTCGATGACACGGTCCACGACCTCGAAGGCGGCGGCCCCGTCGCCCGTGGCGAAGGCCTCGACGACGGAGTCGAGCAGCGAGCCGTCCGTGTACCCGAGCAGCGAGGTGGCCATGGCGTACGTCACGCCGTCGGCGCCCGCGCCGGCGAGCAGCTGGTCCATGACGGACATGGAGTCACGCACGGACCCCGCGCCCGCGCGCACGACGAGCGGCAGCACCCCGTCCTCGACGGGGATGTCCTCCTTCTGGCACACCTCGCCGAGGTACTCCCGCAGGGTGCCCGGGGGGACCAGGCGGAACGGGTAGTGGTGGGTCCGCGAACGGATGGTCCCGATGACCTTCTCGGGTTCGGTGGTGGCGAAGATGAACTTCAGGTGCTCCGGCGGCTCCTCGACGACCTTGAGCAGCGCGTTGAAGCCGGCCGACGTGACCATGTGGGCCTCGTCGATGATGTAGATCTTGTAGCGACTGCCGGCGGGCCCGAAGAAGGCCTTCTCCCGCAGGTCACGGGCGTCGTCCACACCGCCGTGCGAGGCGGCGTCGATCTCGATGACGTCGATGGACCCCGGTCCGTTCCGCGCCAGGTCCCGGCACGACTGGCACTCCCCGCAGGGAGTCGGCGTGGGCCCCTGCTCGCAGTTCAGGCACCGGGCCAGGATGCGCGCGCTGGTCGTCTTGCCACATCCGCGCGGCCCGCTGAACAGGTACGCGTGATTGACCCGGTTGTTCCGCAGCGCCTGCTGCAGCGGGTCGGTGACATGCTCCTGCCCGATGACCTCGGCGAAGGACTCCGGGCGGTAGCGGCGGTACAACGCGAGAGACGACACGCATACGAGGTTATAGGCGCCCACCGACAACCGGACTCGCCCGAGCCCCGAGACGACCGGGCCGCCCGAACCGCCCCGGCGTTCCGCCACCCCGCCACCCCGAGGTCCCAATCCCGATCCCGACCGACAGGCTCCGGGTCCGGGCGGGCGCCCAAGGTCCATGGCCTCAGCGCGGCTCGCCGGGGACACCACCCGCCCAGCAGAAGCTCACAGCAGGCGCGAAAACCCGGGGGAAAACAAGCGCCCCCCACGCACCCGCCAGAGCCGACCTACCCTTGCTGCCTTCCGGCCCTGGGGGAGTTCAGTCAGATAGCGCCGCGTGAGGGGCTGCGCCAAGGCTACCTGATGTCAGGGGCAGGGAACGAGTTCGCGAGCACTCCTCTCGGTCATGTAATGTTCCCACCGGAGGATTCGCCTAGAGGCCTAGGGCGCACGCTTGGAAAGCGTGTTGGGGGCAACCCCTCACGAGTTCGAATCTCGTATCCTCCGCCAGTGCCTCACCGGGCACGATGTCGAAGGGCCCCACCGTTCGCGGTGGGGCCCTTCGACGTTGCTCACCCCCCGTTGTCCTGGTTTTTGTCCACAGGGGGTGCGTCCGGCGTTCCCCAGATAGCTCGCTCGATCTTCCGGGCCGCTTCCTTGAGCATGGGATCGGTCACGTGCAGATACCGCGCTCGCATCCGGGCGGCCCCACCCGGCTCCCAACCCATGATCTGGTCGATGACCCGGTCCGGGACACCCAGCAGCATCAAGACCGTGCCGGCCGTGTGGCGAGCGTCGTGCAGCCGGCCGTCGCGAACCCCCGCGTCTTCCAGCAACCGCTTCCAGTCGTGGTAGTCCGTGTTCGGGCTGAGCGGGCCACCCAGCCGCTTGGTGAACACGTACTCCGACTCAGCCCAGAGGTTGCCGGCGGTCTCGCGCTCGCGCGCCTGGGCGTCCTGGTGGGAGCGGAGCATCACGACCAGGGGACCCGGGAGCGGCACCGCACGGCGTCCCGCCCGGGACTTCGTGTTCTTGGTCTCGCGCCGCACCTGCACCCGTTCCGGGCAGTACCCGGGCTTCCGGCCGCAGAGGGCCGCATCGGCACAACCGTGCTCGTACCTCGGTCGCAGCCGGTTCCGGCGCAGCTTCAGGTACTCGTTGTCCAGGTCGACGTCAGCCCACCGGAGTCCGAGTGTCTCGCCCTGCCGCAGTCCGAGGGCGAGTGCCAGCATCCATCGGGCGCTGTTGCGGCGCTTGTTGACTTCCAGCAGCAGGCTTTGCACCTCGTCGACCGAGTAGGGCTCAATCTCGGTCTCGTCTTCCTCCATCCGCGGCGGCTTGGCCAATGCGGCAGCGTTCTTGGCCGCGTGGCCACGCCGCACCGCCTCCCCCAGAGCCGTGCGGGCCGTCCGGTGGGCCTGGTGGGCGGTACCCGCCTTGCTTCCGGCGTTCTGCATCCGGCGGTACAGGCTCTCCAAGTGCTCCGGCTCCAACCGGTCAAGACGATGCTTGCCGATGCCCGGAACGAGGTGCACCCGGACGGCCACCTCGTAGCCGGCGTAGGTGTTCTCGCTGATGACCGGCTTGGCGATGTTCTCGACCCAGTGCTCCAGCCACTTCGCGACGGTCCACGGCTTCCCCGGCTGTCGGGCCGAACCCTCGTCGCGCTGCTTCTCCAGCCGCCGCACCTCGTCAACCAGCTCTTTGCGGGTCGGGCGCGTCAGGTGCCTGCGGTACGGCGTTCCGTCGTCCTTGTAGCCCATCGGCACGCGTGCGTGCCATCGGCCGTCCTTTCCCAGGTAGATCGCCGATTCGCCGTTGGCCCGGCGGGTGCGCTTCTTCTCCTCTGCCACAGGCAGGCTCCTGTTTCTCGGTGTCGGGATGGGGGCCGGGGCGGCGGGCTGTCCTGTCCGGGAGTGCCGCCGCCCCGGGCGTCGTCAAGCGGCTCGTTTGGCCGCGCGCCGGCGGGCGACGTACTCGGCGGGCGCGTCCGCGGGAACGCGCCGGAGTCGGCCGACGTCGATGGACTCCAGCTCTCCGGTGCGGATGAGTGCGAAGCACGTGGTCCGGCCGATACGGAGGCGGCGGGCGGCCTCTTCGACGGTGAGGAGGACAAGCGTCGAGTCGTCGTCGGCGGGGGTCGTGAGGGTGCCGTGGTCGTCCAAGGCTCACTCCGGTGGGGTGGAGGTCAGGGGGCGGATGCCGCCGCACAAACCGCAAAATCCGCAGAAAAGCCGGTCAGGGCCGCTGACCTGCGGTGATGGCGTGTGCGGGTGGTGGTGGGTGGTGCTCCGCAGAAACCCGCGATATTCCGCAAAAATCAGGGACGGCCGGCGGACGGCCCCGGAGGGTGGGGCGCCGCTCGTTTTTTGCGGAATATCGCGGGATTGTGCGGCGGGCCCCTCGCCGGGGTCGGCTTGGGGGTCCCGCCGCAGGTCAGTGGGGGTGTCCGGGGATTTTTGCGATTGTGCGGTTTGTGCGGAAGGGATTGGGGGCGTGTCCGGGGGTCACCGGCCGCCCCTCAGGCAGGGGTGGGCGAGTAGGCGGGGTGCCGGGGGGCGTCCGCGCTTGCCGGTGCGCTCGGGCTGGTAGGAGCGCAGATATCCGTGGTCTTCCAGCAGCGCGAGGGCGGGTTCGAGGTCGGCGACGGTGGGGACCTCGCTGCGGGACAGGGCGGTGAAGACGTCCCGCCGGCTGACGTCCTCCCACCGGTTGTCCCGGACGGCTTCCAGCACGCTGCGGGCGCGGGACAGGACCGGGTCGGCGCCCATGACGTCGAACACGGCGAGGGCGTGGGCGGTGTAGTACTCCCCCAGCTTGATGGCCGCGTTCATGGTGGTGTCGGTGACGGGGTGGGCGTAGCCGTTGCCGCCGTGTTCGGCGAGGTGCAGCAGCGCGGCCATGCGGGCGGTCGCCCCCGCGAGCTTTCCGGCCCAGTTGGAGATGTGGCCCAGCTTGCCGCCGCGTGCCTTGAGCTGCGGTTCGATGCGCTTCTGATAGGCGATCAGGACCGCGTCAGCTTCCGGGCTGAGCTGGACGACGGCCGGGTCGGTCCACTCAGCCAGGGACAGGGTCAGGTCGATGACCCTCGCGGTGTAGGTGGCGGCCGTCTGCTCGGGGACCGGGTCGGTGATGATCTGGCGTTCGCCGACCGTGGAGGCCGGGAGGGAGTACAGGAAGCGGGCCAGCAGTCCGCGCCCCTCGAACCCCTTGACCTTGCCGATGTCGCACAGCACGTCCGGCTGTACGGCGAGACCGATGGTCAGGGCGGGTGCGTCGATGTACTCGCGGCGGGTCTGCCGGTTGACCCTCAGCCGGTCCCCCGCGTGCCCCTTGAGGAAGACTTCCATGTTCGGGGCGCCGGAGTAGCGGCCGGCGATGATGTCGAAGATGCCGCCTTCCGCGCTCATCACGGACAGCCGCCCGCCCTGTTCGGCCATGAGTGAGGTGACCGTCTCAGGGGTGGAGTCGTCCGCCAGGAGCACGGGTTCGGCGGGGACGGTGAGCGTGTCGGCCGTCTGTGCGAGACCGACGGCGGTGGCCACCATCTCCTGCCGCTTGTCCGTGTCGGCGGACGCGGCCTTGGCGGCGGCCTTGTCCGCCGCTTCCTTGGCCAGTCGCGCCGTCAGCTCCGCCTCGACGATGACCGGCTTCATCGCGGCCTTGAGCTGTTTCTCCGCCTCATAAAGAGGGTTGGTTAGCAGCGCGAAGACGGCGGACTTGCGATTGGCGGGCGGGAGCGCCACGACGGTGTAGAGGTTGGTGGGCTCTCGCCAGTTCCCGCGTACGTGGACCACGGACCGGCCGCCGGCCGCCGTGGCGAGCACGGCGAGCGCGATCGATCCGGCGAGGTCCACCGGGGTCTGCGTCTCCTCCGCGACGGCCGCCACGAACTCCCCCATCCATGCGGGGAAGACGTGCGCGGGGAACGCAGGACGCTCGCGCCGACCGGTGAGGGGAATGGGGTCCTCCCACACGTCCGGTGCCGCGTCGTCCTCGCCGGGCGGTTCTTCCAGGGTGGGCAGTCCCGCCCACAGGTCGTTGTCCACAGGCTGTGTGGTCATGCTGCTTCCCTCCCTTCGGCGGCGGGTGCGGTGTGGGGGCAGGTACCGACGACGGCGCGACGGGCGAGGGCGATGACGGCAGCACGGCCGCGGGCACGTTCGTGGCGCCCGCACGAGCAGAGCCAGTCCGCGACGGTCACGCCCTCGCACCGGATGTGCAGTCCGGGGCGGATGCCGGTGACCGTGACCGTCTGCGGGGCAGAGCGAACAGCGATACGGACGCCCTTGCGGGCGACGCCCTTCGGTTCGCCCACGGATAGCCGTGTCGGGCCCTGTGCGGCGCCCTGACGGCCGTTCGCGGGGGTTAGGGATGCTTTGTTCATGCCGCACGCCTCAAGGCCGCCTCAAGGCCGTTGGTGACGGCGCGGCGGGCGTAGGTCTCGGGGACGCCGACGGAGACGGCGGCGGCCACGATCTCCTCCCCGAGTACCTCCAGCGCGCAGGGGCCGGGGCATGCGGCGTGCTGCGCGGCGAGGAACCGGGCGACGCCGAACGCCTGTGATCCTGCGCCGGATTCGGTGCGGGAGCGTACGAGGGCGAGGCCGCGTTCCAGACCGGTGCGCACATACCGTTCCGTGTGGCGGCACCCGGTGGCCACCGTCCGGTCCCAGGTGGCGCGTTCCGGGAGGGAAGAGACCACGTCGCCGCGCGCGGGGGTGGTGTCTTCCTTCACCGCGAGGGCGCGCACGGCCGCCGGCAGGCCGCTCATCCGGCCGGTGCCGGGCCCGAGCCACCGGGCGTACTGCATGAGCGACTTGACGTCCACGCCCGGCCGGACGGCGTTCGCAGAACGCAGGGTGCCCCGGTAGATCCAGTGCTCCCCCCGCGTCGTCCGCACGGTCCGTGTGGCGGGCAGGGTCTCACGGGCCCACGCGACGGCCGCCGCGTCGTCCAAGTCGACCACGGTCACCCCGGCCCCACCGGGGTGGTAGGCGACCGCCACGGCCCGTCGCCATGCCGCCGCCCACGCAGGCGAGGTCAGGACGTGCGGGTCGGTGGTGGCGGCGGCCCATCCGTGGCACGGGGCCGGGCAGCAACAGGGGCCCGCAGCCTTCATGTGCGGCCGGTCCCCACAGGCGCTGTCCTTGCAGGTGCGGCAGTTGCCGAACGGCAGTTTGCCGTGCCGCAGCGGAAGCACCGGGACGCTGGCCGCCGCGAGGGCGAGTGCGGTGCGCAGGGGTTCGGGCGTCCCGGTCATGCCGCCGCTCCCAACGTCGCGGCGGCGGCGAGGTAGGCGCGGCCGATCCACTCGGTGTAGGCGGGCGGGATGGCCTCGGTCAGTTCCTCGCGGACGTCGGTCCACGTGATCCCCATCGCGGTCTGAAGCTCCGGGACGGTCGGCTTGCCACCGCCGTTGCCGTACGCGGCGACGTACGGGCCGTCGTAGAACTGGCCGTGCCGGTAGCCGCGCACCCGTCCCCGGTGGGGGACGTGCGCGGGCTGCTCGATGCTCCAGCCGCCCAACTCGAAGTTGCGGTGCCGGATCACCCCCAGCCCGAACATCTCTCCGCACAGGGTCAGGTCCTTACGGATCTCCGCGCGGCCGTTGGGCTGCTCGATCACGTACGGCAGGCCCGTCGCGTCGAGCAGGTCACGGGTGGGTGCCACGAGGTCCTCGTGGGTGCCGCCCCATCCCTGGGAGCGGTTCGTGCCCACGGTCAGCGAGCACTTGTCCTGGCATGGCGGGGAGGCGTGCACGAACGCGTACCGCTCGATCTCCCCGGACGCGATGAGCGCGGCGAGGTAGGCGAGGGCGTCGCCCCGGTGGTAGGGGAAGGGGTAGTTCGGGCGGTGGGCGACGTCGCAGCCGTCCACGGCGAACCCGGCCCGGTCGTAGCCCGTGGCGGCGCCGCCGGCGCACGAGAACAGGTCCAACAGGCGCGGCCGTCGGTCGGCTCCTCGCCGGATGAGGGTGGGTTGGGTCATGCTGGATGTCTCCAGTTCCTGGATGGGTGCTGGCTGACAAGGGCGACCCCGGTTTCTTTGGCGAGAGGTGGGGGTCGCCCTTGGCGTAGCTAGTGGGGGTTGCGCGCGGCGCGGCGGATCAGGCTGGAGATGGTGGCCACGGTGGGGTAGTCCCAGTGGGCGATCCAGTCGACGATGCGCCGGTCGTAGGTGCCCAGGGCGACGCCGGCGGTGTCGAGTTCGGCGTACAGGGCTTCGCGCTGGAGGGACTCGGGCGAGTAGCCGAACGGGGCGTTGTCGAGCGGGGCGTCGGAGATGGGGTCGTTGTCGCGGTAGGGCATGGGTCTCCTGTCAGCGCTTGGAGCCGAAGAGCTTGAACGTGAGGCCGCAGACGCTGATGGGTCCGGTGGCGGCGGCGATCTGGACGGCGGTGTGGACGGCGAAGTCGAGCAGGGCGAGCAGCGCGGCGACGGTGGCGAAGACGCCGATGGCGCTCGCGCCGGCGATGGCGAGGGGGTAGAGGTAGTGGGCGAGGGGGCGGTGGGTGTGGTCGGTGGTGTGGACGACGATCACGACCGGCTGCCCGGTGGCCTGTGCGCGGTGGTAGGCGTCGGCGGGGATGTGCGGGGCGATGCTGGGCGGGTCGCGGTGGGTCATCGAACCTCCTACGGAGACGCCCCGGAGGGGGCGTGTGCGGAGTGATGCGGAATGCGTTCCGGCGCTTGACCGGGGAGGCAGGGACACCCCCTGCCGGTGGCTTCCGGTGGGGGTTTCAGGGGGCTGAGCTGGGGTGCCTCCCTGCCTCCCCGAAACGGTGTTTTCGCTGATCAACGTGGGGGAGACGGAGTGGGGAGGGGGTTGGGGAGTTCTCCCCGCCTCCCCGGGCCGGACGGCTGTTGCTCCCCGCTAGTCGGTGGTGGAAGCGGAACCTTCGGTGTCGCGGTGGGCGAGGGCCCGCAGGACGTGATCGCGGTGGACGACCATGACCCCGTTCGACTTCTTCGGCTCCTCGCCGTGCTCCTCCAGCAGCCGCTTGAGCCGGTCGTTGGTCCACTGGTCGCCGTAGACGCTGGAGTCCAGGGCGTGCAGCCGCTTGAGGACCTCGTTGGTCCGCAGCCGCGGGGCGTCTCCGAGGACGGCGGCGACGTCGGCGAGCGCGTCGCGTTCCTCGCCCTGGTCGACCACGCGCAGGGTGGTGAGGCCGTCGCGCAGGGCCTTGGCCCGGTCGGCGATCTCGGCGGCCGGCTCGTCGTCGATGAAGTGGGTCCGCACGGTGATGGACGCCTGCCCGGCGGGGATCGTGATGCCGTCGGAGGCGACCACGAGGGTTCCCTTGTCCAGACCCTGGCGCAGCAGGTGCGGGGCGGCGCCGCCGTCCACGGCCTTGTCTCCCAGCGCCATGCGGGCCTGTGACTCGGTGCCCAGCACGAGGGACGCGCGGGTGTGCGCGCCCTCGCGGACCAGCTTGGGAAGGTTCTGGTCGGTGGGGTCCTGCGTGCCCTGCCACATCAGCACGTCGACCGCACGCCCCTGGTTGTGGACCTTGCGGACCGCCATGAAGTACCGGGAGGTTGCTTTGGAGCCGCCGTAGGGCCGCTTGTCGTCGCCGACGACCGGGCACATGAACGCCAACTGTGCCTCGTCCACCACCACGATCAGCGGCTCGAACACGATGCTCGGGTCCCGGCGGCGTTCCTCGATCCGCCGGTTCATCTCCTCCACCGCGTCCTCGACCATCTCGGTCGCCTGGATGACGTGGTCGTCGGACGGTCCCTCGATCAGCACCTGCGCGATGCCGTCGAACATGGCCCAGTCACCGATGCCCTTGAGGTCGGCGATCCAGAACTGCACCGACCGGTCCAGGGCCAGCCACAGGGCGAGCGCGCGCAGGGCGGCGGTCTTGCCCTGGTTGGACAGGCCCGTGACCAGCAGGTGACGCTGATACAGGCTGATCGCGGCGGCGTCGCCGCGCAGGTCCTGCCCCCACGGCGCCTTGCCGGTCTTGTAGTTCGCGGTCATCGTCTCGTCGGTGACCAGCGGCGACGGGCCGATCGGCTCGTCCAGCGCCCCGGAATCGGCGACCCACAGCCGGACCGTGCGCGCGGCCTGGGGGATGGTGATGAACACTTCGTGCTCGTGCCGGGTGAGGTTCTCGGCGAGCTTGCGGCGGCGCTGCTGCACCTCGTTCGTCGCCACCCCAGAGGGCAGGGTGACGTCGACTTCCACGCCGCATCCGGCGATCCTGATCGGCCCGAGCATCGAGGCGCCGGCGTCGCCCATCTCCTTGATGGCCCGTGCCAGGGCCGGGACACCGAGGTCACGCAGTGCCTTGACCACGATGGACGGGGTGATCGGCTCGCCCTCACCCGAGCGGACGTTCGCGGGCAGTGCCCAGGCGGGGGCGGCGTGCTGCTTGCGTCCGACCGACCACAGGGCCAGCAGGGCGAGGAACGGGCCGATGGTGAGCGCCGGTCCCCAGACGATCTGCACGATGCGGATCAGCAGGGCGATGAAGTCGATGGTCGCGGACAGCGGCGTGACCACGTCCCGCACCTCACCGGTGCTGATCGCCATGACGACACCGAGGGCGACCAGCGCACCGACGCTCATGCCCGCGCCAACGGCGACGCTTTTGGCGGCGTCCACGGGCGAGTGGAGCAGGTCCATGCGGCGGTGGTGACGGGCCGCACGGAACCGCGTCAGACGCTCCTCCCACTCCTGCGCCGCTTCCAGGTTCCCCGCGGCTTCCGCCGCGCGGATCATCCGCTCGTACCGGGCCCCGGTGCGGCCGTCCCAGGTGCGTCGGGCCACGATCCGCCCGCCGTTGAACGTGTAGAGGCTGTGCCGGGCCACCGCCCGCACAGTCGCGCGGGTCGTCTCGTGGCGGACGGCCGTGCGCACCGCGCGCCCCGAGCGCACCCACAGCGGCACGGGCGGCGCCGGCGACGGGTCCGGCACGACGGTGAGCACCGTCGGTGCCATGCCGTCGGTCGGGGGGTCGGTGGGCTTGTGGAGGTGAACGACGTTCTCAGACATGCTGGGTACTGCTCCTGACTGCCCCTGCGGGGCGGGAGTAAAGGGGAGTGCAGGTGCCGGGGTGGCCGGGTCCGTGGAAAGAGCGGCCACCCCGGCGTGCACGGGGGTGGGGCTGGTCACCACCAGCCGGACGACTTCTTGGCGGCCTTGGCGCGGGCCGCCTCCGTGATCAGCCGCTGCCGCTCGGCGTGCAGCGCGGCCAGTTCGGCGGTCAGCCGCGTCTCGGCGGTCGTGCCGGTGGTGTCCATGCGCTGCTCGGCACGGCCCGCGCTGCGGCCCCGGGTGATCTGGTAGGCGCCGCCCGCCAGCGCGCGGGCCATGGCCCGGCGCTCGCTGCCGTTCAGCGGCCACCACTCACCCCGCCGGACCGCATCCAGCTTCCTTGTGGCCTTTTCGATCTCACGGTCAAGGCGGCGGATCTCGGAGTTGCTCATGCCTGACTTCTCCTTGATGAGGGTCGGGTGCGATGGGGTCAGGTCATGCACCAGCCGGAGTCACAGCCGGAGTCCCATTCGTCGAACGGGAGGGTGTCGACGCCGTCCGGGATGGCCTTGCGGAGTGGCCGGTTGAACCGGGTCAGCCAGACGTGGTCCTTGCCGAGTTCGTCACGGCGGCGGTTGAGGAGTTCTTCGAGCTGGCAGGCGCGTTCGAACAGCTCGGGCTCACTGCGGCGCATGTCGTGCCAGGTCTCGGGCCGGTGGAAGGGGCAGAACCAGCACGACGACTTGGGCGGCACCGGCAGGCCCGCTGCGCGGATGATGCGGGCGCAGTCGATACGGCGGATGCCGCGTTCCAGCAGCGGGTATTCGATCCGCTCGTGCGGCTCGCAGCGCCGGTTGTTCGCCCGGTGGATTTCGTCGAGGCTGATGCCGATACCGACCGTGGCCGGCGCCTCCTTGGTGGCGCCGCGCCGTTTGAGTTCGTCGGCGATGACCTTGATTTTGAACTGGGCGGTGCACGAGCGGGTGCCGGGGGCCCCGTTCGACATACGTACTGGGATCTTCAGCGACCGCGAGCCCTCCCGGGTGAGGTCTTGATACAGCGTGCGGACCTCACCCGAGCGCTTCATCACCCGGTCCAGAACCACCAGCTCCAGCCCGTTGGCTTCGGCGTAGGGGATGGCGTACTGGCGCAGGTATGCCAGGGTGCCGGGGTGCTCGGAGTCGTCGCCGACGTTCGCCATGAGGAACGTGCGGTAGTCCAGCTCACCCCGGGCCGCCAGGACGAGAGCAGCCGTTGACTGCACACCCCCGCCGAAGCTGAACGACTTCACCAGCGTCGTACCGATAGTGCTCATGCGACCACCCGCTTCCACGCGGCCCGCAGGCGCACCTCGCTGGCGGAGTGGCCGGCCGCCCGGAAGCGCACGGCCATCTCCCGGTAGGACAGAGCCGGCGTCTCGCTGTGACGGATCTCGTCGACCAGCGCGTCAAGCTGAGCATCGGTGAGCGCGGGCCCCGCCTCCAGCGCGGGAACGGGCTCCGTCGGCCCCCACACGGGAAGCTCCCACCGGGGCGTGACGCCGGGTGTGACGCGGCCCGTCACGCTGGTCAGCGCCCTGCCGGTGTCCTCACCGGTCCGGGCCGTTTCCAGCGTCGACCACGCCCCCGCGAGCGTTGCGGCGGTCCGGGCCTGGACGCGTGCGACGCGCGCGCCGGCCGCCGTCACGGCCGTCAGCCGCGTCTCCTCCGTGGCCGCCTCCGCCCGCAACCGGGCGCGGGCCACCGCCGCCTCGTCGCGCGCTTCCTGCTGAATGCCGCGGATCGCTCCGAGGGCGCCCGGGGTGAGCGCGGTCCGCTCCCACAGCCCGTGCACCAGCCACAAGGCTTTGGCAGCGACCGGAAGCCACGCCACCGCGAGCCACGCGCCGGCGGAGTGCTCGGCGGTCAGTGCGTGCGCGACCAGGACGCCCGTGGCGATGAGGCCGAAGCCCCACCCGACGGCGGTCACGGCGTGGCTGTGGTCGCCCTGCGCGGCCAGACGGCGCTCATAGGCGAGGGTGGCGAGCCATCCCCCGTCGATGCCGAGACCGACGACCAGGGCGACCGGCCACGGCATCGCACCGCCCAGCCACATCACGACCACGGCCAGGGTGAGCACCATGGACACCGCCGTCATGGCCACGGCCGGCAGAACGGTCTTCGCCTTCACACGGCACCCCCTACGGCGAGCAGGACGGCGAGGATGAGCAGCGCCCCGCCGGCGCAGGTCAGGTCGACCGCGCGGCGCAGGCAGGTGAACTTGGCGACCGCCAGCCGGGACAGGCCGGCGATGTCGGCGGCGAGGTCCCCGCCGTTGACGGTGGCGGTGACCTCGTCCGGGGTGAGAGTGGCCCACAGGGGGAAGCCGTGCCGGCCGCTCAGGTTCGGGCGCACCGACCGCAGCAGCAGCCAGGCCGCGCCGACCAGCAGCGCCAGACCGGCACCGCCCGTGAGGCAGGCGGCGAGGTTCAGCGGGACGTCGCGGGCGACGGTCCAGGTCCCGGCGAGGACCGCGCCGACGAACGCCAGCAGCAGCGCCGTCTTCGCGTCCGTGCGGGCGATCTCCGCCTTCACCTCCGCGTGCGCGGTGATCAGGTCCCGGTCGGTGGCGCTCACGCGGCACCCCCCGGCAGGCTCGTACCAGCCGCGCGGTTGACCAGCGCGACCCGCGCGGCCAGCGCCCGGCGACGGGCCCGGCGGATGCGGCGCACGTCCAGCTCGGACGGGATGCGGTCGAGGGTGGCGATGTGCGCGTCGAGCAGGTCGACGTCCGCCAGGACGACGGGCATCTCCTGCTCGATCGCGTCCAGCTCCGCACTGGTCGGTTCGATCCAGTCGGCGAACGCCGTAACAGCGTCCTGAACAGTGACGATGTGGTTCATTGGGTCGTGGTCTCCCTAGCAGGTGAAACGGCCCGAACAGAGCCCCCGGAGTTGCACCTCCGGGGGCTCGCGCCGTTCATCGGGTGTAGGTGGGCAGGCAGGTATGCCTACTTCTGGGTGATCGTGATCTTGTCGATCGGCTCGTATCCCCTGCTGCGCAAGCTGCGCTCGACCGCCTTCTTGGTGGCCTGCGGCGAGGATGCGCTCAACGTGCCGCTCGCGCTCGTGCTCTCCCCAGGGGTCAGGGGGTCGGCGATCTCTTCGGCGGTGAAGCTGCACTTCGGCACGAGGTTCTCCCCTCGGTTCCGGGTCCGGCCCGTTCCGGCTCCCCTCAGCGCTGCTCGTACGAGACGAGCAGCGGAGGCAACCGGCCGCAGCGAAGCGCTGCGGGATTGAGTCGCGCTGTCGCGTACGGGACGCACCCGCACGCATCCGTCCTCTTGCTGGCAGGGGAGGGACGGCCTCCCAGGCACTCTGTTGAGTTCTCAAGCCGCAGGCGCTCGCTTTGTACTCACCCCTTCGGGCTTTCCTCCGGACGCTTTCGTGCAGGTCAAGCCGCTACAACGGACCACTCCTCCATCTTGCCTAGGGGGGGTTGCCGAGCCGCTTGATAGGTACGGTAGGCAAACTCGAAGCTGCGCGCAACCCCCTCTCGCGATAGAGTCAGATAGCCCCCCTAGGCGACGATCGGAGAGACGTGCAGGACGACATGGAGAAGGTCTCCGGGATCACGGACCCCGTTGACCGCGCCAGAGCCGCAATCGACCTGATGGCGCGGTACCAAAGCCACGTGAACGAGCTGTCCCGCGTCCGCCGGGAAGCGATCGAAGAGGCCCAGGGATCGGGCATGACCCAAGCCGAGATCGCGAAGCGACTCGGCGTCAGTCGGGGGCGCGTAGGTCAGCTCGCTTCGTCCGGCCCCCCGCCAGAGCGCGCGTTCTTCGGCACGGACCTGGTCACGGTGTCACTTGGTGGCAAGTACGAAGCGGGGAAGGCAGCCGACCAGCACCCCAGCGAGGTAGTCACTCGGGAGGACCTCAACAACTTCGAGCACCTGCGCAAGTTGCTAGGTGGCATGAAGTTGGAGACTCAGTACGAGGTGATTCCGCCCACCGGCATCGTCAACCTCAACCGGGACAACCACGTCGTCGTCTGCGGCCCCCGTCTGTCCCCGATCGTGGCGCAGGTGCTCGAAGGTGACGACAACCTTCGGTTTGCGAAAGACCGAGCGTGGCACCTGGTCGACCACGCGGCAGGCAAGGAATACCGATCCCCTCAAGACGAGGACGGGTCGGCCGGCGACATTGGCTATCTGGGGCGACTCCCCCGACTGGATGGCAAGGGGACATTCCTCTACGTCGCTGGTATCCACGCCATCGGAGCCAACGGAGTCGTCCACTTCCTGGAGAACAACTTGGCAGAGCTCTACCGGGAAGTCCGCACGCGCCGCTTCTCCACTCTGATCTCATGCCGCTACAACCCAGAGACGCTCGAAGTGCTAGAGAGTCGACGCGTCACCCCGTTTTACCGACACGAAGGCTGAGCATGCGCGTCGCCATTGACACCCAACCCGGTGGAGCCGCTCCCAACGAAGACTGGGTGGGCGCCACACCGACTCTTGCCGTCGTGCTGGACGGACTCAGCACGGTGGGTCTGGACACGGGATGCCACCATGGCGTCCCGTGGTACGTGGCCCACCTGGGCAGTCAGCTTATGGCTGCTCTTACGGACCCGGGCGTCTCGCTTAAGGCTGGCTTGGCGAGTGCGCTCGAACGGGTGGCGGCACTGCACCCAGAGTGCGACTTGGCGAACCCTGGGACGCCATCGGCCACAGTCGCGGTCCTCCGCCAAAGCCAAGAATCCTTTGATTACCTGGTCTTGGCGGACTCACCCATCGTGCTTGAAGGAAATCAGGGTTTCTCGGTGATCACTGATCTCCGTGTGGACCAAATCTTGCCTGAGCTGAGAGCCGAAGTCGGACGGCACGAGAACCATACGGCAGAGCACGAGGAAGCCCTACGCCGCTTGGTAATCGCGCAGCGACAGACCCGCAACACGGCAACTGGATATTGGGTCGCGGCTGCCAGCCCAGAAGCGGCGGAATATGCGCTGACCGGCAGTACTCCCACTCAAGACCTGCGCGCCGCCGCTCTACTGTCTGACGGTGCGGCCTGCCTTGTGACGGACTATGGCATGGCGACCTGGCCCGAAGTTTTTACGGTACTTCGAGCAGGAGGCCCGCAAGAGCTGATCAACAACGTCCGACAGGTGGAGGCCACAGACCCGAACGGCCAACGATGGCCACGCTACAAGTCCGGTGACGATGCTTCCGTGGCCTTCTGTCAGCGGTGAGCGATCTATCACCTTATAGACTGCGAGGGGCCCGGACATCGCGTCCGGGCCCCTCATCTTCTACGCGCGTCTACCGGTCAAAATGAAATAGCCTCACGAAGAGGCCGTCACCGAATCTCCGCATAGACTTATTACTCATTGAACCATGCGGGGACTCTCTTGACCTGACCGGAGCTTCCGCGACCGAAAGTCGACGACGTTCCGTTGAGCAACACTTTTACGCGAGACAGGCGGAGGCGGATAATCCACCCGGGTCTTCTCTGGCGTTGGCGCAATTGAGCGCAAGACGGTAGGCGGAATTGCCAGCTTCTCAGCAGCAGGAACGTAGGGCTTGACCCCAAACTGACGGGACAATAGCGTCCACAAGAGAAGCGGCTCCTCCTTGCCGACATGAACTGGCTCTTGCTTGCGCCAACCTCTCTGAGAAAGCTGCACGTAGAGTGAACGCTTTCTCGTTTCGTCGATGACGCCAACGGCCGCCCCGCGCATGATCAAAGACTGAATAGAAACGCCCCAAGTTGCTTTAAGGCGAGCATATTCAGTCAATGTCATGCGTTCCGAGATTGCCTCTATTGCACGCTCGCGCGGCACTAGCAATGCTGAGGCGAATCTATTAGCCTCACCCTCGGGGTCTTCCGCACGCGGACGGAAAGTATGAAGCACTAGGTGCCCAACCTCATGGGCAAGGGTAAAACGGTCACGATCCCCATGACTTCCCGGGAAGTATCCGATAAGCGCCACATCACCCAAGCCACCCCAATACGAGACGCCGAAATGGTTACTAGTGGCCTGACCTTCCCCGCCAGCTGGATCTTTCAGCACGATTGGAGCCACCGCAATGCCACCCCGCTCTAGCGCACGAGTCAGGTGCGGAATGGGTTGGTCTGGCGCCAATCGGAGTGCTTGCCGCGTAAGATTAGCTAGTTCTTCAATCTCCTCGTCAGTTACCTCATCTGCCGTGGCGTACGGCAGGGGAGGGGTCGGATATCGCTCCGAGGTCAACATGTCCTCGGAGACCCGATAGCTTTCGCTGTAAAACGCGTGCACGCGCTTGGTTACCGTCCGCTTGGCAGAAGCCAGCTTTCGGAACCGAAGTGAGTCGAGGGGGACAGACTTCGGCTGAACGTAAAAGAATCCGAAGGGCGTCTCAGTCCCATCGGCGATCATTTGAAGCTTGGCATCGTCGTGGTCCTTGTAGCCGTTCTCGACCTCAGAAATCCACGACGCGCCAACCCCAGACATCTTCGAAAGCTGGGCCTGCGTCAGGCCCAGCAGCTCTCGAAGCGTGCGCAGGCGTTCACCCGGAGATGCCGCCAGCACCGTAGGCATTGCCCTCCTCCTTGCTCGCAGGGATGTTCAGGTGGATACCTGCATCCGTAGGCTGGAACGCCAGATCACTCATGGCAGAGGCAGTCTGAGGCAACGGGAAGTCGATGTCGATCTTCTCCTTCCGGCCGTACTTCCACGCGCCGATCGGCCGCACCACACGGAACGCCGGCGCACCCGTCTCGGCGTCGAGGCGCCACAGGACGAGCAGGCGATCATTGACGGGCCCCCACAGGGGTTCCATGCCCTCGAAGGTGGACAACGGGTCGTTTGCATAGAAGGCACGCCGTTGGGCGTTGTGCCCCGGCGCGGGCACGTCTTTTTCCGAAGGGGCATGCAGGACGCGAGCCCTGTGATTACCGTCCGACACCCACAGCTCGCCGTTGCGCCGGTGCATGCCAGTGAGCCTCCACACCCCAAGTTCCGCCTCGGTCAGGTAGAGGTGGGCACGGCCACGGACGTTGTGCGTGGCGAGCCAACCGTAGTCACGGCCGGTCAGATCACCGTTGCGCCTCTTGTTCTCTTCACCCGCACGCGCGAAGGCGTCGTGCAGGGGCTCGCACAGATCCGCCATGGCACCGCAGATCCGCTCCACCTCGGCATTAACCATAGCCACGAAAATATCACAGGCAAAATTAAGGGTCTAGCGCCTACGTCAGGCGCCACTTGAAGGAGCGCCACCTCCAGTTGAACAGACCGCACCGACAGTCCCCCTTAGCCGAAGGGGCAGAGGTCGCTGCCCGGCGCGGGCATGAGGACCGTGTCAGCCTGGCTCTTCCCGTGCTGCTCGTTGTCCTGGTCCTTGTCCAGTGCGCTGACGGCCGCCACCGTTCACCGCCGTACACGCCCCCCGCTTGACCTGCCGTGTGAACGTCCACGGACGTCCCCGTACAGCCGCGCGGACAGTTGGAAAGCGTGTTGGGGGCAACCCCTCACGAGTTCGAATCTCGTATCCTCCGCAGCCGCCTGAACAGGCGAAACGAAGAGCTGGACCGCTCATAGCGGTCCAGCTCTTCGGCATGCCGTGGTTGCAGTTTCGGTTGCGCTTATATGCGACATTTAGGACGTTTCCTCAAGCAGGCAAGGCGCACGCTCACGCCCTACAGGGCGACCGGCGAAGACCCTGAGGAGCTTTGACACCGAACGCGGCCGCATCCGTCGATGCGTTGTTCACCCATCGCGGGCTGGCCTGCGGCGACTCCGGTTCTCGGCAGATCGCGGATCTGTCCATGGTCCCGGGACGATATCGCCCGGTCATAGCCCGATCATCCGGACCTTGCTGCCGCACAGCCGGGTCATGTCGTCGACATCCGACGTGAGGATGGCGACCGGGCCAGGCTGGCGCAAGGCCACTTCCGCGACAGTGGCGTCGATCGCGTACTTGTGTCCGTGCAGACCGGAGACCTTGAGCAGTTGTGCCGCCGCCTTCGCCGCCGCCTCCGTGATCGGCTCCACCTTGACCCGGGAGAGCGCCCATTGCAGTCGGGGCGGGTTCACCCTGGCGTGGCTCACCTCCACGATGGTGTTGGCGCTGACGACAAGGTCCGCTCCCATGTCGTGGAACACCTGGAACATCGCCAGAACCTTCCGGTCCTGCGCCACCCAGGCCGACAGCCCCTCACAGTCCAGGACGACGGTCTCAATGTGCCCGCTCACGCGGCGCTCGCGCCGCCGGCGGCCGGCGTCGTACCGAAGATCCGCGCCCGCGCCTCGGCCAGCTCTTCCTCGCTGAAGGCCCCGTACTCGTCTGTATGGTTGCGCAGGTCGGCCCCCAGGAGCTGGTGCCGGATCTGCCTGGCGACCGCTTCGGCCACGTAGCCGGAGATGTTGTCCGTGATCTTCTTCAGCTCCGCCACCTGCTCGGTGGGGAGTGTCACCGTGATGCGCGTGGTGTCTGCCATAGCCGCAAGCATACTGCGGTATGCGCGCTACGTGCTGCCAGTTCCAGCCCTCGGGGCGGGAACAGGCAGCGGCCGGTCCAGAAGCCGGTGAGCTGGGCTCATCCTCGCCGTAGGCGTCGACGGTGGCCTCTTCGATCAACGCCTCTCAGCGCGGCTGGGTCCCAGGTGCTCATGGCCTCGCCGTAGCGCCGCACCGTACGGTTGAGGACCAGTGTGTTCAGCAGCGGCGTATCCGTCGTGGCGCTGTCGCCAGCAGTCAAGCCAAGGCCCACGGTTGCCAGCGTGTGACGTTGCCTGGTGGGGTTCGGTAGTGAGCGGGCCAGGGGAGGGTCCGGCAAGCGACAGGGCGGAAGAGAGTGGCACGAGTCGTCGTACAAGAGCCGAGTACGGGCTCGAAGAGCGCACCGCCGCTGGCCCGGCAGGAAACGTCCGCCTTCGTGAGGGAGCTGCTCGGCGCAGGCTGGGCGGCGGTGTTCCTGCCCGGTGAGCCCGCCCGCCTTGGGCGGCTGCTGCTGTGGAAGCCGACCGGGGCAGCAGCCGGAGACAGTATGGCGCCCACTGGCCTTGAGACCGAGGCGGTGGAGCTGGTTCTGCCGCACGGCCGCTCGGTCAGGCGGCGCAGGGTCGAGGGTTATGCGCTGCCTGTCGCCGTCGCTGTCTCCGCCCTGGCCAATGCGGAGCCGACGCATCCCTCCGGCGCCGCCTGGCAGGCCGCCACTCGCTTCGCGCTGCGGCTGCTCGCCGACGGCCGCCTCCACCCGGCGCTCACCCCCGCCGGTTACGACACCTGGCGGGTGGGTCCCTGCACCGCCGCCCAGCGCCAGGCGCTGGACGCCCTGGCCGCCGCCTTCCCGCCACACGCCCACTGCCTGCCCGAGCCTGGCCCTGCTCCGGTACGGATCGCCGAACCGGCTGCGCTGGTACGCCAGTTCTGCGACGCGGTCGCCGATGATCTGGTCCGTACGCCGGCCGCGCCGCTCGCCATGGGAGCGCTGCCGTACGCCTGGCGCGAGACCCGCGCCGTGCCCACCTTGCGTGAATGGGCCGAGGAAACCCAGGCGGCGCTCACCGCCGAGGTCGGTGTCTCCCTGCGCGTCGATGTACCTGTAGGACGCCGACGGCAGTTCCGTGCCGTCCTGCAACTGCACACCGCGGCGGACCCGGCGCTCGTCATCGAGGCCGCACGACTCTGGAGCGAGCCGACCGAAGTAGAGCGGCTGCTCGGCCCACGCGCCGAGACCGAGACCCTTCTCGCCCTGCGCCGCGGCGCCCGCGCCTGGCACCCGCTGCGGAGGCTGCTCAACGATGCCGCTCCCGATCAGCTCCGGTTGACCGACGACGAAGCCTTCGATCTCCTCGGGGACGCCACGAACGCGCTGCGCGCGGCCGGTGTCGACGTGCACTGGCCGCGTGACCTGGTCAAGGCGCTCACCGCGACCGCGGAGATCGGGCAGCGCACCGCCCCCGGTTCCACCGCGGGCGGCCTGCTGGACACCGAGGCCCTCCTCGACTTCCGCTGGCAAATCTCCCTTGGCGGCGAGCCGCTCACCGAGGCCGAGATGGACGCTCTCGCAGAGTCACGCCGTCCCCTCGTCCGGCTTCGCGACCAGTGGGTGGTCGCCGACCCGAAGCTCGTGGCCCGTGCCAAGCGACGCCGGATGGAACCGCTCACCCCCATGGAGGCGTTGAGCGCCGCGCTGACCGGCGAGGCCGAGCAGGACGGTGACCGGGTCCCCTGTGCGGCGGTTGGTGCGCTCGGCGACTTGGTCGCTCGTATCCGCGATCCCGAGTCCCGCACCCCGTGCCCCAGCCCACCGCACTCAGGGCCACGTTGCGCGCATACCAGAAGCGGGGCCTGGCCTGGCTGGCCGAGATGTGCGCACTCGGCCTCGGCGGCTGCCTCGCCGACGACATGGGCCTGGGCAAGACCATCACCCTGCTCGCTCTGCACCTGCACCGCCAGACCGACCCCGCCACCGCCGGCCCCACGCTCGTCGTCTGCCCCACCTCCCTGCTCGGCAACTGGCAGCGCGAGGCGGCCAGGTTCGCGCCTTCCATCCCCGTGCGCCGCTACCACGGCGGCGACCGCCACCTGAAGGACCTCGCCGATGACGAGATCGTCCTGGTCACCTACGGCGTCCTGCGCCGCGACCGGGAGACCCTCACCGAGCACGCATGGTCGCTGATCGCCGCCGACGAGGCACAGCACGTCAAGAACCCCTACGCCGTCACCGCCCGTGAGCTGCGCGCCCTGCCCGCCCGCGCCCGCGTCGCCCTCACCGGCACCCCCGTGGAGAACAATCTTTCCGAACTGTGGGCGCTCCTCGACTGGACCACCCCCGGACTCCTCGGCCCGCTCACGGCCTTCCGCGACCGGCACGCCCGAGCGATCGAGTCGGGCGAGGACCCACAGGCTGCCGACCGGCTGTCCCGTCTTGTCCGCCCGTTCCTGCTGCGCCGCAGGAAGTCCGACCCGGGCATCGCACCCGAACTGCCCGCCAAGACCGAAACCGACCGCGTCGTACCTCTGACCGCCGAGCAGGCAAGCCTGTACGAGGCAGTGGTCCGCGAAACCATGGCGAAGATCGCCGAAGCCGAGGGCATCGCCCGCCGCGGTCTGGTTCTGAAGCTCCTCACCGCGCTGAAGCAGATCTGCAACCACCCCGCCCAGTACCTGAGCCAGTCGACACCGCTGCGCGGCCGGTCCGGCAAGCTCGACCTGCTCGACGAACTGATCGACACCATCACCGCCGAGGGCGAGTCGGTGCTGGTCTTCACCCAGTACAAGCAGATGGCGACCCTGCTGGAGAAGCACCTCGCAGAGCGAGGAGTCCCCACCCTCTTCCTGCACGGCGGTACCCACGTCGCCGCGCGCGAGGAGATGGTGGACCGCTTCCAGCGCGGCGAGGTGCCGGTGTTCCTGCTCTCCCTCAAGGCCGCGGGCACCGGCCTCAACCTCACCCGCGCCACCCACGTCGTGCACTACGACCGCTGGTGGAACCCGGCCGTCGAGGACCAGGCCACCGACCGCGCCTACCGCATCGGCCAGGACAAGCCCGTACAGGTCCACAAACTCCTCGCGGAGGGCACCGTGGAGGACAAGGTGGCGAAGCTTCTCGAGTCCAAGCGCGCGCTCGCCGACGCCGTCGTCGGCTCCGGTGAGGCTGCCCTGACCGAACTGTCCGATGCCGACCTCGCCGAACTCGTCGCCTTGGGGAGGCAGACATGAGCCCTTCGTTTCCCGGCCAGCGCCGCGCGCCCGCCCGCGGCAGGCATGCCTTCGCCGCGACCTGGTGGGGCCGGGCATGGGTGACGGCCCTGGAGGACTCCACCCTGGACTCGGGACGCCTGTCCCGCGGACGCACCTACGCACGCCAGGGCATGGTCGGCGCCGTCACCATCGCCCCCGGCCAGGTCAAAGCCGCCGTCCAGGGCAGCAGGCCCCGCCCCTACCGCTGCGCCGTCCACCTGCCCGTCCTCACTGACCCTCAGTGGGACGCCCTGTTCGACACGATCGCGGCCCGCGCCGGACATCTCGCGGCACTTCTCGACGACGAGATGTCCGCCGAACTCGTAGACGACGCCCGGCACGCAGGCGTCCCACTGCTCCCACTGCCCACCGAGCTCGATCCGGAGTGCTCCTGCCCCGACTGGGGACACCCCTGCAAGCACGCCGCCGCGCTCTGCTACGCCATCGCCGCCACCATCGACACCGACCCATTCGTTCTCTTCACGCTGCGCGGCCGCGGTCGCGAGGAGGTCTTCGCCCAGCTACGCGCACGCCGTACGGCAGCGCAGGAGACCGCCGCCCCACCGGCACCTGCCGGCACCCCGGCCGCCGCCGCGTACGCCCACTGGGCCGAAGAGCCCCCCGCACTGCCCGAACTCCCGGAACCCGCCGCTTACACCACAGCATTGCCCGTCGCCCCGCCCCCCGGCACCGGCCTGGCCGCCGCGGACCTGGCACGCCTCATGGCCGATGCCACCGCGCGCGCCGCCCGGCTCCTCGCGGGCGACACCGCCGACCTGCACCTGACCCAGCACCAGGACGCCGTCCGCATCGCCGCAAGCAACCCCGGACCTGAGTGGTTCCACCACCTGATCCAGAACACCGGCGCCAAACCCACTGCCTTCGCACGTCTCACCCGCGCCTGGCGCCACGGCGGTCCCACGGGCATCACCGTCGCCGAACAGCCCTACGCCCCCGATCCGACGGTGATGAGGACCGCCCGTACCGCCGTGGACGCGGCCCTCGCCGAGATGACCGACTCCCCCACACACCTCAGAACCTGGCGCAACCGCCTCACCCTCACCCACCACGGCATCCAGCTGCGTCTGGGCCCTGACGCCCGCTGGTACCCCTACCTCCGGGACGACGACGGCGAATGGTGGCCCACGGCACCAGCCGACAGTGACCCGGTCACCGCGCTCACCGCGGCCTGGTCGCAGAACGGGGAGTAAGGAGGCGATTCCCCGCTGGCCAGGAACCACGAGCAGAAGCTGGACACACTCACGCTGCTCCCACGTCCGTAGTTGCAGTTCTGGTCGCATTCACCGGCGTACAGCACCGTTCAGAACCCCCGCCCGGACCAGCTGCACCGCAGGTCAGAACGCCCCCGCACGCCCCAGGACCCCCAGACGAACATGTGGAAAGCGTGTTGGGGGCAACCCCTCACGAGTTCGAATCTCGTATCCTCCGCCAGTGCCTCACCGGGCACGATGTCGAAGGGCCCCACCGTTCGCGGTGGGGTCCTTCGACGTTGTCCGTCTCAGTTTCCGTCTCAGTTCACCGATCTGCCGACATCCGGTTCAGCCGGATGCAATGCTGCGTGCCATGTTCATGATCGCCACGACGTCGGCCGCAACCTCATCCGACCCAACGGGAGTCCTGATCTTCCTCGCAGCCCTGGGTGCCGCAGCCGTCTTCATGGGAGCCAGGTTGGCTTTCAACTTGCGCGGTGCCGTTGATGCGACGCTGGCGCGCCGACGAGCCGCTCTGGAGCTGAGGGGCCAGCGGACGGGCGATCTGAGCCTCGCAGAGACCGACAGCCTCGGCCCCGGATTCTTCAAGCTCATCGGCAGTGTCGTAGCCGTGGCAGGACTTGCCCTGCTGGCACTGAGCCTGATCCTCGCGACCCACTGAGTCGCCCCCCAGGGGGCGTAAGACATCGCCCCGGAGCGCGTCGCCGACCTGGGGCGCGACCTTGCGGAGCATGGTCCCCGTCACGTGCAGTACCGGGCGCGCATCCGCGCCGCTCCCCCGGGCTCCCAACCC
Organism: Streptomyces sp. NPDC088812; assembly: GCF_044750285.1. Lineage (NCBI taxonomy): Bacteria > Bacillati > Actinomycetota > Actinomycetes > Kitasatosporales > Streptomycetaceae > Streptomyces > Streptomyces sp. NPDC088812. The sequence continues at coordinate 254,120 of NZ_JBIVJP010000008.1, read as the reverse complement.
GTGATCGATTCGATCACGGCATCGGGAACGCCGAGGATCAGGTCCGCAAGGTCGAAGCCACGCTCCCTCCGCTACCGCACGTGGGCGGAGGGCTCGGTCCGCTGGGCCGCCGGGCCCTTCGCGGTGTCCGCTATCGGCTTCTTGCCGAGGTAGAACCAGACGAGGGCGGCGAAGAGCGAGCCGCTGAGCAGGCAGAACAGCCACAGCAGCTTCGGTACGAAGCGGACGCGGTCCGCGGGGGTGCGGGCGCAGTCGATCAGCGCCCACAGCGAGATGGCGGCCGAGAGGGCGATCAGCACGAGGGTCGGCAGGTCCATCATGTGCAGCATCCGTCTTCTCCTTGCTCGGACTCGGGCTCCGTCTCGGAGCGGCGTTCACTCCCTCATCGCACGAGCCCCTCCGATCGGTTCACGCACGAGAGCGGTGGGCGGCGTCCAGGTCGGGTGGTGTGCGCCGGCCGGCGCGTGCCCCCTACAGTCCCCGCATGGACTGGACCGCGCCCCTCAGCGCCATAGCCGGTGCGCTCGCCGGCATCGTCGCCACGTTCGTCGTGGACCGGGACCGCTGGAGGCGGGCGCAGAAGGCGGAGGCACAGATCGTTCTGCGGGAGGCCTTCGTGAGCTATCTCGCCCACCTGGCCCGTGCCACCGAAGGCATGCGCTTCGCCGCGGAGGCCACCTACGAGACGTCCGAGGAGCGCAGGCGCGCGGTCCGTGCGGCGTTCTCCGAATCCGGTCTGTTCGAGCAGCGCTTCGCGCTGACGATGCTCGCTCCGCCCCGCGTGGTCGAGCTGGGCGTCGAGGCGTTCCGCACGGTCCGCACGATGCGGGACCTGCTGGCGGACGGCGAGCAGGTGACGGGCGGCACCTTCCAGACCGCGCAGCACACGTACTTCGTGGCCGTCCAGGACACGGCGGCCGCCATGCGTGAGGAGCTCGGGATCGCGGAGCTGCCGTTCGTCCCCCTGGCGCCCAGTCACGACGGCGACCGGGTCGGACACGGGTGAACGCACCGGCCCGCGGCCCGGCCGCAGTCGCAGTCTCAGTCGTAGTCGCAGTCGCAGTCGCAGTCGCAGTCGTAGTCGCAGCCCAGGGCAACCGCCCGCCGACCGTACCGCGCGGCCGCGGAGGCGGTGGGCGTGCGGCCCCGGCCCGTCACTGCGGCCGTCAGGCCGTCCGATAACGTCGCTGCCGCCCGTTCTCCCTGGTCAGCAGGGGTGGGGAGGGGGCGGTGAACAGGTACGAGAGAACGGCGGGCGCAGTGGATGTGAGGGGCGGCTCGATAGCCGAGGACCCCGGGAGCGGGATGGTGCTGATCCCCGCCGCCGAGGCCAAGTTCTCCATCGGGGTGGCGCTGTGGGACGACGCGGACGCCGCGTACCGGTCGTTTCTTCGCGGCAGGCTCACGGAGGGCTGGGAGAAGGACGTCTTCCGGGCGTCCGTGGCCGGGCGCGGCCACCGGCAGACGCTGCTGCCCGTGCTGGTGCAGCTCGTCCCCCGGCCGGACAACGACTACAACCCCGCGGCGATCAGCGTGGCCGCTCCCCCGACGCTGGGCGGGACGGACCACGAACGGCACATGGGCTACCTGTACGAGCGGAACCTGGTGTCTCTCGGGGGCCCCGTCCGGGCTCTGGCCGCCCTCGGCGACCGTCCGGTCGGCTGCTACGGCATCGTCGAGGTCGATGAGGTTGATGAGGTCGGGGAGGTCGACGACCACGATCGCCGGGACGAGCAGGAGCAGCAGGAGGAGGGCGAGGAGTCCGGCCATTTCCTGCGGGTCCGGAGTGCCGGGCGGACGTACTCGGTGGGCTCCCTGCGGCTGCGGCTGCCCTGGTGGGAGGACCTCCAGGCCATGACGGTCGCGTACGCGCGGAGGATCCGGCCGGAGCTGATCCTGCCGTTCACCGGCCACTGGACGTCGTACAGCGAGGGCGCTCACGACGAACTGCTCCGCCGGACCGGCCGGAAGGCGTTCCCCGTCACCCTCCGCGCCGAGGGCGACACGCTCACCGCGTTCTACGAGGACCTGGAACTGTCCGTCCTCGTGCCCGCCGGCCGGGACTTCTTCGACCGCACCCTGCTCCGGGTCCGGAAGCTGGGTGGTACGGCCACGGCCCACGCCGAGGAACACCGCGGGGCGCTGAAGGTGTTCGTGGAGGACCACACGCCGGTCGGCGCCTCCTGACCCGTACGGGGCCTGTCGGCGCGCGGGGTCGGGCGGGGGGTCCGTTCACCGTACGATCCGCACCCTCGCCGTCTCGCTCACCTGGTCGACCTCCGACGTCCGTACCGTCACCTTCATCTCCCAGGTGCCGGGGACGGGCAGATTGAAGGACGGCGCGGTCCAGTAGCCGCCGCGGTCGGTGAGCCTGGCGTCGAGGGGGCCGACGTCCTGACCGGGGAGGGTGAACGAGACGCGGAGTTCGGGGACGGCCGCGAAGCCGCCGTCGGGGCCGTAGACCACGGCCTGGACGGAGTTGCCGCCGACACGGCCGGGATCGAGGGTGAGCTGGACCGTGCCGCGGCCGCCGGTGGCTCCGGCGTCGAAGGGAACGGTGGTGACGGAGGCGACGGGCAGGCCGGTGGACCGCCCTGCGGTGGCCGCCTCCGCTTCCGCGCGGGCCGGCAGGGTGCCCGTCAGCACCGTGGTGAGCCCGAGCACCACCACGGAGACGACGACCTCGGCCAGGACCGAACGGCGCAGGGCACGCCGGTGGGCGTCCTCCACCGGCATGAGCGGCGGCTCGCCGGGCGGCGTGAGCGGCGGCTCGGCCGGCGGAAGCGTGTCCGGCGGGGAGGGCCGGCTGCCCGAGGGGGGGTCGTCGGCGGGCTGCGGGACACCGTCCCGCACCTGTGCCCGAAGGCTCGTGCCTGCGTGCGCTGTCGATGTCGCTGTCGCTGTCGCCGTCGCCGGTGCCTTCACCATCGCCGCCATCGCCGCAGGCCTCTCCGTCTCCGCCGGTGCCGTTCTCCGGTCCGTCGGCGGCGTGTCGGTCTCCGCGACCGCCTCCGCCTCCGCCAGCCGTGCGGTCCATCGTCGGGACAGTGCGCCCGCCGTGAGGAGCAGTGCCACCGCGGCCAGCTTGGCGAGCAGGAGCCGGCCGTAGGGGGAGTCCGTCAGCGCGCCGAGGGAGCCGAGGCCGCGCCAGGACTGGTAGACGCCGGTGACCGCCAGGACGGCGACCGAGGCGGCGGCCAGTCGGGAGAAGCGGGCCGCCACGCGGGCCGGGAGGGCGTCCCGGCGGAGCAGGGTCAGCAGGGCCGTCAGGCCACCGAGCCAGGCCGCCGTCGCCAGCAGGTGAAGCACCGACGACGCCATCGCCGCCGGGACCTGGATGCCGGCCGACGCGTGTTCGGCGGCCGCCCAGGTCAGGGCGAGGGCCACGGCGAGGACGGCGCCGGCGGCGAGGGTCGTCCGGGGGATCCGCGTGTGCCCGCGCTGCCGTACGAACAGGACGGCGGCCAGGGCCAGCAGGGCCAGCCGTACCGCCAGGGCGAGGCCGGGGCGGCCGGTCAGGGTGCGGGTCAGGCCGGACGGGTCCAGGGCCCGCGCCGGGCCCGCGCCCGTCTCGTAGGGGGCGCGCAGCAGGAGCAGCAGGACCGTCGAGCCGGTGAGGACGGCCCAGCCCGCCAGCAGGGGCCGGCGCAGGGGACGGGGGTCCGGCGGGCGGCAGACGGCGAGGAACGCCGCGGTACCGATGAGGACGGCCGCCGCGCCGTACGCCAGATAGCGGCCGATCTTGAAGAGGCCGGCGGTGGCCGGGTCCTCGGCGGGGCCGGCGGGCGGGGTGGCGCGGGTCGCGGACGGTGCGCCGACGGAGAAGGTGAAGGCGCCGCCGATCGGGTGGCTGTCGGCGGACACCACCCGCCAGACCACCGTGTAGGTGCCGTCGCCGAGCGTGGCGGGCAGGGTGATCCGCGCGGTGTCCGCCCGGTCCCGCGCGTGTCGTGCCGGGCCCGTCCCGACGCGCCGGTTGTCGGGGTCGAGGACGCGGAAGGAGTCGTCGAGCAGGCCGACGGACTCGGTGAAGGTCAGGGTGACGGCGCGGGGCGCGGACCGGACGACGGATCCGTCGGCGGGATCGGCGTCGCGGAGGGCGGCGTGGGCGGATGCCCGGCCCGCGCCCGGGAGGAGGAGCAGGACCAGCAGGGCGCCCAGCAGCACCAGCCCCTGAAGCCGTCGGCCCCGTGGACCCCGTGGACCCCGTCGGCCTCGTGGACCCGCCGCCCCGGTCCCCGTGCCGCTCCGGCCGGCTCCGCACCGCCTGCCGGTCGTCCGTGCGGCTCCTCGGGCTGCTCCTCGGGCTGCTCCTCGGGCTGCTCCTCGGGCTCCCGGGGTTCCCGCGGTCGCCGTCGTCCCGTCCCGTCGTCCGTCGTCGTGCCCTTCGCTCACGCAACCGCTCCGTACCTCGGACTCGTGTGCTCGGGGATACGTACGGACGGCGGGGCGGTCCTGCTCACCACGACGGCCGGGCCGAGACCCCGCCGTCCACCACCAGGTCGTGGCCGGTGATCCAGGAGGCGAGCGGGGACGCGAGGAAGACGCAGGCGTCGCCGACGTCCTCCGGGCGGCCCAGCCGGCCGACGGCGACCGCCTCGCGCCACCGCCGCACGCCCTCGGGCCAGACCTCGGCGAGGCCCTCCCGTTCGATCAGGCCGGGCGAGACGGTGTTGACGCGGATGCCCCAGGAGCCGTACTCCCGCGCCGCCGCGCGGGCGTGCATCACGACCGCCGCCTTCGAGGCGGCGTAGTGGGCGTGGTGCTCGGCGGGCCGTCCGGCCTCGACCGAGGCGATGTGGGTGACGGTGCCGCCGCCGTCCTGTCCGCGCATGACCTCGGCGGCGGCCTGGGTGCAGGAGAAGACACTGGTCAGGTTGGTGTCGAGAACGGCCCGCCAGTCGGCGTCGGACATGTCCGCCAGCGCCTGGACGGGCTGTACGCCCGCGTTGTTGACCAGGGCGGTCAGCCGTCCGCCGCCCCACTCGGCGGCCTCCCGCACGAGCCGCCGGCAGTCCTCGGGGCGGGACAGGTCGGCCTGGAGGACGACCGCCCGGCGGCCCGTCCCGGCGACCGCGCGGGCGACGTCACGCGCCGCCTCCACGCCCCGGTGGCAGTGGAGCGCCACGTCCGCGCCCTCCTGGGCGAACCGCAGCGCGATTCCCCGGCCGAGTCCGCCGCTCGCTCCCGTGATCAGGGCCAGACGGCCCGTCAGCAACGTCATGGACGGCAGAGTCGCGCGATCAGGGCCGCCCGGTCCGGGTGGCGCGCCGTGAGGCCGGCCGCGTCGCCGTGCTCGTAGTCCCCGTAGGTGAACCCGGGGGCCATGGTGCAGCCGAAGAACGTCCAGGCGCCGTCCGCCGTGACCCGCGCGCCCATCCAGGTGCGCGCGGGGACGGTGAGCTGCGGATGCTGGCCGCCGAGGACGTCCGGGCCGAGCACGGCCGTCCGGGAGGTGCCGTCGGGGGCGAGGAGCAGCAGCTCCAGCGGGTCGCCCAGGTAGTGGTGCCAGACCTCGTCGGCGGGCAGGCGGTGCAGGGCCGAGAAGTCGTCCGCGGTGAGCAGGGCGACGATCGCGGAACCGGCGGTCCGGCCGTCCGGCCCCTCGGGGCCCGTCCAGGTACGGCGGAACAGTCCCCCCTCACGGGGGATCGGCTCCATCCCGTAGTGGGCGACGAGGTCTTCGGGGGTCACCGGGCCTGGGGAGGTCACCCGGGGAAGGCTACCTCCCGGCGGAGGAAGGCCAGTTGCGCCTTCTTCTCCGGCAGGTACACGTCCGGCAGGTCGATCTCCGGCAGCGTGACGAGCGGCCCGGCCTCGAATCCGTGCCGCAGGAAACGGCCGACCGCCTTCTCGTTGCGCACGTCGGGGTCCACCACGATCCGCCGCCGGTCCAGCCCGAGCAGCGCGTACGCCGTGCAGGCGTCCAGCAGCGCCGACGTCCAGCCCGGCCGCGGGCCGTCGCCGCCGGCCGGCGCGAGGAGCAGGTGGATGCCGATGTCCCCGGGCGCGACGTCGTAGCACTCGCTGACCCGGTCCTCCGTGGGCTCGTACGTCTGGAGCAGGGCCACCGGGGTGCCGTCCAGCTCGACGAGGAAGGCGTGGTGGGTGTCCAGGCCGGCCATGTGGGCGTAGGTCTCGGCGACCTGGTCGCGCGTCAGGCCGGTCATGCCCCAGAACGCGGCCCGCTCCTCGCGCACCCAGCCGTGGACGACGTCCGCGTCGCCCTCGGCGTCGAGGGACCGGATGCCGACGGTGCCGAAGCCGTCGGCCCTCCGCTCGAACAGGTAGGCGGGCGGGTGCTCGGACTCCCTCTCGGGGTGCCCGGACGGCTGCCCGGACGGGGTCTGTACCGACAAGTGTTCGGACGGGGTCTGTCCTGACGAGTGTTCGGACGGGTGTTCGGACGTGGTCCCGGTCCCGGGGCGGTCAGACATCGCTCTCCTTCTTCAGCTGCGCCCAGTCGGTGACGACCGGGGCCAGCTCGCCCGTGAGCCACAGGGGCAGCTGGTCGTGGTGGTGGGGGCTGTCGGGGTGGCCGTCGGCACCGTAGGGCACGATCCAGGAGCTGTCCTCGCGGCGGGCCAGGTCCCAGACGTAGCGGGCGGCCGGGCCGCGGGCGGCGAGGTCGGTCCAGCCGGGCACGGCGGAGGTGCACAGCACGCAGTCGTGGTCGCCGGAGAGGGCCGGGGCCTCCTGCGCGGGGTCGGGCAGGGCCCGCCAGGGCGCGAGGCGGTGCGTGTCGCCCCAGCGGGCGGCCGGCCGCCCGGCGACCTCCTCGACGGCCTCCCGGAGCAGGGCGGTCCGGTCGATGCCGTACAGCTCCTCGGCGCGCAGGAGGTGTTCGAGGGCGAAGCCGACCCGGGGGAGCAGGGCCAGCCAGGGCAGGAAGACCTCGGGGTAGGCGGGCGGGGCGGTCAGCGGGGCGAAGGCCGGCTGGGCGGCGAGGCGGCGGACGAGTGCGCCGCGCAGGGCCGCGAACCGTGCGGCGTCCTGGCTGCCGGCGTCCATGCGGCGGTCCCAGCGCAGGAGGCACTCGCGCAGGTCGGCCGCCGGGCCGGTCAGGTCGTCGAGGGCGGCGAGGCGGTCCAGCAGGGGGGCCGCGGACGCCAGGTGGGTGTCCGTGTGGATCTCGGGCATGTCGGCCGCGGACCAGTCGCGGCGCCGGTCCAGCAGTGCCCGGATGCGGTCGGCGCGGTGGGGCGGGGCGAACTCGACGCCGAGCGGGCCGGCGGGGCCGCGCTGGTTGGCCATGACGGCGATGCCGTCGGTGAGTCCGGCGCGGGGGGTCTCGTGCCAGCCGGTCCACTCGTGGCCGGGTTCCCAGGCGGCCACGAGCCGGGTGCGGTTGGCCTCGGAGCGGACCGGGACGCGGCCCGCGACCCGGTGCAGGAGCCCGCCCTCGGTGTCGGCGGCCTGGACGACGTTGACGGGCTCCGCCCAGACGTCGAAGGCGCGGTCCACGTCGGCGACCCGGCGGGCGCGCAGCAGGGGCAGCAGGGCGCCGAAGCCCAGGTCGCCGGTGACACGGGGCGGGTAGCGCAGGGCGAGGGCGAGCGGGGTGCCGTCGTCGAGGCCCTCCGGGCCGCCGGCGATCACCGGGCCGCGCTCGGTCTCCAGGACCTCCACCTCGACGGTCTCCTCGCCCGCCACGCGGACCAGTTCGGTGTGCCGGGCGACGCGCCGCCAGACGCCGTCCGGGCCGAGGGCCTCGACGCCGGCGCCGGTGCGGCGCAGCCGTTCGCGGTAGAGGTCCTGGTAGTCGGCCATGGCGTTGGTGATGGCCCAGGCGACCGTACCGGTGTGCCCGAAGTGGGCGATGCCGGGGACGCCCGGCACGGCGAGCCCGACGACGTCGAACTCGTCGCAGGCCAGCCGGATCTGCTGGTAGACACCGGGATCCTCGATGAAGCGGTGCGGGTCGCCGGCGATGACGGCCCGTCCGGTGCGGGTGCGCTCGCCGGCGACCAGCCAGCCGTTGCTCCCGGAGGTGCCGGGTCCGTCGGTGGCGAACAGGCCGACGGCGTCCGGGCCGAGGTGGCGGACGGCCTCCTCGCGCCAGAGCTTGGCCGGGAAGCCGGCGAAGAGGATGTGGGTGGACAGCCAGACGGCGAGCGGGGTCCACGGCTCCCAGCGGCCGGGTGCGAGGCCGACGCGCGCGAACTCGGGCGCCGGGCCGCCGACGCGGTCCAGGCCCGCGCGGGCACCGTCCAGCCCTGCGCGGACACCGTCCAGGCCTGTCCCGACACCGTCCCGGGCTGCGCGGAAACCGTCCAGGCCCGCGCCGACGCCGTCGAGGGCTGCGCGGACACCTTCGAGGCCTTCGTTGACGCCGTCGACGTAGGCGCGCACCCAGTCGGCGGTCTCCGGGTCCCGCTCCTCCAGGGTGGTGAAGCAGCGCCGGGCCGTGTCGTCGAGGCGGGCGCGGCGCACGAAGCGGTCCCAGGAGAGCGCCTCGGGGCCGAGGAAGGACGCCGAGGTGCCGCGGGCGCGGTGGCGTTCGACCTCCAGCTGCCAGGCGCGGTCGCGCGCGGTCACCCGTCCCTGGAGGCGGGCGAGGTCCCGGGCGCTGCCGGCACGCAGGTGCGGAATGCCCCAGGGGTCCCGGAAGACGCCGTCAGGCATGTCGGTCTCGCTCGTCACCCTGCAGCTCCTCGCATCTTTAGGTTAGCCTTACCTAACAATTCGTGGAGGAATCGTACGTGAGGGGTGAAGACGCCATGGCGCAGGGGCGGGGTTGGGAAGGCGCGGTCCTCAAGTTGATGCGGGCGAAGGACTTCACCCTCACCGTCACGGGCGCCGAGGACGTCACCCCGCACTATCGCAGGCTGCACCTCACCGACGGCGGCCTGCTCGCCGCGACCGGCGTCCATCCCACGATGTGGGTGCGGCTGTGGTTCGCCGACGCCGGGAAGCCGCACCAACGGGCGTACACGCTGGTCGACCCCGATCCGGCGGCCGGCACCTTCCGTCTGGAGTTCGCCCTGCACGCCGGCGCCGCGAGCGACTGGGCGCGGACCGCGAAGCCCGGTGACACCATCGAGGCGACCGTCCAGGGCACCGGCTTCGAACAGCCCGCGCCCGCGCCGTCCCACGTTCTGGCGGTCGGCGGCCCGGCCTCGCTCCCCGCGATCAACTCCCTGCTCGGCGCCCTCGGCTCCGCCCCGGCGACCGTCTGGTTCGAGGGCGGCGCCGACGACCTCCCCCTCCGGGTCGACCCCGTACGGCACGAGGTGCGGCGCGTGCCCCGGCGGGAGGCGGGGGCCGCGCTGGTGGACCGGGTGAAGGCGGAACTCCCGGACCTCCTGACGGCCACCCCGCACCCGTACGTCTGGATCGCCTGCGACACGCGCACCACCCGCACGCTCTCGGCCCACGTGCGCAGGGACCTGGGCGTGCCCAAGGAGCGGACGCACGCGCTGGGGTACTGGCGGGCGGGCTGAGGCCGGCGAGACCCACCAGACCCACCAGACCACCAGGTCGACCAGGTCGACTTCCGAGGCGCCACCAGGTCGGCCACCGAGGCGCCGGCGGGCACGCCGCCCTCGCGCGCGGGATGATCGGACCATGGACGTCACTCTTCACCTCGCCCAGGACCCCGAGGCCGACGCGCTGCTCGGGCGCTCGCCGCTCGCCGCGCTGGTCGGGATGCTGCTGGACCAGCAAGTGCCCATGGAGTGGGCGTTCAAGGGGCCCCGGACGATCGCCGACCGGCTCGGCGCCGACGATCTCGACGCCCACGAGATCGCCGCCCAGGACCCGGAGGCCTTCGCCGCCCTGCTCTCCGAGAAGCCGGCGGTGCACCGCTACCCGGGCTCCATGGCCAAGCGCATCCAGCAGCTGTGCCAGTACCTCGTCGAACACCACGACGGTGACGCGAGCGCCGTCTGGGAAGGCATCGGCACCGGCACGGAGCTGCTCGCGCGGCTGGAGGAACTGCCCGGCTTCGGCAAGCAGAAGGCCCAGATCTTCCTCGCGCTCCTCGGCAAGCAGCTCGGCGTGCGGCCGACGGGCTGGCAGCAGGCGGCCGGCGCCTACGGCGAGTCCGGCTCCTTCCGCTCCGTCGCCGACATCACCGGACCGGAGTCGCTGGCCAAGGTGCGGGCGCACAAGCAGGAGATGAAGGCGGCGGCCAAGGCGAGGAAGCAGGCCTCGGGCAGCTGACGGCGGCCAGGCCGTCCCACGCCTGCACCTCCTTCACCACACTTCACCCCACTTCACTGCACTTCACGGCACTTCACCGCACTTCACCGCACTTCACGGCACTTCACGGCACTTCACTCTCTCACCCCATTCACTCCTCTTCACCGCCCTTCCCACCCCTTCGCCCCCTTGTGATCCGAACGGGTGGTTCTCGCCCCCACCATGCTGAACGGTCGGCGTGTCGCGGGGAGACCACCTCCCATGAGCAGCACACGAAGCCTCCCGTTCGGCCCCGCCTGGCTACGGATCGTCGTGCTGCTGCTCGTCGTCCTGGTGGTGCCGGGCACCCCCACCGGGACGGCCACGGCACCGGCCGTGGCGGCCGCGGAGACCTTCGAGTTCGACGCCCTGGACACGGCGCTGCGCCCCACCGTGGGCGGCTTCCACCGCACGGTCGCCCCGCCGCCGCGCTCCACGCCCGGGCGGACGCCGACGCCCGCCGTCCTCCCGGGCCGCCGTGTCCCCCCGCCGCACGGGGCGCCGTACGCCCCCGACGCCCTGGACGCCCTGCGCACCGTCGTCCTGCGCTGCTGACCGGCCTCCGCCCGCCACCCGGCCGGGCAGGGACCAGCCAGCACTATGCGAGGAAACATGCGAGGGAACCCAGCCATGCCCACCGACCCCTACGCGGTCCTGCGCGCCCTGCTGCGCGCCGAGGCCGTGCGCAGTACGCCGAAGCCGCAGCTGAAGGTCACCGACCAGGAGAAGCCGCAGCAGGCCCCGAAGAGCGACCGGGGCCGCTGACACTCCGGCGGAGGCGGGCTACCGCCTCCGCCGCGCGGTGCCGAAGAGCGAGCGGCTGATCTCCCGGCCGATCTGCGTGCCGATGGACCGTGCGAGCGACCGGAACACACCGCTGCCGACGACCTGTTCGACGACCTGTTCGACGACAGAGGGATCGTCCCGCTCGGACGGCGACCGCGCCCCCGGCTCCGACCGCGAGCCGGACTTCGGTGCAGGCTCGTGCCGCGGCGCCGGTTCAGGCTCCGGCTCGCGGGCGCCGGCGCGGTCCGCCAGCCCCTCGCAAGCCGACTCTCCGTCCACAGCCTGTGCATACCGTCCGTACAGCGGGGACGCCCTCACCGCCCGGTCGAGGGCCGTCCCGTCGACCGGGCCCACCAGGGACTCGGGGGCGCGCAGACGGGTCGCGGCGACGGAAGTCCGGGCAGGGGCACGCGGACGCGCGCGCCGGGCTCGCACACCGCGTCCCGCAGAAGGGCGCCCAGTTCGAGGACCGGGCCGGTGAAGGCGTACCCGGCAGCGATCCCGGCGGCACTGGTCGGCGCGTACATCGAGGACCCCTCGCTCCTTTTGCCCCCGTTCGCCACGTCTTTTCCAGCGCCGCACTCGGTCGCCATGGCTGCGCCCGGAACGTCGGGCCCGGTAGGCTTTCCGTGTGATCTTCAAGCGCATCGGAAACGGCCGGCCGTACCCCGACCACGGCCGGGAAAGCACCCGCCAGTGGGCGGACGTCGCGCCGCGCCCGGTCCGCCTCGATCAACTGGTGACCACCAAGCAGCAGCTCGACCTGGAGACGCTCCTCGCCGAGGACTCGACGTTCTACGGCGACCTCTTCGCCCACGTCGTCAAGTGGCAGGGCGACCTCTACCTCGAGGACGGCCTGCACCGCGCGGTGCGTGCCGCCCTCCAGCAGCGCCAGGTGCTGCACGCACGCGTCCTCGAACTGGACTGAGCCTCCGGCCGCCCCTCCTCAGCCCACGCCCAGGGAACCCTCAGCCGACCCCCGGCCGACTCCCGGGCGGCCCTCAGCCGTTTCCCGGTTGACCCTTTCGGGTCGTCCTGCGCGGTGTCGAATGATCATCTAGTAGGCACGGCGGTCCAGGCCCACTACGCTGCGCTCATGAGCATGCTGACTCCCCCCGGCATGGGCGGCAAGTACCGGATCACGGGGGACAAGTACCCCAGGATGCGGCCCCACCGGCGGCGCGGGCGGCTGGTCGGCGTGGTCGTCGGCTGCGGAGCCGTGCTCGGCGTGGCCGGGTGGGGCACGGTGCAGCTCATCGACGTCTTCTCCGGCGGCAGCGAGGCCTCGGCGGCCGGCTCGGGGACCGCCTGCCCGGTCAGGTCCGGATCCGCGGCCACCGCTTCCCCCGCCGCACTGCCCCGGCCCGCGCAGATCACCGTGAACGTCTTCAACGCCACCACCCGCAGCGGCCTCGCCAAGACCACCGCCGACGAGCTGAAGAAGCGTGGCTTCGTCATCGGCGAGGTCGGCAACGCCGGCAAGGAGTACGACAAGAAGGTCGCCGGCACCGGCGTACTGCTCGGCCCGGCGTCCTCGCTGAACACCTCGCTGCCCGTCCTCGCCACCCAGCTCACGACCGCCGAGCGCCGCACCGACGCCGCCCGCACGGGCACCGCGATCGATCTGATCCTGGGCAACGGCTTCAAGGCCCTGACCGGCCAGGCGCAGGCCACCCGGGCACTGACCGCCCTGGCCTCGCCGCAGCCCACGGCGACCCCGACCAAGCACTGCTGACGCACAGCCGCCCACCGGACGGACCGATCCCCGGCAGCCCCCGGCAGCCCCCAGCTACCTCCGGCAGCCCCGGCAGCCCCCAGCTACCTCCAGCAGCCCTTGACCGTCCCCGGCCCGAAGCTCCTCCCGGCCGGAAGCTCCTCCCGGCCGGAAGCTCCTCCCGGCCGGAAACTCGTCCCGGCCGGAAGCTGCTTTCTATCCGGAAGCTACTCCGCGGCCCCGTACAGCCGGTCCCCCGCGTCGCCCAGACCGGGGACGATGTAGCCGAACTCGTTGAGGTGGTCGTCGACGGCCGCCGTGACGACGGTGACCGGGGCGCCCGCCAGCTCGCGCTCCATCAGCTCCACGCCCTCCGGCGCGGCCAGCAGCACCACGGCGGTGACGTCGTCGGCGCCGCGCCGTATCAGCTCGCGGATCGCCGCGACCAGCGTGCCGCCGGTGGCCAGCATCGGGTCCAGGACGTACACCTGGCGGGCGGAGAGGTCCTCCGGCATGCGCGTGGCGTACGTGGACGCCTCCAGCGTCTCCTCGTTGCGGATCATGCCCAGGAAGCCCACCTCGGCGGTCGGCAGCAGCCTGACCATGCCGTCCAGCATGCCGAGGCCGGCCCGCAGGATCGGTACGACCAGCGGACGCGGGTGGGAGAGCTTGACGCCGGTGGTCGTGGCGACCGGGGTGGTGATGTCGACCTGTTCGGTCCGCACGTCGCGGGTGGCCTCGTAGGCGAGCAGGGTGACCAGCTCGTCGGCGAGACGGCGGAAGGTCGCGGAGTCCGTGCGCTGGTCGCGCAGCGTGGTGAGCTTGTGGGCGACCAGGGGGTGGTCGACGACGTGGAGACGCATGTCCACAACATTAACCGGGCCCCACCGGCCCGGCGTCCGCACGCACGGTGCCCCTCTCCCCCCTGGTGGGGCCGTTCGTCGGCATCAATCCCCCCGAGCGGGGGAAGGTGGTGGGGACGGACCAGGGTGGTGGACCTATGCCTGACCTGCCAGACCGCGCGGCGCACGACGCGGGCGAGCCGCCGGAGACGGACGCCGAGCGCCGCCGACGACGCGCCCGGTTCCTGCGCGAACTCGCCGAGGCCCGCGCGCTGCGCGACCGGGTCCAGCCCCGCCGCGCCAAGACCGCCCGCCTGCGACACGCGATGCGCATGCGAACGTTCCGCTGGTAGCCGCCCGCCCGTTGCCCGCACGGGAAAGATCGCCGATGCCATGGGCGTCGCGGGGGTGGGCGTGCGTGGACGCATCCGAAAGCCGCGTACGATCCGCACGTGGCGGCAACGAGTGCGCTGGTGGGTTGCTTGCGGACGTGCGCACCGACGTACGCGCCGGCCCGCGATCAAAACAGCCGGACACAGGGAGCCGAAGACGTCCCCTGGACGCCTTGTTTCTGCCACGATTCCGAGTGGGTGGGGCTCGGAGCGCAGCTCTCTCCGCCCGTAACCTCCGCCGGGGGGACCCCCAACCGGCACGCCTATGACCAGTGGGAGAGTCACGGTGTACTTCGCCGCACTGCTCGCGCGCACCGAAGACGGGTGGGAAGCGAGCGACACAGAGCTCGACGATGTGGAGACCCTGTCGGATCTGGCCGACCTGGCTCGGGAAGCCTCTCCCGACGAGGACACGGTGCTCGTGCTCATCGAGCAGGAGGACTCGTGGTTCGGGGTCGTCCGCATCGACGGCGAGGACGACCCTCGCATCTACGTCTCCGACGCCGCAGCTGCCGCCCGCAGCTCGTACGGCGAGATCCTGCTCACCGACGAACTGCTCGGCCGGGACACGGAGTCCGGTGACGACCTCGACTCCCTCGACCTCGACGGCACCGAGGACGGCGAGGACGACGGCGAGGACGACGGTTCCGCCGCCGAGGCCGTACCGCACGGCCCGGTCGGTGACGCCGCCGTCCTCGACGACCTCGGCGTCAGCGAGAAGGAGCTGAAGTCGCTGTCGGAGGACGCGCTCACCGAGATCGCCGAGGCCCTGGGCGCCTCGGAGGTCCTGGAGACCGTCCGCTGACCGCACCCGACCCGCGTCGGGGAACCGAGACCGACAGGGCCACCGAGGCCGACGGCACCTCCGTGGCCTCCGGTCCCGTACACGACGCCGACCTCGTACGGGACCCCGGTCCGGCACACGCCGGTGACCCCGCACGCGACACCGGACAGGGACGGAACCCCGTCTCCGACCCCGTGCGCGACCCCGTGCGCGACCCCTGGCGGGCCGCGATGCGGCTCGCCCTGGAGGAGGCCGTCCGGGCCGGCCGGGGCGGTGACGTTCCCGTCGGTGCCGTCGTGCTGGCCGCCGACGGCACGACCGTCCTCGCGACCGGCCGCAACGAGCGGGAGGCCGGCGGCGACCCGACGGCCCACGCCGAGGTCCTCGCCCTGCGGCGGGCCGCCGCGCGCGTGGGCGAGTGGCGCCTGACCGGCTGCACCCTCGTCGTCACGCTGGAACCCTGCACGATGTGCGCGGGCGCCCTCGTCCAGTCCCGCGTGGACCGGGTCGTCTACGGCGCCCGCGACGACAAGGCGGGCGCCGCCGGCTCCCTCTGGGACGTCGTCCGCGACCGCCGGCTCAACCACCGGCCCGAAGTGATCGAAGGCGTCCTCGCGGACGCGTGCGCGGGGCTGCTCACCGAGTTCTTCCGCTCCCGCTGAGAAGCGATTTCGAAGCAGTGCCCGCCGTACTGTAAGGTCTCCCTCGGTAGCGTGTCCGAGCGGCCGAAGGAGCTCGCCTCGAAAGCGAGTGTGGCGCAAGTCACCGAGGGTTCAAATCCCTCCGCTACCGCTCGAAGTGAAGGGCTCGGTCCATCGGACCGGGTCCTTCATCGTTTTCGGACGTCATGACGGTTACACTCGCGCCCGGCAACAGGGGGCCCGCAGCACCAGCACGCAACGCCCCGCAGGCAGCACTCACAGGGGAGGCCGCGGTGGCGGTGAACGCAAAGAAGATCGCCGTCTACCTACTCGTGGTCTTCGTGCTCTACGTGATCATCACGGACCCGGCCAAGGCCGCGGACTACGTCCAGATAGGGTTCGAGGGCATATCGGACGCCGCGAAGGCCATCGGCGACTTCTTCACCTGGCTCGCCGACGGGGCGCAGTAGCGGAAGGGGCGGCCGCAACCCTCGCACAACGCTGGGAGTGCCCATGATCCGCCACCTGGTCCTCTTCAAGCTCAACGAGGGCGTCGAGCGCGACGACCCCCGGGTCGTGCAGGGCGAGGCGGCCTTCCGGGCCCTGGGCGACCAGATCGAGGAGCTGCGCTTCTGGGAGCTGGGCTGGAACATCAGCGACCGCCCCATCGCCTACGACTTCGCGATCAACTCGGCGGTCGACGACGCCGACGCCCTGAAGCGGTACCTCGAGCACCCGGCCCACCAGGCGGGCGTCGCCCTGTGGCGCGAGTTCGCCACCTGGGTGGTCGCGGACTACGAGTTCTAGACCGCACCGCACCACGCACACCGCCCGCCCACGCGCCGCCCGCCCAGGGCGCGCACCCGGCGCGCACGTGCCGCCGCCCACCGCCCCCAGGCGCCGCTCAGCGCCCCTCAGGGCGCACCCCGAGCCCTCCACCGGAAACGGCGGGGGGCTTTCGCCTGCCCGCGCCCCTCCGCCCCCACACGCCCCTTCCATCGCTTCATCGCTTCCATCGCTTCTATCACTTCCACCTCTTCCTCCCCTTGGGCCCCTTCCATACCTTCTGCCCCCTTCTCCCCTTGCGCACCTTTCATCCCTTCCGCCCCTTGCTCCCCCTTGCACGCCGCCCATCCCTTCCGCCTCCTCCTCCACCCCCCTCCCGGCGCCCCCACACGCCTCCCCGGCCCCCCTCAACTTGTCCCTCAACACGGACTTATGGGGTGCTTGCACACAGTGCACATGTCTTGTGATGCTATGACCGCTTTTGATGGATGAGTGGGCCGACGACGTTCGATGCAGCCCGACAAAGACCGATGAGGACCGATGAAGAGGTGGCGTTGACCGTGTCGGCCAGTACTGCGCCGCCCCAGGAGGAGGCACCCCCGCCTCCCCCCGTCCCGGAGAAGCGTCGCGGCGCAGACACCCGGGCACTGACCCAGGTGCTCTTCGCCCAGCTCAAGGAGCTCCAGCCGGGCACGCCGGAGCACGACCGGGTGCGCGGGGCGCTCATCGAGGCCAACCTCCCGCTCGTGCGCTACGCGGCCGCCCGCTTCCGCTCCCGCAACGAGCCGATGGAGGACGTCGTCCAGGTCGGCACCATCGGCCTGATCAACGCCATCGACCGCTTCGACCCGGACCGGGGCGTGCAGTTCCCGACGTTCGCGATGCCGACCGTCGTCGGCGAGATCAAGCGGTACTTCCGTGACAACGTCCGCACGGTCCACGTACCGCGCCGGCTGCACGAACTGTGGGTGCAGGTCAACAGCGCGACCGAGGACCTCACCACCTGCTTCGGCCGTACCCCGACCACGGCCGAGATCGCCGAGCGGCTGCGGATCAGCGAGGAGGAGGTGCTCTCCTGTATCGAGGCGGGCCGGTCGTACCACGCCACCTCCCTGGAGGCCGCCCAGGAGGGCGACGGGCTGCCCGGCCTGCTGGACCGCCTCGGCTACGAGGACCCGGCACTGGACGGGGTGGAGCACCGCGACCTGGTACGCCACCTGCTGGTCCAGCTCCCGGAGCGGGAACAGCGGATCCTGCTGCTGCGCTACTACAGCAACCTGACCCAGTCACAGATCAGCGCGGAGCTCGGCGTCTCCCAGATGCACGTCTCACGGCTCCTGGCGCGCAGCTTCCAGCGGCTGCGCTCGGCGAACCGGATCGACGCCTGACCGGCCGGCGGCCGCGGCACGTGCTCCGTCCGGGTGGTGATCCGTAACCGAACGCCGGATCGAGTGATCACCGGTGCGGGCGAATCGCTCACCTCGGCGGATCCCGACAGATCCGTGCTGAAACACCGTCACACCCCCTCTTTCCAGGGCCGATTCATGACCTGGATGTCGACATGTCACTACAGCGTGTTGCCGACATGTGACATTCTGCGGGAAGCGCGTTTGCCGAGGCTTCGGCTCCGGTATTCAGGTGAAGGCTGACCTTCCTCCCCGGAAGAGTCCGCCGCGACCGTCCCGCGACCCAAAGGGGGTGGCATGTCCGCAGACCAGGGCAGCTCGAAGGTGCTCACGCTCACGAAGAGCGAGTCCGCGCCCGTCGAGCCCGTCACGCCCGTCGAGCCCGACCTGCTCGACGACGTCACGGCCCTCGAGGCCGCGCCGGCCCCGGCCCTCCCGGCCACCACGGGGGCCATCGACACCCGCACCCTGTCCCGCTCCCTGTTCCTGCGGCTGGCCGCCCTCGACGAGGACAGCCCCGAGCGTGCCTACGTCCGGGACACGCTCATCGAGCTCAACCTCCCGCTCGTGCGCTACGCCGCGGCCCGGTTCCGCTCGCGCAACGAGCCGATGGAGGACATCGTCCAGGTCGGCACCATCGGCCTGATCAAGGCGATCGACCGCTTCGACTGCGAACGGGGCGTGGAGTTCCCGACGTTCGCGATGCCGACGGTCGTGGGCGAGATCAAGCGGTTCTTCCGCGACACCTCGTGGTCGGTGCGCGTGCCGCGCCGCCTCCAGGAGCTCCGCCTGGCCCTGACGAAGGCCAGCGACGAGCTCTCCCAGAAGCTGGACCGCTCCCCGACGGTCGCCGAACTCGCCGCGGTGCTGGGCGTGTCGGAGGAGGACGTGGTGGACGGCCTGGCCGTCGGCAACGCCTACACGGCCTCGTCCCTGGACTCCCCGGCCCCCGAGGACGACGGCGGCGAGGGCTCCCTGGCCGACCGTCTCGGCTACGAGGACACCGCCCTGGAGGGCGTCGAGTACCGGGAGTCGCTGAAGCCTCTGCTGGCCAAGCTCCCGCCCCGCGAGCGCCGCATCATCATGCTGCGCTTCTTCGCCAACATGACCCAGTCGCAGATCGGCGAGGAGGTCGGCATCTCCCAGATGCACGTCTCCCGGCTGCTGACCCGCACGCTGGCCCAGCTCCGCGAGGGCCTGATCTCCGACTAGACGACGGAACCGCCGTCGACAGCGACGCAACCTCCGCCGGCAGGACACCGAGGAGAAGCCCCGGCGACAGGACGCCGGGGTGAACCTCCGCCGCGGAGCCTGAGGGAGTTTCGCCGAGACGGACGGCACGAAAAAGGGCCGCCGACGCGCCGTACCGGGCGCGCCGGCGGCCTTCGTCGTGCGGTGGGGCGGGGACGTGCCGGTGCGGCGGGGAGGAGAAGCGGCGAGCCCGGCTCGCCGCCGGTGTGCTACTTCAGCGCCAGCCAGGCCACCACCGCCACGACCACCACCGCGACGACGACGCCCACGATCAGACCGGTGCGGGGACCGGCCGACGCGGGGGCCGGGCGGGAGGACTGAGGGGCGCCCTCGTCGACGAACGCGCGGAACATCTGGGTGCTGCCTGCGGGGTCGTGGGTGCCCTGGGGGCCCTGCGTGTTAGCCATGCCCCGAGACACTAGCGAAAACGGCGGGGACGGCCCAAGTGGGGGTCGCCACAGCCCCGTTCCCCACGCCCCGCAGGGGACCGTCCGCTCCACCCCGCCCCACCAGCGCATTTACTCCCGCAATACTTGCCTTTGCCAACTTTTTGCGAGGCTCACCACCGTTTTATTTGCCTGTAGCAACCAAGCTCTTCTATGGTTGCCCTAAGCAACAAAACGTGGGAGGTGTGATGGCCGGGCAGGCGCAGTACGAGCAGTACGAGGAACTGGTGCGCCAGCTCAGCGCCGTCGGGGCCGTGAAGCGAGACCTCGGGCGGATCCTTCCGCCCGACTGCTCGGCAGGCTCGGCGGCGGTGCTGACGCTGCTCGGCCGCCACGGCGACCTCCGTATGAGCGCCCTGTCCGAGCTGCTCTCCGTGGACATGTCGGTGACCAGCCGGCACGCCGCGCACCTCGCGGAGCGGGGCTGGATCGACCGGTCCCCCGACCCGGCGGACAAGCGCTCCCGCATCCTGCGCCTCACCCCCGAGGGCCGGGCGATGCTCCTCGAACTCTCCCGTCGCAGCACCGACCTGCTGGCGGAGCGACTGGGCGACTGGACCGAGGAGGAGGTCGGACAGCTGATCCGGCTGATGACCCGGCTGCGCGCCAGTTTCGGCGACTGCCGCTCGGCCCCGCACCGGGCCCAGCCCCCGCCCCACGTTCCCGTACGCGAATCGACCACCCGTACACCCGCACAAGCTACGTAAGAGAAGGAAGCCCATGGCAACGACCACACCAGCCGGTGTGCGGGCCCACGCCAAGCACGGGGGAGGCTCCTCCGGGCGCTCCGGCGACGCGCCGATGACCCACCGGGAGATCATGGAGGCCCTGTCCGGGCTGCTGCTCGGCATGTTCGTGGCGCTCCTGTCGTCCACGATCGTCTCCAACGCCCTCCCCGAGATCATCGGCGACCTCGGCGGCGGCCAGTCCGCCTACACCTGGGTCGTCACCTCCACCCTGCTGGCGATGACGGCGGCCACCCCCCTGTGGGGCAAGCTCGCCGACCTCTACAACAAGAAGGCGCTCGTCCAGATAGCCCTGGTCATCTACGTCCTGGGCTCGATGGCCGCCGGCCTGTCGCAGAACGCCGGCATGCTGATCGCCTGCCGCGTGGTGCAGGGCATCGGCGTCGGCGGTCTCTCCGCCCTCGCCCAGATCGTGATGGCGGCGATGATCTCCCCGCGCGAGCGCGGCCGTTACTCCGGCTACCTCGGCGCCACGTTCGCGGTCGCGACCGTCGGCGGTCCGCTGCTCGGCGGTGTCATCACCGACACCGAGTGGCTGGGCTGGCGCTGGTGCTTCTACGTCGGCGTGCCCTTCGCCGTCATCGCCCTGATCGTGCTCCAGAAGACCCTGCACCTGCCCGTCGTGAAGCGCGACGTGAAGGTCGACTGGGCCGGCGCGCTCTTCATCTCCGCCGCCGTCTCGCTGCTGCTGCTCTGGGTCACCTTCGCCGGTGACAAGTACGACTGGCTGTCCTGGCAGACGTACACGATGGTGGCCGGCTCGGTCGCGCTCGCCCTGCTCTTCGTGTTCGTCGAGTCCCGGGCGAGCGAGCCGATCATCCCGCTGCGGCTGTTCCGCAACCGGACCATCACCCTGTCGTCGATCGCCTCCCTCTTCGTGGGCGTGGCGATGTTCTCCGGCACGGTCTTCTTCGCCCAGTACTTCCAGCTGGCCCGCGACGAGTCCCCGACCATGTCGGGTGTGCTGACCATCCCGATGATCGGTGGTCTGTTCGTCTCCTCCACGGTCTCCGGGCAGTTCATCACCCGCACCGGAAAGTGGAAGGCCTGGCTGGTCAGCGGCGGTGTGCTCATCACGGCCGGCCTCGGGCTGCTGGGCACCATCCGCTACGACACCGACTACTGGAAGACCGCGGTCTTCATGGCCCTGCTGGGCCTCGGCGTCGGCATGATGATGCAGAACCTGGTGCTCTCCACACAGAACCAGGTGGAACCGAAGGACCTCGGCTCGGCCAGCTCGACCGTCACCTTCTTCCGCTCCCTCGGCGGTGCGATGGGTGTCTCGGCGCTCGGCGCCGTCATGGCCAACCGGATCACCGACTACGCCAAGGACGGCATCGCCGGCCTCGGCCCGGAGTACGCCTCCCTGGCCTCGGGCTCCGGCTCCACCGGGTCCATCCCGGACATGGACGCGCTGCCCGCGCCGCTGCGCACGGTCATGGAGAGCGCGTACGGCCACGGCATCGCGGACGTCTTCCTGATCGCGTCGGTGATGGCGCTGCTCGCCTTCGTCATCACGCTGTTCATCAAGGAGGTCCCGCTGCGGACCGCGGGCGCGATGGCGCAGGCGGCCACGGCCGCCCAGGAGGCCCCGGCCGCCGCCGCGGCGCCGGCCTCCGCCGAAGAGCAGTCCTCCGACCGGTTCGTCGTCGCCTCCGCCACCGAGGCGGGCACCGAAGCGAGTCCCTCGGGCACGCAGCGGCTCGCGGCCGTCGCCACCCTCGACGCGCCCACGGCGTCCACCGGCAACGGCGGCATCCCCGTCCACGGCTTCGTCCGCGGCGCGGAGAACACGCCCGTCCCGCAGGCCGCCGTCACCCTGATCTCCCTCGCGGGGCGGCAGCTCGGCCGGTCGGTCGCGCAGGCCGACGGCTCCTACCTGCTGGACGCGCCGGGCACGGGCTCGTACGTCCTGATCGCCTCCGCCGACGGGTTCCAGCCGCAGGCGTCCACGATCGTGGTGAACGGCGAGCCGGTCGCCTACGACATCCTGCTCAGCGGCACCAGCGGACTCCTCGGTGTGGTGCGGGCGGCGCAGTCGGGCGATCCCGTCAAGGACGCCATGGTCATCGTCACCGATGTGCGCGGCGACCTGCTGGCCACCGGAACCTCCGACGAACAGGGCGCGTTCTCCTTCGCGGAACTGGTGCCGGGTGCCGTGACCGTCGCGGTGAACGCCGCCGGGTTCCGGCCGCGGGCGCTGCCCGTGGAGATCGGCGCGACCGGTGTGACCCGGGTGGAGGCCGTCCTCGACGCGGGCGCGCAGCTCCAGGGCGTCGTCCGGGCACCGCACGGCCCGCTGGCCGACGCCCGGGTCACGCTGGTGGACGCGGCGGGCAACGTGGTCGGCACCGCCACGACCGGCGCGGACGGCGCGTACGCCTTCGCCGACCTCGACGGCGGCGAGTACACCGTCATCGCGACCGGCTACCCGCCGGTGGCCACCGCGCTGACCGTCGCCGGCACCGGCGTCGACGGCCACGACATCCAGCTCGCCCACCCCGGCGAGTGACCGGCCGACAGTACCGGCAGCACTGAACCCCGGCCCGTGCCGGGCGCGCACTGAGCGGAGGCGCGTCCGCCACGGGCCGGTCCTTCTCCTAGGAGTTACCCGAGATGGCACTGACCGCCAGGATCCGCACCCGGGACGGATGGGCCGTGTCGCACGCGGTCGTCACCGTCACCGACATGACGGGCACGCAGGTGCTGCGCGCCGAGGCCGACACGGAGGGCGCCGTCCGCGACACGACGGCCCTGGCGCCGGGCGCGTACGTCGTGATCGTCACGGCCGTGGGCTACGCGCCCGCCGCCTCCAGCGCGCTCGTCACCGCGAGCGGACGCGCCGAGGTCGGCACGGTGACGCTGGCCCGGCAGGGCGGCACCGAACTGCCGCCGCCCGGCGTGTGGACCGTCGACCCGGCCCACTCCACGGTGGGCGCGGTCGCCCAGCACCTGGGCATCTCCAGCGTGCGCGGCCGGTTCACGGAGTTCTCGGCGAGCGTCGAGATCGCCCCCGACGACGTCACCAAGTCCCGGGTGGAGGCGGTCATCGGGGCCGCCTCCATCGACACCGGCAACGGCATGCGCGACACCCACCTGCGTTCCGCCGACTTCCTCGACGTCGAGACGTACCCGGAGATCACCTTCCGTTCGGCGGGGCTGACGGCGGCGGGCCCCGACCGGTGGACCGTCCACGGGGAGCTGGGGATGCGCGGCGTCGTCCGCCCGGTCGACCTGGACCTCGCCTACCTCGGCACCGGCGCCGATCCGTGGGGCGGCGTCCGCGCCGCCTTCCGCGCGACCGCGGAACTGCACCGCGAGGACTTCGCCATGAACTACAACCAGGTCGTCCAGGCGGGCATCGCCGCCATCGGCACGACGCTGAAGGTGGAGCTGGACATCCAGGCGGTGCAGGGGGACGCGCTTCCCCAGGCGTAGGACGGACAGGGTCAGGACCACCGGCCGGCCTCGCGCCTACGCTGGCCCCATGGCACCGAACATCGCGACCAACACCTCCGTCACCCTCGACGAGCTGCTGGACTTCGTCCGCCCCCGCCACCGCGCGATCCTGCTCACCCGGCGGGCCGACGGCAGCCCCCAGGGTTCGCCGCTGACCTGCGGGGTCGACGACTCGGGCCGGATCGTGGTGTCCACGTACCCGGAGCGCGCCAAGACCCGCAACGCCCGTCGGGACGAGCGGGTCAGCGTGATCGTCCTGAGTGACGACTGGAACGGACCGTGGGTGCAGGTCGACGGCACGGCCGAGGTCGTCGACGCGCCGGACTCCGTCGAGCCGCTGGTGGAGTACTACCGCAACATCGCCGGTGAGCACCCGGACTGGGACGAGTACCGGGCGGCGATGCTGAAGCAGGGGAAGTCGCTCCTCCGGATCACGCCGGAGCGGTGGGGCCCGGTGGCGACGGGCGGCTTCCCGGCGCGGCTGGCTCCGCAGGCGTAGGGGCCGCCCGAAGGGCACGGGCGTCGGGGCGCGGGGCACGGGCGTCGGGGCGCGGGGCACGGGCGTCGGGGCGCGGGGCGCGGGCGTCGGGGCGCGGGGCGCACGCGTCGGGGCGCGGGGCGCACGCGTCGGGGCGCGGTGGGGGAACGCGGGCCCCGGGCGGGGTCCGGTCGCCCGTCCCCGCGGCGGCCGAGCGGTCAGCCCCGGTCCACCATCACCTCGATGCCCGCCACCAGCAGGTCGAGGGCGAAGGTGAAGTCCCGGTCCAGCATCTCGGCGACCGTGTCCCCGCCGCGCGCCGCCATGAGGTCCCGGGACTCCGCCACGACCTCGGCGGCCTGCGGGGCCTCGGTCACCGAGGTCATGGCGTGCTGCAGGTACTCGTCCGCGGTCATGCCCGTGTCCGCGACCCGGCCGAAGAAGTGGCCCTCGATCGTGCCGTAGCCGTACACGAACTGGAAGACGGCGGCGATGGCGCTCGTGATGCGGTGCGCGGGCAGGCCGGTGCGGCGGACGACCTGCTGGACCGTGCGGGAGAACGCGAGGGAGTTCGGGCCGACGTTGAGGTAGCGCCCGGCGAGCGGCGACAGCCAGCGGTGGCGCACCAGCAGCGTGCGGTACGCCGTGGCCAGTACGCGCAGCTGGTCGCGCCAGTCCGCGTCCCCGGCCGCCGGGTCGGGCAGCTCCAGCTCGCCGAAGGCCGCGTCCAGGGCGAGTTCGAGGAGGTCGTCCTTGGTGTCGACGTACCAGTAGACGGACATCGCCGTGACGTTCAGCTCGGCCGCCAGCCGCCGCATGGAGAACCTGTCGAGCCCCTCGGCGTCCAGCAGCCGCACGGTGACCTCGGTGATCCGCCGCCGGTCGAGGCCCGACGGCTGCCCGCCCCCGCGGCCACGTCGGCGTGCCCTGTCGTCCAGCCACACGCTGGCCCGCGCGGCCTTGCCGGCAGCAGCCTGCCCCATGGGGCACCTCCTCGGAGTCCGGTGAGTCCGGTCACTGGTGATGATGGTGACGTTGGTGACGATGCTAGGTGTGTTGCCCCCCTACGTCGTTTCACGCGGCCAGGACCTCCGCCTCCGTCCGCTCCGCCCTGCGCAGCAGCCCTGCCGCCACCACCCCGCCCAGCAGCACGGCCACCGCTCCGACCAGCTGACTGGTCACCAGCCCGGAGGAGAAGGCGTCGGTGATCCGCTCCTTCTCCCCGGGCGAGTCCGCCGCGGCGAGCGCCGCGGGCAGCGACGACGCGCCCACCGCGACCAGCGCCGCGAAACGGGAGGTGAGCACGGCCCCGAGGACCGCCACGCCCAGTCCGTTGCCGAACTCGGCGAGGGTGCCGTTGATCCCGGCCCCCACTCCCGCCTTCGCGGGCGGGATGGCGCTCATCACGGCGTGCGCCATCACCGGGTTGGCGATCGCCGCGCCGACGCCGATGAGGACCAGTCCGAGCAGGGTGCCGGCGTAGCCCCGCGCCGCGAGGAGGGCGATCGCCACCAGCCCGCCGGACATCAGCACCATGCCCAGCAGGATCGACGCCGGCGTCCCCAGCCTCGCCGTCCACCGCGCGGACAGACCGGTGAAGTTGAGGGCGACGACCGCCAGCGCCAGCGGCGCGGTACGCAGGCCGGCCTCCAGCGGACCGTAGCCGAGCACGAACTGGAGGTGCTGGGTGAGCAGGAAGAGCGCGCCTCCCATGCCGAAGGTGATGAGGACCGTGCCCGCCACGGCTCCCGTGAACCGGCGGTCCCGGAAGAAGCCGAGGTCGAGCATGGGGTACGGGACCCTGCTCTCCCAGTACGCGAAGAGGGCCAGGGCGAGGAGCGCGACGGCCGCCGTGGCCGTCACCCGGCCCGACGTCCAGCCGTGCTCGGGGCCGGAGATGATCGCGTACACCAGCGCGGTCATGCCGATCGTGGAGAGCAGGGCGCCCGGCAGGTCGGGTCGGTCGCCCCGGGGGTTCCTGGACTCGGGGACCAGGGCCACGACCGCGACCAGGCCGAGGGCCGCGACGGGCAGGTTGATCAGGAAGATCGCGCCCCACCAGAAGTGGTCGAGCACGAAACCGCCGATGAGCGGGCCGGTGGCGAAGCCCAGCGCGTTCACCGCGGACCAGATGCCGATCGCCTTGGGCTGCTCGGCGGGCGTGAAGATCTGCATCGCCACCGCGAGGGTGGTGGTCAGCAGCAGCGCCCCGCCGACGCCCATGCCGGCGCGCGCGGCGATCAGCTGGCCGCTGGTCCCGGCGAGGCCGGCCACCAGCGACCCGGCGCCGAACAGGGCCAGGCCCGTGACCAGCATCTTCTTGCGGCCGTAGCGGTCGGCCGCGCTGCCCGCGGTGAGCAGCAGACCGGACTGCACCAGCGAGTAGGCGTTGATCATCCACTGGACGTCGGAGGTGGCCGCGTCCATCTCGCGGGTCAGCGAGGGGATCGCCACGTTCAGGACGGTGTTGTCGAGCAGCACCGTGAGCTGGGCCAGGCAGATCACCCCTAGGATGAGCCAGCGCCGGGGGTGGCCTTCGGGGGACTCGGCGGTGGGCCGGGGGGAGGGGTGGGGAGAGGGACGGGGGGAGGGAGGGGAAGCGGGCATGCTGTACACCGTAGAGGGAGTCCTATACGGCGTACAGCGCTTATCGCCGGCCTTGCCCGACGGAAAGCGGCCGCGCCCGACGGAAAGCGGACGCGCCCGACGGACCGCGCCCGACGGAAAGGGCGGTGGCCCGGGGTAGAGACCCCGGGCCACCGCCCGTCTGCGAACCGTTGTCCCGTGCGTGCGTCAGTCACTCGCCTTCTGCGTGAGGTCGTAGAAGGTGGCCGAACCGACCGTGACCTGCTTGAAGTTGGCCTCGACCCACTCGGTGATCTGCGACGAGGTGCCGTCACCGCTGCCGCCCATGCCGCCGCCCGAGCCGCTGCTGACGAAGTAGTGGATCTTGCCGTCGGCGACGTACTGCTTGAACTGCGCCAGCGTCGGGGACGGGTCGGTGCCGTTGAAGCCGCCGATCGCCATCACCGGCTCGCCGGTGGCCAGCTGGTAGCTCGCCGCGTTCTGGGCGCCGATCGCCGCCGCGGCCCAGGTGTACTGGTCGGAGTCGGCCTCCAGCAGCTTCTTCGCCTCGTCGGTGACCGTGGCGCCGTTGATCAGGCCGCCCATGCCACCACCGCCGCCCATGCCACCGCCCTCGCCGGTCTGGCCGCCGGGGAAGCCGTTGCCCTGCTGGCCCTGGCCCTGGCCCTGGCCCTGCTGGTTCTGGGTGTTGCCGTTGCCGTTCTGCTGGTTCTGGCCGGGCATACCGCCGCCGGGGAAGCCACCGCCGTTCTGGCCCTGGCCCTGGCCGTTGCCGTTCTGGCCCTGACCCTGACCCTGCTGGCCGGGCATACCGCCGCCCATGCCGCCACCGCCGCCGGGACCGCCGCCCCGTCCGCCGCCCATCATCGACGCGCCCGACGGGCCGGCCGTCGGGATCGAGCCGGTGTGCGCGGAGTTCACGGTGCTCAGCGTGTACGCCGTCGGTCCGGCGAGCGCCGCGACCACGCTCACGGCCGCCGCCGCGAGGGCCAGCTGCCGGGACAGCCGCCCCACGAAGACCAGGCCGAGCGCGCCGGCCAGGCCGCCGATCAGGACCAGCCACTTCAGCCAGGGCAGGTAGTCGGAGGTGCGGTTGAGCAGCACGTATCCCCAGACCGCGGCCGCCACGGAGGCGGCGGCGAGGGTGATCGACGCCCAGAGCTCGGACCGCTTCTCCCACAGGATGCCGGCGCCCATGCCGATCACGGCCGCCAGGTAGGGGGCGAGGGCGATCGTGTAGTACTGGTGGAAGATGCCCGCCATGTAGCTGAAGACCACCGTGGTGATCAGCAGCGAGCCGCCCCAGACCAGGAACGCGCCCCGGGTCGCCGAGGTCCGCTTCGCCCGGCGGGTCGCCACCAGGCCCGCGACCAGCAGGATCAGCGCGGCCGGCAGCAGCCAGGAGATCTGGCCGCCGATCTCGGAGTTGAACATCCGGTCCCAGCCGGTCTCGCCCCACTGGCCGGTGCCGCCGCCGGCACCGCCACCACCGCCAACACTGCCGGTCTCCTCGCCGTTCAGGCGGCCGAGACCGTTGTAGCCGAAGGTCAGTTCCAGGAAGGAGTTGTTCTGCGAGCCGCCGATGTACGGGCGGGAGGAGGCGGGCCACAGCTCGACGATCGCCACCCACCAGCCGCCGGAGACGACCAGCGCCCCGGTGGCCACGGCCAGCTGTCCGAAACGCTTCTTCAGCGGCACCGGCGCGCAGACCGCGTACACGACGGCCAGCGGCGGCAGGATCAGGAAGGCCTGGAGCGTCTTGGCGAGGAAGGCGAAGCCGATCGCGACACCCGCCCACACCAGCCACCTGGTGCGGCCGTCCTCCACGGCACGGGTCACGAAGTAGCAGGCCACGGCCATCAGCAGGGCCAGCATCGCGTCCGGGTTGTTGAACCGGAACATCAGCGCGGCGACGGGGGTGAGCGCGAGCACCGCGCCCGCGATCAGACCGGCGGCCGGGCTGAACCGGCGGCGCACGCCCGCGTAGACGACGGCGACCGTGCCGACGCCCATCAGGACCTCGGGAACGAGGATCGCCCACGAGTTCAGGCCGAAGACCTTCACCGACAGCGCCATCGGCCACAGCGAGGCCGGGGGCTTGTCGACGGTGATGGCGTTGGCCGCGTCCAGCGAGCCGAAGAACAACGCCTTCCAGGACTGGCTGCCGGCCTGGACGGCCGCCGAGTAGAAGGAGTTGGCGTAGCCGGAGGCGCTGAGGTTGTAGAGGTAGAGGACGAAGGTGGCGAGCAGCAGGCCGAGGAAGGCCGGGCGCACCCAGCGCGGGTCCTCGGGACGGCCGCGCCACAGCCGGCGCGCCAGGGGCTGCTTCGCCTCCCCCGCCTCGGGGGTGGGGCCGGCCGGATCAGCCGGGGCAGCCGGGTCGGTCAGGTCAGCCGGGTCGGCCGGGTGAGCCGGGTGAGCCGGATCAGCCGGGTGAGCCGGATCAGCCGGGTGAGCCGGGTCAGCCGTGTGGGCCGGATCGGACGGGTCAGCCGGATCGTGCCCCGCGGGGGTCACGGTCTCCGGTCGGCTCCAGGAGTCCGGCCGGTCGAGGTCGGTGGTCATCGGGCGTCCCTCGGATCGGTGTCGTGGGGGCGCACCGGCTGCAACTGCATGGTGGCGTCCCTCCAGGTGCCGTCCGCGGCTTCGCCGACGCGGAACTGGGTGGTGTCGTGCGGTCCGTAGGCGCCCTGGGCCGTGCCGTGGCCCGGCGCCATCGGGGGCTGCGGGGCGCCGCCGGCCGGGTACGCCGTCGGCACCGGGACGGAGGAGGCGACGACGTGCGTCGGCCGGCTCTCGCCCTCCCGGCGGTCGGAGAAGACCCACACCCGGAAGAGCAGGAAGCGCAGCACGGTCGCCGCGAGGTTGGCGGCGATCAGAACGGCCAGTTCGGTGGAGTGCGCCGGGTCGGAGGTCGCCGCGTTGAGGGCGACGAGCGAGCCGCTGGTCAGCGCGAGGCCGATGCCGAAGACGACCAGGCCCTGGGCCTGGTGGCGGGCGGCGCCGGCGCGTCCGCGCACCCCGAAGGTGAGCCGGCGGTTGGCCGCCGTGTTGGCGATCGCGGAGACGAGCAGCGCGAGCGCGTTGGCGAGCTGGGAACCGGCGAACTGCCGGAAGCCGCTGTAGAGCAGCAGGTAGAAGAGGGTGGACAGGCCACCGACGACACAGAACCCGACGAGCTGCCGGGCCAGTCCCTTGGGTACGTCCATGATCTCGCGGTCGCGGGGGTCGTCACCGAACGGCCTGGTCAGCCGGTCCAGCGGCAGGGAGCCGGTGGCCAGTGCCCGGCCCACGCGCCATACCCCCTTCAGATCGTCGGTCGCCGTCTTCACGATGTGCACCGTGGAGTTCGGGTCGTCGACCCAGTCGACCGGCACCTCGTGGATACGGAGACCGGCACGCTCGGCGAGGACCAGCATCTCAGTGTCGAAGAACCAGCCGGTGTCTTCCACCAGGGGGAGCAGGATCTGCGCGACGTCCCGGCGGATCGCCTTGAACCCGCACTGCGCGTCGGAGAAGCGCGCCTGGAGCGAGCCGCGCAGGATCAGGTTGTACGAGCGGGAGATAAACTCGCGCTTGGCGCCGCGCACCACGCGGGAGCTGCGGGACAGCCGCGAGCCGATCGCCAGGTCGGAGTGGCCGGAGATCAGCGGCGCCACCAGCGGCAGCAGCGCGTTGAGATCGGTGGACAGGTCCACGTCCATGTACGCGAGGATCGGGGCGTCCGAGGCGGACCAGACGGTCCGCAGCGCACGGCCGCGGCCCTTCTGCTCCAGCCGGAAGGACCTCACCTCGGGGATGCGCGACTCCAGCAGCCGCGCCACGTCGGGGGTGGTGTCGGTCGACGCGTTGTCCGCGATGGTGATGCGGAACGGGTACGGGAACGTCCGCGCCAGGTGGTCGTGCAGTCTGAGGACGCACGGCTGGAGGTCCTTCTCCTCGTTGTAGACGGGGATCACTACGTCCAGGACAGGCGTACCGGCTGCGTCGGCCGGGAGGTGCTCCCGCGCCGGCAGGGTGCCGGGAGAAGAGTCGGTTCGCATGTCAACGACCTTCGTCAAGTGCCCTGTTGCACCCATGTGGTGGCACTGTGGTGTACCTGTGAGTCAAGTTGCCAGTTCGTTTCGGCGGCCGGCTGGGGAACGGGCGGGGCAAGTGCGGGCAAATAGACGGTGAACACGGTCTGTCCGGGCACGCTGTCCACGGTGACGGCACCGCCGTGCGCCGTCGCGACGGCCTGCACGATGGCCAGGCCGAGGCCGGTCGAGCCGGTGGAGCGGGAGCGCGCCGAGTCGCCGCGGGCGAAGCGTTCGAAGACGTGCGGGAGCAGGTCCGGCGGGATGCCCTGGCCGTTGTCCTGGACGTCCACGCAGAGCCACGGGCCGCGCCGCTGCACGCGTGCGGTGACGGTCGTGCCGGGCGGGGTGTGCGTGCGGGCGTTGGCGAGCAGGTTGACGAGGACCTGTTGCAGGCGGGCGGCGTCGGCGGAGACGAGGGCCGGCTCGTCGGGCAGGTCCAGCCGCCAGACGTGGTCCCGGCCGGCGGCACGGGCGTCGCTGATGGTGTCCACGACCAGTGGGATCAGGTCGGTCTGCTCGAACTGCAACGGGCGGCCCGCGTCGAGGCGGGCGAGCAGCAGGAGGTCCTCGACGAGCAGGGTCATCCGGCCGGCCTCGGACTCGATCCGGCCGAGGGCGTGCCGGGTGTCCGGCCCGACCTGTTCCCGGCCGCGCCGGGTGAGCTCGGCGTACCCGCGGATGGACGCGAGGGGGGTGCGCAGCTCGTGGCTGGCGTCGGCGACGAACTGCCGGACCCGCATCTCGCTCTGCTGGCGGGCGTGCAGGGCGCCGTGGACGTGGTCGAGCATCCGGTTGAGCGCGGCGCCGACCTGGCCGACCTCGGTGTGCGGGTCGGTCTCGGACTCCGGGACGCGTTCGCTGAGGTGGACCTCGCCGGTGTGCAGGGGCAGCTCGGAGACGCGGGTGGCGGTGGAGGCGACCTTGCGCAGCGGGCGGGTGGCCACGCTGACGAGGACGAAGCCGGCGATGGCGGCGGCGACCAGACCGGCCGCCGTGACGCACACCTCGGCGACGATGAGGGTGGTGATGGTGTTGTCGGCTTCGTCGGTCGGGATGCCGACGTAGTAGTCGCCGTTGTTGCCCTGGACGAAGCGGACCCGGTAGTCGCCGAGACCGGGGATCTCGACGGTGTGTTCCTTCTCGTCCTGGGCGACCGTGCCGAGCGCCTTGATCTGCGTCTCGGTGAGGGCCTTGTCGTTCAGCCGCGGGATGTTCTGGTCGTCGTTGGACTTCTCGCCGATCTTGGCGTCGGTGATCGATCCGTTGTCGACCTTGGCCGCGAGGGTGCCGCTCGGCTGCGGGGCGCGGGTGACGAAGTCGGCGAGGTCGGTCGCCTTGGCCTGCTCGGGCACCGTGGTGCCGTTGCCGTCCTTGCCGCCGCCCTTCTGCTCCCCGTCCAGCCCGACCGGTCCGCCGGAGACCCGCATGGCGGCCTCGCGCAGCGAGTTGTCCAGCTGCTCGTACAGGTGGGACCGGAGCGCGAGGGTGGTCACGGTGCCGATCACCGCGCACACGACCGCGATGAGGGCCACGGACGCGACGACGAGCCGGGTCCGCAGGGTGCGCGGCTGTCCCGCTCGTCGCTTCTGCGGACGCGGCCGTCGTCGCCCGCTCATGACGTCGCGGGCTTGATGAGGTAACCGGCGCCGCGCCGGGTGTGGATCATCGGTTCGCGCCCCGCGTCGATCTTGCGCCGCAGGTACGAGATGTAGAGCTCGACCACATTGGCCTGGCCACCGAAGTCGTACGACCACACACGGTCGAGGATCTGGGCCTTGCTGAGCACGCGCCGCGGGTTGCGCATCAGGAAGCGCAGCAGCTCGAACTCGGTGGCGGTGAGGTGGATGTTCACCCCGGCGCGCGAGACCTCGTGGCTGTCCTCGTCAAGGGTGAGGTCCCCGACGACCAGCACGGAGTCGGAGCGGCGGTCGGCGGCGCCGGAGCGCCGGATGAGCCCGCGCAGCCGGGCCACGACCTCTTCCAGGCTGAACGGTTTGGTGACGTAGTCGTCACCGCCGGCGGTCAGACCCGCGATCCGGTCCTCGACCGCGTCCTTGGCGGTCAGGAACAGCACCGGGACGTCCGGCAGCTCGCGCCGCAGCCGGCCGAGGACGGTCAGCCCGTCCATGTCGGGCAGCATCATGTCCAGGACGACGGCGTCGGGGCGGAACTCGCGCGCGGTCTGGATGGCGCCCGTGCCGTCCCCCGCACTGCGGATCTGCCATCCCTCATAACGGAGGGCCATGGACAGCAGCTCGGTGATCGACAGTTCGTCGTCCACCACAAGCACCCGGACGGGGCTCCCGTCCGGCCTCAGCAGTTCGGTGCGCCCCTGGGGCGAGGTCGTGGTCATGGAGGACACCATGTCGCCGTCCTCTGAGAGCACGCTTTTTGCTGTCTGTGATTTTCCTGAGAAACACACAGGCAGCTCTTAGGAAAGACCTAACAAGGACTCTTTTTGTTCATCTATCGACCGCTTTGCCCACCCCTTCCCGGGGGTCGGATGTCCTGATTACTCGATCGAAGTCCTTAAAAAAAGCTGTCACCGGACCTGCCCGCTCTCATCTGCGCCGGGTCCACGCCGGGTCAGAACAGCCCGTCCTGGAGCCGCCGCCCCTCCCCCCTGAGCTGCCGCAGGGGCAGGGACCGGGGCAGGGACCGGGGCAGCCGTGGTGCCCCCTCACCGCCGTCGGGCGTCACCGGCACCAGCTCCCACCCCCTCATCAACCGGGTGTCGAGCACGACGACTCCCCGTGCGGTCACCAGGTGCAGATCCGGTCCGGCGGCCGCCACCAGTTCCCCGTCGACCGCGGCCCCGGCGAGGAGCTCAGTCACCTCCGCGACGGCGGGCGGGGCCCCGGCGAGCCCGAAGGCGCGGACGTGGTCGACGGCCCGGAAGGGCTCCCGGACGAGCGTCTCCGGCCAGCCGGCCAGCGCGACGGCCCGCGCGTGCAGCTCCGACGTCTCGGCGGCCCGTTCCGCCTCGCCCTCCGGCAACGCCGCCCGCACCGCCCGCTTCTCGGCGTACGGGATCCGGTCGGGCACGCCCAGGGCGGCCCGCAGCAGCTCCTCGGTACGCCGGGCGGCCATCAGCGGGCCCGTGCCGAGCCAGCTGAAGCAGACGGCTCCCTGCTCCAGCAGCCGGGCCGTCCCCCGTTCGACCGCCGTGATCCCGACCTTGACCAGGCCGGGCCCGAACCATGCGAGGTACACGCGATACGGCCGGGGGTCGTCGGCGATCCCGTCGGCGGCGACGGAGTGCGCCCGGTCCAGCCGCGCGCACTCCTCGCACCGAGCCCCCGCGCTCCTCCCCGGCACGACCGCCCGCACCGGACACGGGTGCCCCCGAGCCCCCACACATCCGCGCACACCCCCCTCCACGACCCCGAAGGCCACTCGCTTCCCCCAGGACAGCGGGCTGCGACGCCCGCCGTCCCACATCAGCACGGGCCCCTGCGCCGACCACCGCAGCCCCGTGCACCTCCACACCCGTGCCATCACCCACCACGGTAGGCCCCACCACCGACAACGCCTCCTCCCTCCGGCGCCCCCGCACCCCTCGCCCCTCGCGACGCCGCACACCCGGCGGCGTGCCCCGTCCCGCCGGGCGGAGTGCCCACGAGGTCCGGAGAACTCAGCCCCCCGGTCCCGGGCCCCGCGCCCACGAAGGCACCGAAGACGGCCGCCCCACCGCCCTCACCCTCTTGACCGACCGCCCCGGGGGAAACCGCTCCCCCCACCGTCCGGCCACCCGGGCGGCAGCCATGGCCGACTCCTTCCCGGAGAAGGACGTCCCCCGGCGGCCGACGACGCCGACAGCGGACCGGCAGGACCACCAGGCGCCTCAACAGGAGGTTCCGCCGGAGACCGGAGCGATCCCCGGCGCCACACCAGCCCCTCCCTCAACACCTTTCTCACACAGTTTCTGTCCATTCCGTTGACAGCTTGCACACCCGCTCCTAGGGTCACACGCCACGCCAACTCCCCGACTGCGTGACGGTATTTCGAACGGTTGAAAGGCGAGTGCCCTGCGCATCACCGGAAAGAGCACACGTGTGTCCGCGACGCGGTTATGCAGCCTGACGTACGTACAGGCGCACACCGGCGGAGGGACCGCACGAGCCGGCGAGCCCCGGGTGCCCGGCCGTACCGGCGCCGACGCCCGCACCGGCGCCGACGCACCGATCGGCGCTCCGTGGAACACCCCTGAGCACCGGCTCGAGCGACGGGTCCGCCGACCTGACCCCCCATCACCTCGGCACCGCGGGACCGCCGGCCGGATCCGCCGCGGCACACCGCTCCAGCCGACGGACGACCCGTCCAGATCACACGGCACCCGGCCGTAAGGAACCCCTACGGCACCTGCCCCCGCACACCGCCCGGGAACGAGCACGGCACGCCCGCCGCACGCCCCCTGCTCACCACCCCGCCCCGGCCCGCTCCATCGCGCACCACCGCTCGGCACCGGTCTGATACGCCGTCATCCTCTCAACGACGAGAAGAACCAGGAACGATCATCATGCGCAACCGAAGAGCTGCCCTCGCCGCCCTCGCGGGAGCCACGTCCCTAGCCCTCACCTTGTCCGCCTGCGGCAGCCAGGACGTCGGGGCGAGCCCCGAGGGCGGCACCATCGGCATCGCCATGCCGACCCAGGCCTCCGAGCGCTGGATCATCGACGGCAAGAGCGTCGTCGACGATGTGAAGGGCAAGGGGTACCAGGCCAAGCTCGTCTACGGCGAGGACGACCCGGCGACGCAGGTCTCGCAGATCGAGAACCTGATCAAGCAGGGCGTCGACGCACTGATCATCGCCGCCATCGACAACAAGTCGCTGAACGACGTGCTCGAGCAGGCCGCCGCCGCGGACATCCCGGTGATCTCCTACGACCGGCTCATCCTCGGCACCGAGAACGTCGACTACTACGTCTCCTTCGACAACGAGCAGGTCGGTCGGCTCCAGGCCCGCTACATCATCGACCAGCTCGGCCTGGAGGACGGCAAGGGCCCGTTCAACATCGAGCTGTTCGCCGGCTCCAGCGACGACAACAACACCAAGTACTTCTTCGACGGCGCGATGCACCTGCTGCAGCCGTACCTGGACAGCGACCAGTTGGTCGTCCGGTCCGGCCAGACCGCGCTCGACGAGGTCACCACCCTGCGCTGGGACGGGACCACCGCTCAGAAGCGCATGACGAGCATCCTCTCCGAGTCGTACGGGAGCAGACAGGTCGACGCGGTCCTCTCGCCGTACGACGGCATGTCCCTCGGCATCCTGTCCGCGCTGAAGTCGGACGGCTACGGCTCCGGCGACAAGCCCCTCCCGATCGTCACCGGGCAGGACGCCGAACTGGCCTCGGTGAAGTCGATCAAGGCGGACCAGCAGGCGCAGACCGTCTTCAAGGACCCCCGACTGCTCGCCGAGGTCGCCGCGGACATGGCCGACGACATCCTCAACGACAAGACGCCGAAGATCAACAACCGCAGGGCCTACAACAACGGCGTCAAGGCCGTCCCCGCCTACCTGCTCCAGCCGACGAGCGTCGACAAGACCAACTACGACTACGTCCTGGTCGCGGGGGGCTACTACACGGACGCCGACCTCAAGTAGCCGCACGCCCGACCGGGGCGGAACCCCGGTGCACGCTCCCGGCGGTCAGCCCGCTGACGGCGCCCGCACGACGGCTCCCGTCAGCGGCTGACGGACCCGGACGATCACGCCCGGCCACCGGCCCCCAGGTGCACCCACCGGTCACCTGCTGTAGGTACGACCATGCGCGAAGGTGGCACAGCTCATCTCCGCCACCCGCAGATCGCCATGCCGATGGAGATCCACGCGGAGGCGAGCGAGGAGGAGGTGCGCGCCGCTCTCGGCAAGCTGTACCACCGCCGCGGAAGGGGGCGGGATCGGTTGACCGGAGCCCGTTGCCGTACTTCGCTGCCGTACGCCCCTGAAACGCAAGAGGCCCCGGATCTCTCCGGGGCCTCTCACCTGTGTGCACTCGGCAGGATTCGAACCTGCAACCTTCTGATCCGTAGTCAGATGCTCTATCCGTTAAGCTACGAGTGCTTGTCATTCTTCTTTTTTTGTCTTTCCGCTCCCGGCCCTTCCGGCCCGCTCGCGGCGACAGGAAGAACATTACATGACTGCCGCCGTCATGTGAAATCCGATTCCCACACCCGTTGTGACCTGCGAAAATGCCCACCAGGGGGGTCCCCGGAGGGTTCCGGCGGGGCAACGACGAAGCCCCGGTCGAGAGGACCGGGGCTTCGGGTGAGGCGGAGGCGGAGGGATTTGAACCCTCGATGGGCTTTAAGGCCCAAACCGCATTAGCAGTGCGGCGCCATAGACCGGACTAGGCGACGCCTCCAGCACATCCCCTCGCGTGTGTGCGAGTGGTGCGTGCAGATGATGACACAGTCGAGCGTCGTGTCACCAATCGGCCTCTACGGTACTAGGCAGTCGGGCCGCAGGGCAAAGACTTAGCGGGGCGGAACGTCGTCGTGGCCGAGGCGTTAGTCAGGGCATGTTGCCCGTCGCACTCGACACCGCGGTCCAGGTCACGCCGTTCCGTCGGCTCGGCCTCACCCTCGCCGCCGTTTCCGTCCTCCTCGGCTCCCTGGCCGTCGGCCCCGGGCCGGCCGTGGCGCACGCGTCGCCGGGGGAAGGTGATCACCTCACGGTCACCGTGAAGGGAGCGGGGCGGGGGCTGGACGGCACGTTCGAGGTGTACTGCCGCCCGGACCGCGGAAGCCACCCGGACGCGCCCGGGGCGTGCCGGGCGGTGGACCGGAACACACGGTGGGGCAAGGACGCCTTCGCGCCGGTGCCGGACGGCAGCATGTGCACCATGCAGTACGGCGGGCCGGCCACCGCACGTGTCACCGGGCGGTGGGCCGGGCGGAGCGTCGACGCGACGTACGACCGCCGCGACGGGTGCGAGATCGAGCGGTGGGACCGGTTCGTGCCGCTGCTGCCGGACGCGGGACCGGCCGTCGCGCGGTGAGCACGGTGAGGGTGAGGGCCCGTCCACGGGCCCAGGGGGTCGGGTGTCCGGCGGGTCATGGGCTCCGGCCCGCCCGCCCGGTCCCGGCGGTGAGCGGCGGCCTTGACTGCGTCCGTCACCGCGTCCGTCACCGCGTCCGTCGGCGCGTCCGTCGGCGCGTCCGTGACCGCGTCCGCCGCTCGCACAGCTCGCTCATGGCAGACGCACCCGTCCCGTAAACGTCGCGCGAAGGTCCCGCGAAGCCGGGGCGGGTGGTCACGGGTTCCGCGTCACCTCGTCGTGCGAGCTCCCTCTCATCCGGCGCCCCGAGCGCCGCCCCAGCCCTTAGACTCCCTCGCGTGACACGCTGCGGGACGGTTGGCAAGATGGCCCGAGCGGTCGGCAAGGTGCGGTAACAGGGAGGAAGCGACTCGTGAGCAGCAGGCCATCCCGAGGCGCTGCTCGCCTCGCAGCCATACTCGACGCACTTCCCGACGCGTTGTTGCTGGTCAACGCCAACGGGACCGTCGTGAACGCGAACACGATCGCGTTGGAGGCGTTCGAGGCGCCCGGTACCGCGCTCGTCGGCCGGGGGCTCCTCGATCTGCTGCCGCAGTTCGACTCCAAGCTGATCCCGGGGTCCATGCGGCGGCCCGACCACATGGATCCGCGCGGCCGGACCAAGCCGACGCGGATGGTCGCCCGGCGGACGGACGGCAGCGAGTTCCCCGTCGAGGTCACCAGCGCGAACCTGGAGAACGGGCAGCAGGCCTACGACAGCTACGGCTACGCCAGCGACGAGCTGCTCATGCTCGTCGTACGCGACCTGTCGGGAACCGTCGACACCGAGGCGGAGCTGGCGCGTTCCCAGCGGCAGACCGAGATGATCCTGCGGGCCGCGTCCGAGGGGGTCGTGGGGACGGACACCGACGGGCGGATCGTGCTCGTCAATCCGGCCGCCGCGCAGATCCTGGGCTACCGGGCGAGCGATCTCGGCGGCAAGGAGCTGCACACGCTCATGCTGCACTCGCGCGCCGACGGCTCCCCCTTCCCGTACGACGAGTCGCCGCTCGCCGACACCCTGCGGTCCGGCCGCAAGCACCGGGTGCGCGGACAGGTGGTGTGGTCGAAGTCGGGGGACAAGGTCTCCGTCGATCTGACGACCGCGCCCGTGCGGGACGGCGACCAGCTCGTCGGTGCCGTGATGACCTTCACCGACCGGCGGCCCGTCGACACCCTCGCCGAGGAGAAGGACGCCCTCGAGAAGAAGCACGCCGACGAGCTGGAGACGCTCTCCGAGGAACACGCCTCCGACCTCACCGCCCTGCGCCAGCAGCACGTCACCGAGCTCGAGGAACTGCGCGAGCGGCACGCGGAGGAGCTGTCCGCCGGCGAGGAGCGCTACGCCGCCCTGGGGGAGCGGGAGAAGGACCGGTACGAGGCCCTCGCCGCCCGGCACGAGCAGTTGCTGACCCTGCTGGGGCGGTCGCTGCGCGGGCCCCTCGACGAGCTGCGCCGCGAGCTGTCCGCGCTCGCCGCGGACGACGCCGGGCAGCTGTGGCCCGAGGCCAACCAGGTGCTGCACCACCTCTCGGCGGGCTACGCGCGCATCACCACCCTCATCGACAACGTCCTCGGCTACCAGCGGCTCGACGCCGGCAGTGAGGGCATCCACCGTACGAAGGTGATGCTCGACGCCGTCGTCGCCGCCGGTGTCGACGGGGCCGTCGAGCTCGTCGGGCCGGGGCGGGTGCAGTTCGCGGTGCACGCGCCGCCCATCGAGGCCGAGGTCGACGCGCGGCTCCTCGCGACCGCGCTCGCGCACCTGGTGGCCGATGTCGCGGGCGTCGACGCCACCGGCAACGCGCCCGTCTCGGCGGGCGGTTACATGGACAACACGGTCGTGGTCGCCGCCGCGCAGCGCGGCGAGGTGGTCCGGATCGAGGTACGCGGGCCGTACTCCGGGGGCGACCCGGTGCACGAGCCGATCGTGCGCGGGATCGTGCGGGCGCACGGCGGTGTGCTCCAGACGCACGAGGTGCCGGGGATGAGCGGCAACGCGTACGTCCTCGAAGTGCCGTTGGGCGGGGGCGCGGGGGCGGTCGCCGCCGGGCAGGCCGCCGTGGTCGGCGGTGGCGCGTTCGCCCTGCCGGCGGCGGGCGAGGCACCGGTCCAGGGCCCGGTGCCGGCGATGACGTCCGAGATCGCGGTAGCGGGCGCCGCGGAGGGTGCCGAGGCCGGGCACGGTTCCGGCGCGGGGCGGCGGCGGGCCCGGCGGTCGTCCGTCGACGCCTTCCTGGAGAGCGAGGTCGCGGGCGCGGGCGCCGGTGCGGCCGACGGTGCCGAGGCGGAGTCCGTCGCGCCGACCGGACGGCGTCGCCGGCGTGCCCTGGCCGCCGACGAGGTGCCGGCCGCCGGTCCGGTGGACGACGTGGAGGCTCCCGGCGGAACCGGTGGAGCCGGAGGAGCTGGAGGAACCGGGCGGCGGCGTGGGCGACCGGCCGAACCGGCCGGTCAGGGCGCCGGTCAGGGCGGCGGCCCCGGCACCGGAGTGGCCGAGGGAGCCGTCGTGACGGCCGCCGAACATGCGGCGGGCACGGCGGCGTCGGGTACGGGCCTCGGCGGCACCGTTCCGCCGCAGGGAGTGCCCCAGCCCGCCGTACGTCGGGCCGCGGACGA
This sequence comes from Streptomyces sp. NPDC088812, assembly GCF_044750285.1. Classification (NCBI taxonomy): domain Bacteria; kingdom Bacillati; phylum Actinomycetota; class Actinomycetes; order Kitasatosporales; family Streptomycetaceae; genus Streptomyces; species Streptomyces sp. NPDC088812. The sequence goes on along the minus strand of NZ_JBIVJP010000008.1, from coordinate 213,880 downwards.
ACCACAGGCCCTGCCGGCCGCCCTGCCCGCGGTCGCGGGCGGCGAGGCGCCGGATCCCGCGGAGGGCGCGGAGCCGACGGGACGCCGACGGCGCGCGCTGGCCGCGGCGACGGAACGGGCCGCCGCGCAGGAGGCGGGGCCCCGTACGGTGTTCGCCCTGCCGCCGGCCGAGGCGGACCGGGCGTCCGACGGACCGGACGGTGCCGTAGAGGCGCGGGCCGTGGGGCAGGTTGCGGGGCAGGCCGTGGGGCAGGTTCCGGCCACCGTGCCGCCCGGGTCCTCTCCCGTGCCGCCCGGGGCCTCTCCCGTGCCGCCGGGGGTCACCGCGGTTCCCCTCGCCGGGCAGCCGCTTCCGATTCCCGGTCAGCCGGTGCCTCTTCCCGGTCATCCGGTGCCTCTTCCCGGTCAATCGGTACCGGTTACCGGTCAGCGGGTGCCCGTTCCCGGTCAGCCGGTGCCGGTTCCCGGTCAGCCGGTTCCTGTTCCCGTTCCCGGTCAGCTGCCGGTGCCGGGGCAGGTGCCCGTTCCGCCGCAGGGCGTGGCGCCCGTTCAGGGCGGGGCGCCCGTTCAGGGCGGGGCGCCCGTTCAGGGCGGGGCCGAGGACGCGTCGAACGACCACGGCCGGCACGACGCCGTACCGCACGACCAGGACGACGACCACACGCCGCCGCAGCCGCATCCGACGAACGCTCCGACCGGCCGTCGGCGCCGGGCGGTCACCCCGCCGACGGCGGAGGCGGCCCAGGTGGAGGGGCAGCCCCAGGTCCAGGACGGTGCCGGTCGAGCGGTGCCCGTGCCGGGACAGCGGGCCGCGGTCGGGCAGCAGCCCGGCGGGGCCGGTGAGGCGACTCGTGCGCAGGGTGGCGTGACCGGAGGCGGGCAAGCCGTGCCCGTCCCCGCGCAGCCGGTTCCCGGTCAGCCGGTGCCCGCGCGACCGTTGCCCGGACAGCCCTCGCCCCCGCAGCCCCTGCCGGAGCCGTCGGCCGCCGGTCAGCCGGTGCCCGGACAGCCGGCCGCCCTCGCTCAGCCCGCGGGCGCTCCGCTGCCGCCGGCGTCGGGGCAGACCGGCGTGCCCGTGCAGGACTCCGCCCAGGCCCCGGTCGTACAGACCCCCGCCGTACAGGCTCCCGGCGCACAGGCTCCCGCAGGCCGGCCGCCCGCTCCGGGGCAGCCCCTGCCCGCCGAAGCGGTCCCGGCTGCCGCGGCCGAGGTCCCCGCTGTGCCCGCCCCGGGCACCGCGCCGTCGAGCACCAACACCCCGAGCACGGGCACCCCGCTCCCGCCCGAGGCCGTCGCACAGGCACAGGCGCAGGCGCAGGCACCAGCGCAAGCACCGGCACAGACGTCGGCGCAGACGCGGGCCGCGCAGCCGTTGCCCGCCGAATCCGCGGCGGTTGCGGCGGCCGCGGCAGCAGCCGCAGCCGCCGCGGGCGTGGACCCCAACTCCACGCAGGGCCGGTCGATCAGCGTCCGCACGCTCGGCCAGGGCGTGCCCTTCACCCGCCAGGCCGCCCAGGTCCAGCAGGTCCCGCAGGTCCCGCAGGCGCAGGTGCCCCCGGCCACGGCCACCCCGGCCCCGCACTCCCCCGGCGGTTCAGGGCGGCGGCGCAAGCTGGGCACGCCGCCCGGCCCGGACGCGCGACCGGAGCAGACGGCCCGTCCGCACCCGTCGGCCGAGCAGCCCGCCGTACCGCAGCCCGGTGTGCCGAAGGCGCCGGTGCCGCAGGTCTCCGAGCCCCGGGCGTCCGTGCCGCGGGCCGCCGGGCCCCAGGCAGCGGCGGCGCCCGTCGCTCCGCAGCCGGCCGTGCCGCAGCCGTCCCTCGCGGGGCAGCCGCTGCCCGGGCAGCCGCCGGCCGGACCGGCGCGGCCCGCGCCCGGGACCGAGGGCGTCGGCCGGTCGTACGCCATAGGGGCGCCGGACGAGAACGCCGCCGAGGGGCCCGAACCGCTCGACGGGCCGGGCGGTGCCGTCGAGGTGGCGGACCCGCCGCGGCCGCAGCCGATGGACGACGAACTGCCGCCGGAGCCGTTGGACAACCCGCGCCGGCTGCTGGTGTGGCCGGCTCCGGACGTGAGCACCCAGCAGGCGCTCAGCGACCGCGGCTACCGGCCCGTCATCGTGCACTCGCGCGAGGAGGTCGACGCGCAGATCGCCGCCTTCCCGGCCGCGCTGTTCGTGGACCCGCTGACCGGACCGATCACGCGGACCGCCTTGCAGTCGCTGCGGCAGGCCGCGGTGGCCGCCGAGGTTCCGGTGCTCGTCACGGCCGGGCTCGGACAGGCCTCGCGCGACGCGGCGTACGGCGCCGATCCCGCCGTTCTGCTGAAGGCGCTCGCCCCGCGGGACAGTGAGCAGCATCCGCCGCGGGTGCTGCTGATCGAGGAGCACGCGGAGATAGCGCTGGCGCTGACCGCGACGCTGGAGCGGCGCGGGATGCAGGTGGCGCGGGCGGCGAGCGACGCGGACGCGGTCACGCTCGCCTCGCAGCTGCGGCCGAACCTGGTGGTGATGGACCTGATGCAGGTGCACCGGGGCCGGGCCGGGATCGTCGACTGGCTGCGGGCGAACCAGCAGCTCAACCGCACCCCGCTGGTCGTCTACACGGCCGCCGTCGACCAGGCGGACCTGCCCCGGCTGGCCTCCGGCGAGACGGTGCTGTTCCTCGCGGAGCGGTCCACCAGCGCGGAGGTCCAGTCCCGGATCGTGGACCTGCTCGCGCGGATCGGCACCAACTGAGCGCGCGCGCTGCGTCCAGCGGCACGCCGGAGAGCTAGAGCGCGACCAGCCTGCGGGCCGCCTCCTTCACGGAGGCGCGCAGGCGGGCGCGGTCGTCGTCCTCGCCGCCCACCAGGATGCGGCTCATCTGCGGTACGGCGGTGGCCCAGTTCGCCAGGGCGACCAGCAGGAACATCAGGTCGCGGGCCGGGATCGCGTCGCTGATCACCCCGCGGTCCTGACCGTCCTGGACGGCGGCGACCTTGCGGGCGTAGTGCTCCTGCCGTTCCGTCTCGTCGGGCAGGTCGGCGGTGCCGTACTCGATGCCCTCCCAGTAGAGGAGGCGCAGGAGTGCGGGGTGGGTGGCGTGGTAGTCCATCAGCCGGTCCATCCAGCCCTCGACGTCGTCCGGGTCGACGGGGACGGAGGCGGCGAGGTCCACCATGCAGCGGCCGAGGACCTGGGTGAACAGCTCCGCCTTGTTGCCGAAGTACGCGTAGATGAGCTGCTTGTTGGCCCTGGCCTCGGCGGCGATGCGGTCGATGCGGGCGCCCGCGATGCCGTACCGGGCGAACTCGGCGACGGCGGCCTCGAAGATGCGCGCCTTGGTGGCCTCGGGGTCGCGAGGGGTGGTGCCGCGGGGGCTGCTCGTTGCCATGGGGACATGGTAGCCACGCCAGGCAACCAACTAGTTGGTTGACAGGGAATGGACGGCCGTTCGAGACTGTTCCTCCTCTCGTCCAACCAACTGGTTGGTTGTCACTGCTCGGCACTCAGCGCCGACTCGAAGGAGCATCCGCCGCCATGCCGTCCGCCACCCCGCAGCAGACCCGACAGGCCCCGCAGGCCCCGGGGGTCCAGGACACCGAGCAGGGCCGCACGGCCCGGTCGGCCCCGGCGCCCGTCCAGGGCACCGGCCTCTTCTCCGGCCGCCTGTTCCTCCCCCTCATCGCCCTGTGCACCGCCGTGACGGCCGGCAACATCTACGTCGCGGCCCCGCTGCTCCCCCTCATCGCCCGGGACTTCGGCTCCACGTCGTCGGCGGTGGCCTGGATCGCCTCGGTCGCCCAGTTCGGCTACGCCGCCGGCCTGCTCTTCTTCGCCCCGCTCGGGGACCGTGTCAACCGGCGCCCGCTGGTCGCCGTGCTGTCCCTCGTCGCCGCGGCCGCGCTGGTCGCCGGCGCCCTGGCCTCGGGGACCACGGCGCTCGCCGCCGCCGTGCTCATCGCCTCCGCGGCGACCGTCGTCCCGCAGCTGCTCGTCCCGCTGGTCGCCGAACGCGCCCCCGCCCACCACCGCGCCCGCCATGTCGCCGCGGTCGTCGCCGGGCTGTTCACCGGCATCGTCGCGGCCCGCGTCCTCGGCGGACTCGCCGGACAGGCCTTCGGCTGGCGCACGGTGTTCGTCGGCGCGGCCGTCCTCACCACCGCGCTCGGCCTGCTGACCGCCGCCGCCCTGCCCTCCGAACGCGGCCGACGGCGCGCAGGCGGGCTCTTCACCGGCCTGCGCGACATGCCGGGCCTGGTGCGCCACTCGTCCGACCTGTGGCGGGCGTGCGTGCGGCAGGCCGGCATGTACGGCGCCTGGAGCGCCCTGTGGACCTCGCTGGCGCTGCTGCTGACCGGCCGGCCCTACGGCCTGTCCACCGCGACCGCCGGACTCTTCGGCCTCTTCGGCCTCGCCGCCAGCTTCGTCGCACCGCTCGCCGGCGGCCTGGTGGACCGCTTCGGCGCCGCCAAGGTCGTCCGCACCGCGTACCTGCTCGCCGCCGTGTCCGTGCCGCTGTTCTGGCTGGGCGGCCAGGTGATGCCGGCGCTCTTCGTGGCCGCGATCGCCATCCACGCGGCCCTCGTCGCCTCCCACGTCGCCAACCAGACCCTCGCCCTCACCACCACCTCCGAGCCGGCCACCGCCAACAGCGCCTACGTCGTCGCGGGCTTCGCCGGCGGCGCCACCGCCTCGGCCCTGGCCGGCCTCGCCTTCACCCACTGGGGCTGGAGCGGCGTGGTCGCGGTGGCCGGGGTGTGGCTGGCGGTGGGGTGGGGGACCACCGCGGTACGGCGGTGACGGTGGGGCCGTGACGGTACGGCCGTGACATCGGCACCCTGATGCACAGCAGCCACTGGGCAGGCCTTTGAAAGGCCCGCGCCCAGTGGCTGTGCGCCGTTCAGTTGCCGTGCGCCGCTCAGTGGCCATGCGCCGTGCAGTGGCCGTACGCGCCGTTCAAGGGCGCCGTATGCGCCGTGCAATGGCCTTATGCGCCGTTCAAGGGCCGCCGCTCACGGCTGCGCGCCCCCTGGCCGCGCGCCGTTCAGAGCCGCGTGACGTCCAGCGTCCCCTCCGCGTACTGCCGGCGCAGCACCTTCTTGTCGAACTTGCCCACGCTCGTCTTCGGAACCGCCTCGATGATCGTCCAGCGCTCCGGGAGCTGCCACTTGGCGATCTTGCCCTCCTGGGCGAGGAAGGCGCGCAGGGTCTCGAAGTCGGCGGTGGAGCCCTCCTTCAGCACGACCGTGGCCAGCGGGCGTTCGCCCCACTTGTCGTCGGGGACGGCGACGACGGCCGCCTCGGTGACGTCCGGGTGGGACATCAGCGCGTTCTCCAGCTCGACGGACGAGATCCACTCGCCGCCGGACTTGATGACGTCCTTGGCGCGGTCGGTGAGGGTGAGGAAGCCGTCGGGGGAGATGATGCCGACGTCGCCCGTCTTCAGCCAGCCGTCCTCGCTGAACTTGTCGGCGGGACGCAGGGGGTCGGCGTCGGGGCCGTTGTAGTAGGCGCCGGCGATCCAGGAACCGCGGACCTCCAGTTCGCCCGCGGACTCGCCGTCCCAGGGGAGGCGTTCGCCGCCGGGGCCGGTGAGGCGGGCCTCGACGCCGGCCGGGAAGCGGCCCTGGGTAAGGCGGTAGGCGAACTCCTCGTCGGTGCCGACCGCGTGGGCCGGCGGGCGGGCGATGGTGCCGAGCGGGGAGGTCTCCGTCATGCCCCACGCGTGGCAGACGCGCATGCCGAGGTCGTCGAAGGCCGTCATCAGGGAGGGCGGACAGGCCGAGCCGCCGATGGTGACCTGGGTGAGGGAGGAGACGTCGCGGGGCCTGGTGGTCAGTTCCGCGAGCAGTCCCTGCCAGATGGTGGGCACGGCGGCGGCGTGGGTCGGCTTCTCCGACTCGATCATCTCGGCGAGCGGCGCGGGCTGGAGGAAGCGGTCCGGCATCAGCATGTTCACGCCGGTCATGAAGGTGGCGTGCGGCAGGCCCCAGGCGTTGACGTGGAACTGGGGCACGACGACCAGTGAGGTGTCCTGGTCGGTCAGGCCCATCGACTGGGCCATGTTGACCTGCATGGAGTGCAGGTAGATCGAACGGTGGCTGTAGACCACGCCCTTGGGGTCGCCGGTCGTGCCGGAGGTGTAGCACATCGCGGCGGCCTGGCGTTCGTCCAGCTCGGGCCAGTCGTAGGAGGTCGGCTTGCCGGCGATGAGGTCCTCGTACTCGTGCACCCGCGCGCTCGCGCCCGCGAGGAGGGAGCGGTCGCCGGGGCCGGTCACGACCACGTGCTCGACCGTCTTCAGGTGCGGGAGCAGCGGGGCCAGCAGCGGCAGCAGCGACCCGTTGGCGATCACGACCTTGTCGGCCGCGTGATGGACGATCCAGATGAGCTGCTCGGGGGGCAGGCGCAGATTGAGGGTGTGCAGGACCGCGCCCATGGAGGGAATCGCGAAGTAGGCCTCGACGTGCTCGGCGTTGTTCCAGGCCAGGGTCGCGACCCGGTCGTCGCCGACCACCCCGAGGTCCTCGCGCAGGGCGTGCGCCAGCTGGGCCGCGCGGGCGCCGATCTCGGCGTAGGAGCGGCGCTGCGGGGCGCCCTCGCCGGTCCAGGTGGTCACCTGCGAGGTGCCGTGGATCGTCGACCCGTGGGTCAGGATCCTCGAGATCAGCAGCGGTACGTCCTGCATGGTGCTCAGCACGGCGTCCTCCCAGGTGCGGCGACATTGCCTACGCGGTGGTAACGGTTGCGCTGATTCTGCGCACATACCGCGCGGTATGTCACTAGGAGGCGCCGATCGATCAGGTCACGTTCGGGGCGCGGCGCGGGAAGCGTCCGCGCCGGGCCGTCTCACCGGACGACGTCCAGTTCGGGGTCCTCGCGGAGCTTGCCGAGGGCGCGGGACACCGCCGACTTCACCGTGCCCACCGAGACGCCGAGCACGTCCGCGGTCTGCGCCTCGCTGAGATCCTCGTAGTACCTGAGGACCACCATCGCCCGCTGCCGGGAGGGCAGCTTCATGATCGCCCGCCACATCGCGTCGTGCAGCGCCTGCCGCTCGGCCGGATCGTCGCCCCCGGGCTGCGGCTCCGGCTCGGGCAGCTCGTCGCAGGCGAACTCGTCGACCTTGCGCTTGCGCCACTGCGAGGTGCGCGTGTTCAGCAGGGCCCGGCGGACGTAGCCGTCGAGCGCCCGGTGGTCCTCGATCCGTTCCCATGCGACGTACGTCTTGGCGAGCGCGGTCTGCAGCAGGTCCTCCGCGTCGCTCGGGTTCGCCGTCAGCGACCGGGCGGTGCGCAGCAGCACCGGCTGACGGGCCCTGACGTACGACGAGAAGGACGGGTACGGGGAGGGCCGCGTCATGCCCTTCGAGGCGCTGGTGCAGACGGGTGTGGTCATGACTCCACGCTAGGAGCCGCCCCGGCACCGCGGATCGCCCGCAGGTGCCGAAGCGGAGTCCCCCTCAGGTTGTAGGAGTGGGGCCCGCCCCACCTCCTGAGGGTGGACGAGCGGGAGAGGCGCACCGGGGTTCACCCCTGGGGGGCGCCGACCACCGGAAGCCGGCCGGGGTCGGCTGCCGGGACCGACGGGGCCCGACAGGGGGCCGCCGCGGTGGCCGGGGGGCCGGGGGGGCGCCGCGAGTGGCCGGGGACGGCCGGGGGGCCGCTGCGGGTGGCTGCGGGCGGCCGGCGAGCCACCGCGGGTGCCGCCGCGGGTGCCGCCGCGAGTGGCGCCGCGGGGGGCCGCCGCGGGGGGCCGCCGCGGGGGCCCGCCGCGAGTGGCGCCGCGAGTGGTTGTTGGCCGCCGTGAGCCGGAAGCCGTCACCGCGGCGGAACGCGCCTGCGCGGCGGTACCGAAGTACCGCCGCGCAGGAACGCGTTCACCCCACGAAGCACACCCGACACGAAGGTCGGCGGGCCGGGCACCGACCCCTCAGGTCATGCGGGTCACACCCACAGCGGGGCGAAGGTGAGCACCACGTTGCCGTTGCCCTGGTTGACGGAGGTGAAGGCGGAGTCGTCGACCTGCGCGGTGTTGCTCTGGTTCGAGGCCCCCGACCCGACCGCGTTCTGCTGCGTGGTGGAGGAGTTGCCGTTGTTGTCGTCACCGACGCCGCTGCCCACGACGCTGGCGACACCCGCGTTCGATCCGTCGTCCGCGAAGCCTCCGTTGTCCGCCGCCGCGACGCCGGTGAACAGGGCGACTGCCAGCGGAAGGGCGGAGACGGCGGCGATGACGCGGGCGGTACGGATGCTTGCCATGTTGTTCCTCCAGAACCATGGATGAGGGTTTTCCGCCAGGCAGTTGGCCGACCGTCCCGGCGCTGAGACGACGTCGCGAGACCAGAGTTGCCCACCGCATCCCGGCGAACCACCTCGGACGGCGCCATTCGCACGCAAGCGTGATGACAAGTCGATAAACCCCTTGCGCCACTTTTCCTGCCCGGCACACCGCGACCCCGGGCAAGCCGGACACTCCACTCCCCAAGCCCCCCAAGAGGTGAAGCGTTCCGTCATCTTTCCGTCCGGTTCGAGCCGCCTTCGGCGCGTCGCCCCCCACCCCCTTCCCTTTCTCGAACGTGCATACGAACATGATTCCATGGCCACCACCGACCGGCACTCCCGGCAGGCCACCCCGCCGGCCCTCGCCCACGCCCTGGCGGCCGCCGAACGCGGCCTGGCCGTCATCCCCCTGTCCCGGACGAAACTCCCGGCCCTGCGCTCCCCCCACCGCGACGACCCGGCCGCCCCGCGCTGCCACGGCGAGTGCGGCCGCCCGGGCCACGGCGTGTACGACGCCACCTCCGACCCGGCGCGCCTGCGCGCACTGTTCGCCGCCGCCCCCTGGGCCACCGGCTACGGCATCGCCTGCGGCCTGCCCCCGCACCACCTGATCGGCGTCGACCTGGACACCAAGCCCGGCGCGGACTCCACGGCCGCCCTGCGCGAACTGGCCCTTCGCCACCTCTTCACGATCCCGCCCACGGTTGTCGTCCTCACCCCGTCCGGCGGCCGCCACCTCTGGCTCACCGGCCCACCGGACGTCCCCGTCCCCAACTCGGCCGGCCGCCTCGCCCCCGGCATCGACATCCGGGGCGCCGGCGGCTACCTCGTCGGCCCCGGCTCCCGCACCGCACACGGCGTGTACGCCAGCGCCCCCGGCACCGCGCACCTCGCCCCCGCGCGCTGCCCGCGCGCCCTCCTGCTCCTTCTGCTCCCTCCGCCCCGCCCGCACCCCTCCACGCCCCCGACGGCGGGCGGCGCCCACGGGCGCGGCCTGGTCCGGTTCGTCCTCGCCGCCCACGAGGGCCAGCGCAACACCCGGCTGTTCTGGGCGGCCTGCCGGGCCTACGAGGACGGCATCGGCCCGGCCCTCGCCGAGCCCCTCGTCGCCGCGGCCGTCCGCACCGGACTGACGGAGCACGAGGCACGCGCGACGGTGGCATCGGCACGACGCCTGGCGGGGTGAGGACAGGACACCTGACGGGAGGGGAGGGCAAAGCACCTGACAGGGGAGGGCAAGACACCTGACGGCGGGACGGCGGGAAACCTGGGGAGAGACTGCGGGAAACCTGACAGGAGGGAGGACGGGAGACCTGACGGGGGCGAGGACGGGAGACCTGACGGGGCGAGGCACGGGACGGCGCCTGCCCCCGCCGCCGTCCGCGTCACCGCTCCCTCGACGCCCTTCTGCCGGCGGACCGCCACTCGCGGTCGAGGATCGCGTGCACGACGGAATCCCGCCAGGCCCCGGCCTTCAGCACGTGCTCGCGGATCACACCCTCCTCGACCATGCCGACGGCCGCCATCGTGCGGGCGGAGGCTTCGTTGAGGGGCGACCTCGCTCCCCAGACGCGGTGCAGGCCCAGGTCCTCGAACCCGACGCCGAGCAGCAGCCGCACCGTCTCCACGCCGTACCCGACGCCCCAGGCGTCCGGCCGCAGGGCGAAGCCGATGGCGGCCCCGCCCTGCTGGTGCGGGTCGGTGGCCAGACGCCCGAACCCGATCAGCCGGTCCGTCGCCCGCTCGACCACGGCGAGCGCGTACTCGGTGCGCGGGGTCGCGGTCGCGGCGGCGACGGACCGGCTCAGGATCCGGGCGACCTGGTCACGGGTGCGCGGCTCGAACGACAGGTGCGCGGTCGCCTCGGGGCTGCCGTACACGGCGTGCACCGCGTCGACGTCGCCGACGGCGAGCTCCCGGAGGCTCAGCCGTGCACCGGAGCGGATGACCGGATACATGCCGGGAGCTTACCCACGGCGGGCCGGGCACGCCCCCGCCCACCGCACCGGATCCGGGATGCGCGGCCCGTTCACGGTGCTGACGGAGTCCGAGCCGCCGGCCCCGGTCAACCGGCTTCCGGTGCGGTGTACGAGAAGTCGTACGCCGCCCAGTCGGTGAGCGTCCGATAACCGAGGCGCTGGTAGAGGGCGTTGCTGGTGGGGTTGGACAGGTCCGCGAACAGGACCGCGTCCCTCGCGCCCGCGGCCAGCGCGGCCCGGCTCACCTCCGCCGTCACGGCGCCCGCGTAGCCGCGACCGCGCAGGTGGGCCGGGGTGTAGACGATGTCCACCTGGATCTGGCCACCGATCAGCGGGTTCATGCCCGCGATGGAGACGGGCGTGCCGTCCGGGGTCTCCCAGAGCGTGTAGCGCTTGTCGGCGAAGCGCGTGTCGGCCCATGTGCCGGCGTCGATGGAGACGTCCTCCCCGACGGCCTTGGCGAACTCGCCGCACCAGAACATGACTTGCTCAAGGTCCTGCTCGCCCAGGATGCGGCCTCGGCCAGCCGGCAGCGGCTCGGGTGGGGTGAGCGTGCCGAGGCGGTACAGACGGAGCCGCGTGTCGCGGAGTTCGGGCGTCGCCCCGGTGTACCGCTGCCACGCCTCGGCGAAAGCGGCGGCGGTGCCGTGGTCCGCATTGGCGGAGGGAAGGGCGTGCCCGAGGGCGGCCAGGCGAGCGGCGAGGGAGTCGGCCTGCTCGGGTGAGAGAGGGGAGAGGCCCACACCACGGGGCGGAAGGTGGTGGAAGGTGGCGTGGACCTCGCCCGCTCGCTCCAGCGCCCCGAAGACCGGAGCTCCGGTGCCGAACGCCTCCGCCCCACGCGCGCGCACTCTCTCGGCCCACGTCAGCTGCATGACGTGCGGGCCGGGCCGTGAGCGCAGGAAGTCTCCGGCTCGGGCGAGGAAGTCGTTCACGTCGTCGGTGAGGTGCCAGTCATCGGGTCGCATGTTTCATGCTTTCCCACGCCGCAGACCCGCGCCCCTGATTTCCCCTTCGCGACGGACCCGCCTCGAGGCGAGATGGGCGGGCCAACACGGAAGGGGCACCCCTCCGGAGAGGGGCACCCCTTCTGACCTGCATCGCTCATGACCTGCGCGGAGGCGGTGGGATTTGAACCCACGGTGACATCGCTGCCACGACGGTTTTCAAGACCGTTCCCTTCGGCCGCTCAGGCAACTCGCCTACGCTGCCACCTACCTGGGGCGGAGTGGGTTCAGCACTCCCGCCTCACGCACTGCGCGGGGTCCGTGGTCCACACGGGGTCCACTGGCCCGCTTCCGCCACCAGAGCTGGCCGTCTGAGGACGCAACGGTCGACTGCCCAGCCCATACACCCCCGACGCCCCCGGCAGAAACACCGGCAGCACCCGGAAACGCCGAGAAGAAGTCCACGGCCACGCATAAGAAGAGACTCTGGCTTGTGGGCCAGAGTCTCCCTGCGCGTCCGCAGATGTCTTTTACACGGGGTCTCCGTGTGATTGCTCTAGTCGGTCCTGAAAGGTGATGGAGCGACTAGGTAGATTTGTTCCTGTGCTAAGTGATCAAGCCTGTCCCCGGGTGAACCGCACGATCCCGATGATGAAAAGGGTCAGCCCGATCGTGGCGAGCACCCCCGTGGTACCGGCCTGGTAGTACGAGACCTTCTCCATCGTGCGATGGAGACCGGCCGCGAAGACTCCGCCGAGGAGCCCCACGAGGAGGATGATCGCGGTCTCGTACTTCCGCATCTTCTTGGACTTGTCGTCGTCCTCGTTACCGCCGCCGTTACCGACGTTGCCAGTACCCGGACCCTGCGTGCTGCCGCGTGCCGCACTCATTGCAACCGATCCTTCTCAGTCGCCTACGAGGTGAGCTGTCGGGTTCGGGCCGGTTGAGTTGCCCGGCCGCGCCCCTGGGCGGGAACGCGACTTCACCCCTAGCCGGCACCAGCGATTGACGCTGGCTTCGGCACATACCTTGGGTCCCCCGATCCTGCCTGGTCCGTGTGAAGCGACTGGGCATCCGAACGGCGGCAGGACTCGGCGTTCCGCCCGGACGGCCCCACCGTTCCTGTGATGGGGACTTGTCGTGATGACGGATCTTGACTCACCGATGACCGAAAATCCCAATCGATTCCGGGATTTGTGGCAATGCTCACCACCGACACCGAGCATCATGACAATCACACTAATCTACGCAGCTCAAACGGAGGTTGACGGTCCGGCAGATCCGGTCGACAAGAGGCCCAGGTGGAGGCTCATACACGCGCGTAGACGATCCAGGGCTACCGCGCGGCACAGCTTCCTGTGGCGTGAAGGGCGCCGGTAGGATCCGAGCGCATCTCCGGGGGGGTGCAGGGGCGGCTCCGGGCGCGTGTCAACAACTTGGGGGCCCTGCCCCGGAGTAAGAGCCTGCGCGGACATGGGCTGGCGCCCGTGGACCGGTGCACGGACAACCGACCACTGGCCACGGCAACGCCCTGACCGAATCCCGTGAAACGGCCGCCCCCCCATCCGTACGGAATCACGCGACAGCGTCGTAGCTCGGCTGAATGATCTTGGCGGACCGCTACCCATGCACCCAACGAGGCGGCATCATGATCTAGCGCCTTGATCGGCATGTCACTACGAGCGTGGGGGGACCATGTACTTCAGTGAGCGTTTTCAGATCGAGTACGAGGCGGCGTTCGACTGGTTCGACCCAATTCTCGAAAACGACACACTGCTCTTCGTAGACCCCTTCCTTATCTTCGCAGACACGGACGCAGACTGGCAGCGAGCGTACGGCGAAATCATGGATTATTTCCAGTCTGCTTTTAAACTCCTCGCGAGCAGCAAACTCAACCCCAAGCATCAGTACTTCAAGCGCACACTGTCCCTTATGGAGTTCCCGGAACCGCGCGAATTTCGTCTAGGGTTCGCAAGCAAGAGCAGCGAGGGATCTGGATCCGGTCCCGGCCTCGCCAAAAAGGTGGTCGACGCGATGAGCCAAGCCATCCGCCGGGGAATAGACGATATCGAGCACTTCGAAGAGCTGGGAATCCTGGTATCGGGAATCAATAAGGATCGCATCTCGGATATCACCTGCAACCTCCTAAAACCGCGCCTCATCAAGTACACTCAGGACATTTGCCACACCTTCGACGTCCCCATGGAAGTCCGCAAGATTCGGCACAGCCATTACGACGAGTCGCGATCGCGCTGGATGGACGCCGAACATCTCGTCCCCGTAGATCCCGAAACGGACAAGCCCGTCCTGCTCGTGCCGAAGCGATTCTTGCGCGAACTTCCAACACTTTCGTCCGATAACTGGGGCGACTTCTTGGACACCTCGCTCAGGGACGATCTCAACATCAAAATCTCCCAGGGAATGAAAAAGAACGAGATTATTGCCCTGGCCCGCACCCATCCGGATGCGGTCCGCCGTTGGGTGCAGTACATGCAGGAGCGTGGATCGAGCGCCTACGATGTCGACTCAGACCCGATGCTGCATGTCAACTGGCAGCGTCTCGCACGCGAAGCGGTAAACGCATCACCAATCGAGGAGAAGCCCCACATCTCTAACGAGGAAGACCTTCTCTCGTTCGCTCACACGGCAATCGATCACTTCCGAGACTGGGTAGAGAAGAAGGGAGGGTGGCGCGTTTTCTGGCGAGACATGCAGGAACTCAAGTCTATCCCTGAGCCGAACATGCAACTCCTCTTCCTTGGAGTTCTAGAACGCTACTGCGCCCAAGCAGGAGTTCGCTTGGACCGTGAAGTAGAGACTGGTAGAGGCCCAGTTGACTTTACGTTCACCTCAGCCGGCGGTATTCGCGTACTGCTGGAAATGAAGAAGCTCACGCATGGCGAGTTCTGGCACGGGCTTCGCACTCAAACGCCGATCTACATGGTAAGTCAGGACGTTAGGCATGCCATCTTCCTAACCGTTCGCGATTCCATGAGTAAGCCAATGAGAGAGCGCTGGATGAAGCTTGACCTAGAAGCAACTGCGGCGAGTGAAGCTAATTCATGCACGATCGAAGTGGCCCGCATCGACATCATGCCGAAGGATTCTGCGAGTAAATCCTGACGAACCTTCACCCCAGTGTCACGAGTTCCTGATGCGGCACGCTGCGGCAGGCATAGTCGGTCTCGCTAGAGCCACGGACGAAGCGTTATTGACTCTGGCTCCGCAGTCCGTTGGCAGCGCGGCCCAGCCACTGCGCGAAGGACCGGTGCTGCACGATGGCGTTCGCACGGCTGCACCCGTTATGACCCACCAGTGACATCAACGGCGTCGGACGCCAGCACCCCAGGAGGTTTCGGCTGACCAGCGCGGCCGGGCCCCCGTCGATGCCGCACAGTGATCGAACTCCTAAAGCGGGGTAGTGGCGTCGACGGCCCCTGATGCGGTGCAGGCGCAAGAAGAGCGTGGTTGAGGCCGGTGGAGTACAGCGAGGCACAGGCGTGCGCGGTCGGTCGCTGCAGCCGATGTGGCTGACCGTCGCCAGTGGCATCTCGTCAAAGTGACGAGAAAAAAGCCGAAAGCGCACCCTCGCCGGATCGGTCTGAGATCCTGGAGACCGATCGAGAGGGGCCGCAGGTATGGAGTGGAAGACCCACGGTGAGCGCCAGATCTACACCAACAAGTGGGTGAATCTGTGTCTGGTCGACGTCCAACAGCCTGACGGGCGCAGGTGGGAGTACCACGTCGTTCGCCTCCGGCACCTGGCCGTGGCCGCCGTGGTCAACGACCGGCAAGAGGTGCTGATGATGTGGCGGCATCGCTTCATCACAGACTCGTGGGCCTGGGAGTTGCCCATGGGTCTGGTCGAAGAGGGCGAGTCCCCGGAAGAGGCAGCGGCCCGTGAAGTCCTGGAAGAGACAGGCTGGCGGCCTGGTCCCATCAAGCCCCTGATCTACGCGGAGCCGGCCAACGGCATCACCGACTCACAGCATCACGTCTTCCGCGCGGACGGGGCCACCTACGTCGGCCCGCCCACAGAGAAGAACGAGTCCGACCGCATCGAGTGGATACCCCTCAGCGAGATCCGCGGCATGATCGACCGCCGCGAGATCGTCAGCAGCGGATCCCTCGTCGGTCTCCTCTACCTGCTCATGGATGAGGCGATCCGCTGACCGGTGGGAGGACTGCCCGTAGCCGTGCCTCGAAGGCCAGGGCTACGGGCTCTTGCCTGTGTGGGGCCAACTGGTCGTAGAACTCCCTGAGGTGGCCTGACACCCGCTCGGAGGCCACTGCCGACGCGGATTCCAGGGCCTGCGTGGCGGTGCTGCACGCCTGGTCGAGCTTGCCCTGGTCCAGCTGCGTGCGGGCCAGCCAGAACGCGTGGAAGGCGCGGCCGCGCTGGTTGGTGCGGTCTTCCCTGCGCAGCGCATCCGCGATCAGAGGTTCCGCGGTCGCTGCCTCGCCCAGTCGGCCGTGGGCAATGCCCGTGTCCACAATCAGCTTCGGTTCGTCGAAGTAGGTCACCCATGCCGGGTCCGGGTCACTCGCCTGGATCTGCTCGAACTGGCTGTGCGCCTCGGCGAGGGCCCGGTGAGTCGACGTCCGGTTGCCGAGAGTGGCATGGGCGAAGGCTTCACGCATGGACAACATCGACAGGACGCGCGGCGTGGTGCCGAGCGCTGAGCGGGCCTGGTCCTGGGCGGCGGTCACGAGTGCCAAGGAGTCCGTGGGCTTGTCCTGGTAGGTCGCCTGCAAGCTCATGCAGGCGAGGACGTTGGCCATGAACTGCCGGTCGTCGATCTGCTTGGCCAGTTGGAGGGCCTCAGTGAAGTACGCGCGGGCCTGGCTGTACTGGCGGGCGTCGAAGTAGGTCCAGCCTGTGAGGCGTGCCAGCTCGGCCGCGATCCCGTAGAGCCCGTTCTGGATGGACGGCGGCCGATTTTCCTTCAGCAGTCCGACCACGTAGCGGAGCTGGCCGACGATGGCCGGCCGGAGAGCCTCGCCGCCGTGCTGGTCGTCTCGTCGCCAGTAGTCCTCGATCGAGGATCGGAAGGCTTCAAGCGTGGCTGTGCTGAGGCTGGTCCGCGTCGCCAACGCAAGGATGCTGTCGACGTCCGGCCCAGGGAGAGAAGCGGGTGGCTGCTGCTCCGGCTCCTGGTCCTCCTGCGGCGCCTCCCGCTCGGTGACGACGAGAGCCTGCGGCGTCTCCCAGGGGCGGCGGGCCAGACCGAGCATGCCTCCGGGGATGCGCAAGCCGTCCGAGATGCGCTCGATCACGTCCATGTGCAGCAGCTGGCGTCGACCGGCGATGACCTCGCCGACTCGGCTGGGTGTCAGCTCGCATCGCCTAGCGATCATCGACGGATAGATACCCGCCCGGACTTTGACCAGCCGGAAGACTCTGGCGAAGTCGCGTACCCGACATGCATCGATCATCTCGGGATCGGTCAGCAGCCTGGCAGGTAACTCCTGCGGCCGGGATGCGTCGGGCATCGGGCTGGCTCCCACACTGCCAGGGCTACGGAACGTCGCCGATTCTCTACTTCCGGCGATGTTACCCAAGTTGGGTAATCAGCCTGACCTTTTAGCGGAGGTGCCTGAATCGCGATGCTCCTCTGCATGGCGAGCAATCAGCAGACCCGACCAGGCCTCGGTGCACTGGCGAAGGACAACGCCAACGGACGCATCGGGGTCGTCATGGGTGCAGTCGGCGGCCGTGTCCAGATGCGGCCGACACAGGGCGGCAGGGAGTGGGACGCCATGCCGGACGACGTGGTGTCGCTCAGCGCGCGAGAGGAACTGAGCGCACGCCTGGCCGCACGGAACGACGACAGCCGGGTCGGGCTGTGATGCGCGCTGTCGGCCGATACGCGGGGGTCCTGTTCATCATCTGCATCAGCGGTTCGTGCGGCCTGGTGATCGGCATGGCCCTCGGCATCAGCCATTAGACCGGCCGCCCCGGACGGGTTCCGTATTCGGCTCCCCGCCCCCGTCCGGGGCCGGCCTCCAGCCTCCCTTGATCGCCCGTCCTCCGGGCTCGGCGACTAGGGCGGGCGGCAAGTGCGACGCTCCACCTCACACAAGGAGACTGCACATGACGGCAACGGCGAACGACCAGAGGACCGGTCGCGCGGTGGCAGGTGAGGACCTCTTCGAGAGCCTCGCCCACTTCGTGGTCGTCCACGACGGGCAAACGCCCGAGCGTGCCGAGCGCATCGCGGACCAGGCGGTGGCCTTCGTGGTCACGGCGGCTACGGCCACCGTCCCCATGGTCCCGTCGGACGACGTGGACCTGGGCCTGCACGCGCTCATCCTGCACACGAAGGAGTACGCGCGGCTGTGCGAGCGGTACGCAGGCCGCTTCCTGCACCACAACCCGAAGCCGGGTGGAGGCCCCCGTGACCCGGAGATGGTCACGGCCTCGGCTCGCGCCGTGAAGGCGGCCGGGTTCGTGGTCTTCGACGACCTGTGGACCGTGAACGGCGAGAACCTCGCGCAGTGCGACTCGGACTGCGGCCGTCCCTACGGCCAGTAAGAGCACCCGACAACAGGAACGCGGCCGGCCTCCGCTCACGGCCGGCCGCGTTCACCCGGAAGGAGAAAAGAGAACGGTGTCCGGCTCGACCCCTGAACTGCCGATCGTGGTGCTCGACGCGCTCATGCCCACGACGCAGCGCCTGGTCATCAATCGTCGGGGCTCCACGATCTGGGAAGTGGAGGGGCCTCGAGGGCACTACGCCGTGAAGCTCGGTTACCCGATCGAGGCCACGGCCGAATGGTCCGCCCAGCCCTGGACCGCTCTCGCGCCCGCGCGTGAGGGCGCCGTGCTCCATCGCCTCGGCTTCGACGAGATCGCCTACGGCGAGTGGGAGAGCGGCACGTGGAACTTCCAGCCATGGCGTGAGGGCCCCGACCTCTACCAGCTGTGGGAGCCCTGCCGCAGGCCGGATTCGTCGATCACCCCGCACACAAGTGTGGCGCTGGGGTGCGTCGAAGCCCTGGCCGAACTCCACTCGAAGGGGTGGGCCCACGGTGATGTGCAGCCGGCGCACTTCATCATCGGACCGGAGCGGACGCACCTGATCGACCTGGCCCTTGCCCAGGGTGGACAGGTGCCCAAGGGGTACGACTTCCCGTTCCGCGGCTGCCTCGTGCACTACGAGGCACCGGAGATCGCGCGCAGCGTGCTCGACACGGGGGAAGCCGAGCCGACGCAGGAAGCCGACGTCTACGCCCTTGGCGCCTCCCTGCTCATCTCCGCCACCGGCTGGCGAGCGGTCGAGTACCCGGACGATGCTCCCCGCGCCGAGCAGAGAGAAGCCGTGGCGAACGGCAGACGTCGCCCCGTGAAGGCACCCGGTGAGCTGGGCGAACTGATCGACGCGATGCTCAGCCACGCCCCGGAGGACCGGCCGACGATCTACGAGGTGGGCAAAGCCCTGAGCTGATCCCGAAGCCCGCTCGCCGAACGCCCCTGAGCGGCGGCGGCCGACAACAAGAGACCGGACCACCCCTCAGCCTGGACAGCATTCCGGGTGGTCCGGTCGTGGAAGCCCTGATCAGGACCCCGGTGCCGATGGTACCGGGGCGGTCGGCGTGCCCGAACGCGGGTGCGACCACACAAACCCGGTCTCCTGTTGTCGAGTTGGAGAGGATGACCCTTGCAGCACGGCCGACGAAACCACGGTTCTGGCCTCAGCCACCGAAAGTCAGCCACGGCGGCGGGTGCGCCGAACGAGCACCCGCCACGTATGCCTCCAGCAACCCCGTACCGGCCTCAGCCACGCTTCTCCAATGCGTCACGGCCTGCGCCTACTCTGACCTGCGCGTTGTCGACGCACGCACGCCGCTTCGTCCGGCCTCGTGGCTCCGCTTTCAGGACAGCGGCGGTGGCACGGTGCGGTCGCGCTCAACACGTCTCGGCCTGGTCCTGGTGCTCGGGCTGGTCGGGTTGCTTGCCGCTCTGGCTGTCCGTGTTGGCGGTGTTGCGCGCTGAGTGGCCGGGGGCCGCCGGAGCGGTGGCGGAGACAGGGAGCGGCGGCGGCCCGCGGCCGCCAGCGCGCGCGGGCCGCCGTAGGCGGGCCGCCTTGATCCAGTAAAGAAACTCTGAACAGCTCCGCAGGGCAGGGCATCGGTCGAGCAGCGCGCGGGACACGCGACCACACCGTGAACACGCTCCGGACCTGCATCAGAGGCCCCGCCGGCCACGCCATCAAGTAGTGCCCCGGCGGTTCGAGCTAGCACGTACGCAACGACGGCACGGCGGCAATCGGGGAGCGATGACCGAGCACATACAGGACAACGAAACGGGGTTGACCAGCATTTACGTCGGGGACATGGAACAGGTGACCGCGCTGATCAAAGACATGCGGGCCATGATCGGTCGCCTCAGTAGGGAAACCAGAGAGCTGCGAGAGGAAGTGGCCAATCTCCGGGCTACGGCTTCGCCTGCTGGGCAGCCTTCAGCTCCTCGACCTCGCGCCGCAGTTCCTGATGATCAGCGCTGAGGGCACGGATCTCGTCTCGTAGTGCCGTGAGCATTTCAGCGAGGGTGGCGCCGGCGGCTTCAGCGTCGTCGGGCCTTCCCTCCGCTCGCTCTGCCTGGCCAGGCTTCTCGCCCTTGTTCGCCAGATACCAGGCCGGTGCGGTGTAGCCCACCGAAAACTCGCCGCCGCCATCGTGGTCTGCGACGAAGCTGCCCCGACCATGGATTGTGTAGACCAAGCCCTCGTCACGCAGCACGTTGAGTGCGGACCGAATGGTCATGTTGGCAACGCCAAAGCGTTCCTGTAGCTCGCGGATGGCCGGCATCTGCTCGCCCGGCTTGATCCGCCCCTGCAAGATGTCGCGCCGAAGCTCGTCGGCAGCGTGCTGATACGGCGGCCGACGGTCCTGCTTGCTCTCTGGCGGGGGGCTCATGGCCCAAGAGTAACGAGTCCTAGCACGCCTAGCACACCCCACTGACATAGGTGTCCCATGTCAGATGACACCTAGCTCACCACGCTCACTTGACACTGCTAGGTCAGCTATGTTCAATGGTGATCACGCTTCACCGCCCCGGCGCAGCGCAACCGAAAGGACTCAACTCCCATGGCACGCATCCGTGTTGGCCTTCTCCCCACCTCGTCGTTCATGGTCGGCACCCTGCCGGTGCCGAAGTACGCGGACGCCGAGAAGACGCAGTTCGCGACCGACCGTGAGACCGGCGCGAAGCTCTACACGATCACCCTCTTCTTCATGGAGGAGGGCCGCGCCGAAGCCCTGAAGATCACCGTCCCGGAGACCGGTCTCCCCAACGGCCTCCGGCCCGGTGTCCCGGTCATGCCGGTGGAGCTGTTCGCCACCCCGTGGGCGCGCATCTTCAACGGCTCGCTGTCGGACGGCATCGCCTACCGCGCCGATCGGCTGGACCTGGTCGCCCCGACCGCTGAGGCGGCGTGAGCGACACGGCTTACCGGTCCGGTGCTGAGCGCAGCTACCCGCTGCCTCACGCCGGGCCGGGTGCCCAGTTCACCGAATCGCTCGTGAACTCGGTGGCGGCTGTCCTCGTCGCCTCCGGCTACCCCCGCCTCGGCTCCCCCGCGGATCGGGCGGCCCTCGAATCGGCCCTCGTGACCTTCCTCTACAACCCGCAGGAGAACCACGCGTGAAAGCTCAGAACGCCCCGGCTGAAGGGATCGTCAGCCACACGCCCCTCGTCGTCGTCCTGGTGCTCGCCGTGATCGTCGGCTGGGCGGTGTGGTGGGTAGTCCGCTACCTGCGCGCCGACACCATGACCCGACAGTCCATCCAGCAGGCCGTCCGTGTGCGGTGGGGCTGGAAGCGGCTGGCACCGATGCTCAAGCTGTCGGCCACGGACAAGACCCCGACCGCGATGGCAACGCTGGCGAACACGAGCGGCAAGCCCATCAAGCCGCGCATCCTCATACCGGCTCTGAAGGTGACGCACGACGCGTATGGAGTGATCGCGCGGGCTCAGTGCCTGCCCGGCGTGGGCCTCGAACAGTTCCAGAAGGCTGCCCCACATCTGGCGGACGCCTGGCGGTGCACACGAGTGGCTGTAACGCAGGACCGGCCGGGGCAAGTCATCATCCGGGGCGTGCGCCTGGACCCGCTGAAGTTCCCCACCGAGCACCGCCCCACGGGTGACGTGCCGGACGAGACCGCTCGGTGGGACCTGGGTGTGGACGAGTACGCCCAACCGGTGTCCGTGAACCTCACGCAGGTCCCCGGCGTGACCGTGGCCGGCCTGCCCGGCTTCGGGAAGACCAGTCTGGTCAACCGGCTTCTGTCGGACTGGGCTCCCTCGCCCGCGGTGCAGTTCGCCTGCGCGGACGGCAAGGTGTCGGCTGCGTACGAGGGCGACTACGCCGACTGGGTACAGCGCATGTTCGCCTTCGTGGGCGATGACCTGGAAGAAGCCAACAAGCTGTTCCGTCACCTCGTGGAGCTTCGCCGTGCCCGGTCGGCCTCGGTGCGCTCGGTGCTCGGCGTGAAGTCCATGTGGGACGTCGGGCCGTCCGACCGCTGGCCGCTGGTCGTGCTGATCGTCGACGAAGCCCACACCTACTTCCGAGACCACAAGGGCAGCGACGCGAAAACCAAGAAGCTCGCCGCGCTGGCCGCCGAGAACGCCCGGCTCGTCGAAGACCTGGTGAAGAAGGGCCGTTCCGTGGGCCTGCTCGTCATCCTGACTACCCAGAAGTCCACCGGCGACGCGATCCCGACCTTCATTCGGGACGTCTGCCCTGTGGGCCTGAGCTTCGCGCAGAAGACCGCTGAAGCCGCCGTGGCCGCGCTCGGCGAGGAGATCCGGGAATGGCCGGATGCCAACCCGATCAACCTCCAGGACCCCACCTATGTCGGCGTCGCGTCCATGAACCACCAGTCCCAACCGGGCTTCACCCGCATCCGCACGCCGTACGTGCCGGACGCCGACGCGGCCCGCATCGCCGAGCAGACCGCGGGCCTCACCGCTGACCCGCGCACCCTCCTCGAAGCCGTCCTCGGCCCTTCCACGAGGGACCTGGACCTGATCAAGGCCGACGCCGAAGCAATCTGATCACCTCTGGCCCTGCACGCTCACGACGCCACCCGAGAGGAGGTGAACACCCATGACAGAGGACCGGATCACTCAGCGCACGATCACCGCCGTCATGATCGTCATTGCCGCTCTGGCGTTCGTCTTCTCCTTCGGCAACGTCTGGTCTCTCGCCCTCCGCCTGGGCGTCCCGGCCCCGATCGCACCGCTCATCGCTCCGATGGTGGACCTGTCCGTGGTCGGCCTCCTGGTCGCCCTGCGCTACCTCTCCCTCCGGGGCCTGCCCGCCGAACAGATGACGGCGGCCACCCGGCTCATGCACTTCTCCGGACTGCTGACCCTGGCTCTCAACGTCGCCGAGCCCGTCGCCGCCGGCCACTACGGCCGAGCCGCAGTCGACGCCGTGGCTCCGCTGCTCCTCCTCGGCTGGGGAACCGTCGGCCCGCAGCTCCTACGCGCCTTCCACGCAGTCACCCGCCCGGCCGACTCGGACTCAGCCGCGGACGAAATACGGCCGGAAGCCGATACGACGCCCGAACCGGCCGCCCCGATGCCCCTGCCCGTCACACCAGAACAGACCCTCGTACCGGTCGCTCCCGTCGTCGTCGCCCCGGCTCCCGCCTCGCCTGCGATCAAGGTGCCTGAGCCACTGCTGACCGAAGCACGCTCGATCGCCGCGTCCCACCACACCGAGCACGGCGAACCCATCACAGCGGCCCAGCTCAAGACGCGACTCGGCATCGGCCTGTCCATGGCCACTGCCCTCCACGCGGCCCTGTAGGACCGCGCACTCCGCCGGCCGTCCCGGCATCTCCCCCCGTCGCCCGCTCCTGGGCTCGACCTGTCATGCCTGCGGGCAGCAGCCCGAGCGCACTGAATCGCTGCTGCCCGCAGGTCTCACCCTCGCGCCAGAAAGGACGCCCTGCCAGTCATGCGCCGCCCCCTCGACCTGCGCCACATCATCAGCCCCGGCTTGCGGGACTTGGTCGAACTGGCCAACACCGACGACTTCGACCGTGTGACAGAGCAGGTCCGCAACCTGCGCGGCTGCACCAGCCCGGTCAACTTGCGCGGCTGGACGATCACCACCGACCAGGCCACCCAGCAGATCGTCCGTTCCTACCGCTCCGAGGACGAACCTTCCGGCCGTCTCCTCACCACCTGCGGCAACCGCCGCGCCTCCCGCTGCCCGGCCTGCTCCCGCCTCTACGCGGCCGACACCTACCACCTGATCAAGGCCGGACTGTCCGGCGGCAAGAACGTCGCCGAAGCCGTGCGGGACCACCCGCGCGCCTTCGTCACCCTTACCGCCCCGTCCTTCGGCCCCGTCCACAACCGCCCAACGACCGCCGCGGGCACTCCTCGCCCCTGCGCATGCGGCGAGAGCCACGCCGAAGACGCTCCCGAACTCGGCGCCCCGCTCCACCCGGCAGGCTACGACTACACCGGCGCCGTGCTGTGGAACGCGCACGCCGGGGCCCTGTGGGCCCGCTTCACGACCTACCTGCGCCGTGCCCTCGCCGAGCACCTCGGCATGACGCAGAAGGCCCTCAACGCGGCTCTCCGCGTCTCCTTCGCCAAGGTCGCCGAGTACCAGCAACGCGGCTTGGTCCACTTCCACGCGGTCATCCGTTTCGACGGTCCCGACGGCCACACCACCTCGCCCCCGGCCTGGGGCACCTTCGACGCGCTCCGCGTCGCTGTCGGCCTGGCCGTCGAGCGTGCCCGGCTCATCATCGAGTCGGACGCGGTCGGCGAGCGGGTCATCCGGTGGGGCGACCGGTTCCAGGTGGACGAGATTTCCGCCCTGGGAGACGGCGAACTCAGCGACGCCAAGGTCGCTGGATACGTCGCCAAGTACGCCACCAAGAACGCCGAGGGCGCGGGCACCGTAGACCGCACCCTCGTGTGCCGCCCCTGCGCCGGACGCGGCTACGTACGCGGCCCCGACGGCTTCCGCGACCTCTGCGCCGACTGCGACGGCTCCGGCCAAGCCGAACCCCTCACCGACCTCCCGATACGCCAGCACGCACGGCAGATGATCCGCACCGCCTGGGCCCTCGGCCACCTTCCCGAGTTCGCCGACCTCAAGCTCTGGAAGTGGGCCCACATGCTCGGCTTCCGCGGCCACTTCTCCAGCAAGTCACGCGCCTACTCGACCACCCTCGGCGCCCTCCGCGACGTACGCCGAGCTTGGCGCATCGCCCAAACCGAAGCCGCTCGCATCCGCGCCGGCCTCCCGGTCGACGACGAGATCACCACCCTCGTCACCGACTCCTCATGGACCTACCTCAGCAGCGGCTACCGCCCCGGCGAAGAGCTGCTCGCCGCCCAGGTCCGCCACGACATCGTCCACGCCGAACGCAGCAAGTCCGAAGGAGAGCCCTGGCTGTGACCACTCCGACCAAGACCAGTAGGCAGACGCTGAAGCTGGGGGAGGCTCTCGCCGAGATCGGGGTGTCCCGTGCCGCCTTCTACCGCATGCGCGCGCGGGGCCAGGCCCCCAGGCACCTGAAGCTCCCCAACGGTCAGATACGCATACGCCGGGCCGACCTCGACGCCTGGTTCGACTCCTGCGAGGTGCAGGAAGCGTGCTGACCTACGACGTGCAGATCTGGGGCATCCGCAAGCGGCCCAACCGTGTGGCGGCCTATCAGCTCCGCTGGCGGGTCGGCCCCCGCCCGTTCTCCAAGAGCTACAAGATCAAGGCTCAGGCCGACGGCCGGCGCTCGGAGCTGCTGGCCGCTCTGCGCAACCGTGAGCAGTTCGACACGGAAACCGGCCTGCCTGCCTCGGAGGTGCAGGCGCTCAACTCCACCACGTGGTACTCCCACACGCGCGCCTATGCGGAGATGAAGTGGCCCGGTGCCTCGGCCAAGCACCGCGCGAGCATCGCTGACACGCTGGCCACCATCACGCCGAAGCTGGTCAAGGACAACCGAGGGGCCCCGGCTCCCAAAGTGCTCCGCATCGCCCTCTACTCGTGGGTCTACCGCTTCGTCCTCGGCCACGACGGGACGCTGAAGGCCCGTGTCGACGTCGAAGAGCCGCCCGCCGACATCATGGCGGCGCTGGACTGGATCAGTCGAAAGTCCGTCGACATCACCACGCTCAACACGCCCGCGGTGGTGCGTACAGCGCTCGACGCTCTGATGCTCAAGCAAGACGGCACGGCCGCTGCCGAGAACACGGTGAACCGCAAGCGAACCGTCTTCAGCAACTGCCTCCGGTACGCGGTGGAACGCGAGTTGCTGACGACCCTGCCCCTCGACAAGGTCGACTGGACCCCGCCCGAAACTACCGACGAGATCGACTTCAGGTTCGTGCCCGGCCCGAAGCTGGCGAAGGCGCTGATCGACGCTGTAGGCCAGCAGGGACCACGGGGACGGCACCTGATGGCGTTCTTCGGCTGCCTCTACTACGCGGCCACCCGCCCTGGGGAGGCGGCCAATCTCCGGGAAGGCGACTTCACCTTGCCTGAAGAGGGCTGGGGAGAAGTACTTCTGTCGATGAGCACGCCCCGCGTCGGCTCCGGGTGGACCGACACAGGCGAGTCGTTCGATACGCGCGGCCTGAAGAAGCGGGCCCGAAAGGCAACCCGACCTGTACCGATTCCCCCCGCCCTCGTGCGCCTGGTCCGCGAGCACATCAAGGAGTTCGGCACCGCTGAAGACGGCCGGCTGTTCCGTGCGGCCCAGGGTGGCAGCCTGCTGTCCAAAGAGTACGGAGCGGTTTGGAAAGCGGCTCGACTCACGGCGCTGGCCGAGTCTGAAGCGGCTTCCCCCCTGGCTGACGTGCCGTACTCGCTGCGTCACGCGGGCGTCTCGCTCTGGCTCGAGTCCGGCGTCTCCCCGGCGGAGGTCGCACGCCGGGCAGGACACAGCATCGCAGTCCTGTTCCGCTTCTACGCCAAGGCGATCCATCGCAACCAGCAGCGCTCGAATGAACAGATCGAGCGAGCCCTGTCAATGGCTGACGAAGTCTGACGCCCAGGCAATGCGTGCAGCCTCATCCAGACTTGAGTGCCAATGGGTTCGCCCTGAGGCCGACTTGGGCTCTCAAGAATCACCTGAGGCCACGGGGTCATCCTGTGTGCTGGAGTGTGACCCCGACTCCGCTTGCCGGAACAACTTAGCGCTGTAGGCGTAGGGATGGCAGTCAGGGCAGCGCCGCATCAGCTCATCGCCGTCAGGACCGTCGACAGAGACCCATCGCATGTTGGGGTCCGGGCCCTCACAGTTTCCACACCACTCGGGCAGGGGTGCGGTAGGACGAGAAGGAGGCGGCGCATCACCGATG
Organism: Streptomyces sp. NPDC088812; assembly: GCF_044750285.1. Classification (NCBI taxonomy): domain Bacteria; kingdom Bacillati; phylum Actinomycetota; class Actinomycetes; order Kitasatosporales; family Streptomycetaceae; genus Streptomyces; species Streptomyces sp. NPDC088812. The sequence continues at coordinate 187,349 of NZ_JBIVJP010000008.1, read as the reverse complement.
ATGGCATGCCGCACTTGGGCCAGATTCAAGTGGAGGGCTGCCATGTCACGGTAAGCGCGGGCGAGGTCGAGTTGACCATCCGTAAGCCATGCGACCGCTTGGGCCCCTAGATTTTCCGCGGTCGCAAGGTGCTCGCTGGGCATGGGCATGAGACGCAGGATCCTTTACGTTGGCCATCAGTGAGGTGGTGGGGGCGGTGCACTCCAGCGACGCTCGGCCGGAGGGCGAACCTTAGGGACAGGGCGGCTGGGACGAACCCTCACAGTAGGCGAGCCGAGCTGGTTTCGACGCTCTTGCCCCAAGCAGAACAAGCACTTGGGCCCGCCGGCTGCTGCTGCATCGATTGGTGCTCCGGGATGCTGCTGACATCCAGCAGTCCGTGGGCGGGACAGTTCTCTGGCGATGACGAACGCCGCATGTACGAGGTCCGCAACGTGCTGGAATGCCTCGTCAGGGGACCGGTAGTCAAGCTCCTGCACCGCATGGTTAAGCGCTCCCCTGACCTGCATGAGGGCCCCGTGATCGTATGGCGGTTCCGGTACGGCCCATAGGTTCTTCGAGGCGTACGTCGCCGCCTTGACATTGGGTTGGCCGATTCGACGGCGACTGTTGCACAGCAGACAGCGGCCCCATCCTTCGGGTGCCTCAGTATCGACCGGACCACTCGGATGATCCGCGCAGCCGGTAGGGCTACGGGTGGGGGCAAGGTTTCTTGCAACGAGAAACACTTCCCACAGCGCGTCAGCGATGTCCTCATACTCAGTGGGGTCGGCGGGGACATCCAAGTAGAGCATCCGGTCATCAACGCCCGGCAGTTTGTTGCGCAACTCCCGCATCAAGAACGGCCGCCCTGTGGGCACCCGGTAGGAAGAATGCTCATGCTGCTGCATAGGCACCAGCCTAGAGGGTGGAACCACACGAGGGGCCGGGCACAGTGTCAGACACCCTCTTGCCCGTTCGGCACGAGGCGTCTTCCGCCGCCTCCAGGCTGACTGCTGTTGTATGGCTCTGGTCCACGCCTGGTCCACACGCACTGATTCACAACGCGACAGGGCCGGAGCAAGGTGAGACAGGCTCCATGCAGAAGGGGTGCCCCTCCGTGAGAGGCACCCCTTCTGACCTGCAACGCTCATGATCTGCGCGGAGGCGGTGGGATTTGAACCCACGGTGACATCGCTGCCACGACGGTTTTCAAGACCGTTCCCTTCGGCCGCTCGGGCACGCCTCCCCGCGCCGTGAGTGGTCCGCGGCGCGGGGACAAGAGTAACGGGTGGGCACGCGCGCGTGTGGTTCGGTCGTTGCCGAACCGGGGAGGTACGCGCGCGTGGGCCGGATCAGCTGTCGCCCTCGCGGGAGCCGAGGGTGAGTTCGACGGTGTGGGACTTGCCGTCGCGCTCGTAGGTGATGGTGACCTTGTCGCCGGGCTCGTGGGTCCAGATCTCGCCGATGAGGGTCGGGCCGCTGTCGATGACCGTGTCGTCGAGCTTGGTGATGACGTCGCCGGGCTGGAGGCCGGCCTTGTCGGCGGGGCCGCCCGACTCGACCGCGTCGGAGCCGCTCTGACCCTCGTCGGTGATCTTCGCTCCGCCCGCGGTGTCCTCCAGGGAGACGGAGGCGCCGATCTTGGCGTAGACGGGCTCGCCCGTCTCGATCAGCTGCTGGGCGACGTACTTGGCCTGGTTGATCGGGATGGCGAAGCCGAGGCCGATCGAGCCGGACTGGCTGGTGCCGCCCATACCGCCGCTGCCGGTGGACTGGATCGCGGAGTTGATGCCGATGACGTTGCCCTTGGCGTCCAGCAGCGGGCCGCCGGAGTTACCCGGGTTGATGGACGCGTCCGTCTGCAGGGCGCTCATGTAGGAGGAGGAGCTGCCGGTGCCGTCGGACGAGGCCACCGGGCGGTTCTTCGCGCTGATGATGCCCGTCGTCACCGTGTTGGACAGGCCGAAGGGCGCACCGATCGCGATGGTGGAGTCGCCGACGGCGACCTTGTCGGAGTCGCCCAGCGTCAGCGGCTTCAGGTCCGAGGGGGCGTTCTTGAGCTTGATGACCGCCACGTCGTAGCCCTCGGCGTGTCCGACGACCTCGGCGTCGTACTTCTTGCCGCTCGGGAAGGTGGCCGTGACCTTGCCGCCGTCGACCGCGTCGGCCACCACGTGGTTGTTGGTGACGATGTGGCCCTGGGTGTCGAAGACGAAGCCGGTGCCGGTGCCGCCCTCACCGCTGCTGGACTCGGCCTCGATGGTGACCGTGCTGGGCAGCGCGACCGCGGCGACCGCGGCGACCGTGCCGGCGTCGCGCTTGACGGAGCCGCCGCTGTCGGAGGCGGAGACGGTGGTGGAGCCGGAGTCGTCGTCGTTCTTGGCGAGGGTGTAGCCGAGACCGCCGCCCAGGCCGCCGGCGACCAGCGCGGCCACCAGGACCGCGGCGGCCAGCGCGCCGCGCCCACGACGGGCCTTGGGGGGTGCGGGCTGCTGGTAGGTGGCACCCCAGACCGGCTCACCGGCGGCGTGGGCCGCGTGGTCGGAGGGGGCGGCGTGGTCGAAGTGTGCGGTGGAAGCGGTGGGGGCGGCGTGGTCGGGGTGACCGGGCTGCCCCGCGTGGACGGGCTGCTCGGGGTGACCGGGCTGCCCCGGATTCCCGCCGAGACCGTCGGAGTACGGCGGAGTGGCCGGCGGCTGGGGCGGCGGCCAGTGGGCCTCGGGCGCGGACGAGCCGGGCGCGGCGGCACCCTGGGGGACGGCGGGCGGAGGCCAGTCACCCTGCGGCGCGCCGGCCGCGGCCGGCGCCGCGCTCACGGGCGTCGGCGGCAGGGGGGTGGTGGGCGCGCCGGTGTCGGGCACGGGCGGCTGCGCCTGCGGCGGCTGCTGTGCCTGGGTCTGCGGTTGGGGGGCGGCCGAGGGAGAATCCACCGGCACGGGGGGTGCGGACGGGGCCGGGGGAACCGTGGTGCCCTCGTTGGTGCCCTCGTTCTCGGTGCTCACAGCTCTTCTCCTCGATCCACGGCTGTTGTCCTCGGTCGCACTCGGTCACGCTCGCTCACGCTTTTCGTCGACCCGGCGCGCTGCAGCTGTGCATGTGCTTTTGTACGTCTCAGCTTTTCCCACGGGCCGTCAGAGCACCATAAGCGGTGGCTGTGGGTTCATGGCCATTCTTTATATGGGGTAATCTTCTGCAATTCGGGCACTTCATCAGAACATCTCAGGCGGTTCTCAGAGGGTTCTCAGAAGACCGGCCCCGATGCCCGCCTTCCTTCGCCGGACGCGTACCCCGCCCCGGTGGCACCATGACGCGGTGACCCACGCACGGCAGCAGCACATGATCCAGGTCGTCGCCCACCGAGGAGCCTCCGAAGAGGCCCCCGAGCACACTCTGGCCGCCTACAGGAAGGCGATCGAGGACGGCGCGGACGCCCTCGAATGCGACGTACGGCTGACCGCGGACGGCCATCTGGTCTGTGTGCACGACCGCCGGATCAACCGTACGTCCAACGGCCGCGGTGCCGTCTCCGCCCTGGAGCTTGCCGACCTCGCGGCCCTCGACTTCGGCTCCTGGAAAGCACGGGACGCGCGCGAGGAGCCCGACTGGGAGGTCCGGCCCGAGGACCGCGCGGAGACCTCCGTCCTGACCCTGGAGCGGCTGCTGGCGCTCGTCGCCGACGCGGGGCGCCGGGTCGAGCTCGCCATCGAGACCAAGCACCCGACCCGCTGGGCCGGGCAGGTGGAGGAACGGCTGCTGCTCCTGCTGAAGCGGTTCGGCCTGGACGCGCCGGCCACGCCGGCCGAGTCCCCGGTACGGGTCATGAGCTTCTCGGCCCGCTCCCTGCACCGCGTGCGGAGCGCCGCGCCGACACTGCCGACGGTCTACCTGATGCAGTTCGTCTCACCCCGGCTGCGCGACGGACGGCTGCCCACGGGCGTGGGCATCGCCGGCCCGTCGATCCGGATCGTGCGCAGCCACCCCACCTACGTGCGACGGCTGAAGCGGGCCGGCCACCAGGTGCACGTGTGGACGGTGAACGAACCGGAGGACGTCGACCTCTGCGTCGAGCTGGGTGTCGACGCCATCATCACCAACCGCCCGCGCGCGGTACTGCACCGGCTGAACCGGGGCTGAGACGAGCGGCCCGACGGCGGGGAAGACCTCCGAGAGAAACCACAGACGTCACACAAGCCCCTCTCAGACCCCTTGACCACACTGGTCACCTGAAGGATCCTCCGTTATCAGCCATACCGAAAAAATCCAGCCACCGTAGACCGTGCCGTCACGGGGAGTGCTCCGGCGCGTTCGGTCCGCATTCGACCGTCGCGAGTGCCCCACAGCACAGGGATTGGCCGGTTTCCGGTACAGGCCAATGGGGCATCCACACCGTGGCGTGGGGCGAAGGAGGTCTCGGGGGTGGCGTTGGTGGTGGCACAGGAGGTGCCCACGTCGTCGAGCATGGCCGTACCCCATGGCCCTGCGGGCGTGGGGAAGGCGAGACACCGCATGCGCGACCAGCTGCGCAGGGGCGGGGTGTCGGAAGCGGTCATCGACGACGCCGTACTGATCCTGTCGGAGCTTCTGAGCAACGCGTGCAAGCACGGCCGGCCCCTGGGCGACGCCCTCGCCGGGGACGGTGACGTGCGAGCCGCCTGGCGCGTGGATCCCGGCGGCCGCCTGGTCGTCGAGGTGACCGACGGCGGCGGCCCGACCCGGCCGGCCCCGGCCACCCCGTCGGTCACCGCGCACGGCGGCCGCGGACTCAACATCATCACGGCACTGTCCGACGACTGGGGCGTCCGCGACGACGCCCGGGGCGAGGTCACCGTCTGGGTCGTCGTCCACGACGACGTGCACGACCCCGACGCCGGCGGGCGACGCGACGACTTCGCCTCCCGGATCACGGCCCCCGCGGTGGTGTCGATCCCCGGCCTGGACTTCGCGGACGTGTTCGACGATCTCGACTGAAGGCCTGGGTCGGCGCCCCGGACCGGCGGCGCCGGGGCCGGGGCTGTCGGCCAAGGACGCGGATCGTGGGCCGTGGCCAGGGGCCAGGGGCCAGGGGCCAGGGGCCAGGGGCCACGGGCCACGGGCCACGGGCCACGGGCCACGGGCCAGGGGCCAGGGGCCAGGGGCCAGGGGCCACGGGCCACGGGCCACGGGCCAGGGGCCAGGGGCCAGGGGCCACGGGCCACCGAAAAGTCAGGGCCGAGGAGCAGGGCTGGCGGCCTGAGCCGACACCTCGGCCCAAGGGCCGTCCCAGGGCCATCCGCAGTCACCTCGGGGCACTCTCCCGGGTCCACGAGCCCGTACGTTGTCCACAGGTTCCCGTGACGGAGCGTACGAGCGGCTAGGCTCCCGCCGTACCAGACGAGCCGTACCCGGGAGACACCCAGATGGCCAAGAAGCGACCCCAGACGAAGGCCGGCCGGCCGCAGATCACCGACGGGGAGATCCCGGTCGTCGGTGCCCGGGAGCCCTGCCCCTGCGGCAGCGGCCGCCGCTACAAGGCCTGTCACGGCCGGGCCGCCGCGCACGCCGTCACCGAGCTGGTGCAGCGTCCGTTCGAGGGCCTGCCGGGCGAGTGCGACTGGGTGGCGCTGCGCGAACTGGTCCCGGCCGCCACCGTCGAGCTGACGCTCAAGGACGGACTGCCCGAGGGCGTCCCGTCGGTCACGCTCGCCACGGTCCTGCCGATGGCCTGGCCCGCGCTGCGCCGCGACGACGGCTCGGTCCTGCTCGGTCTGCAGAACGACACGGCGTCGGGCGACCTCAGCCGCGACCTCGCCGACACGCTCCAGCGCGCCCTCGAGGCGCAGCCCGGCACGCCCGTGCAGGGCCGCCGCGCCCCGGCCGACGGCCCGCGGATGCAGGACCTGCTCGACCCCGAAGGCGCGTTCGGGCCAGTTGTGCACGCCGGCTTCGAGTTCTGGGTGCCGGATCCGGAGAACGCCACGCCGGAGGTGTCCGCCTCCCTGGAACGGGCCAACGCGGCGGCGATCCCGACCGTGAAGCTGACCGGCGTGGACGCCGCCTACTGGTGCGAGACGCCGGAGAAGAACCACCTGCGCTGGGTCATGCCGCACGCGGAGGAGCGGCTTCTGGACGCCCTCGCGCGGCTGCACGCGGCGGGCCGTTCGAGCCTCGGCGAGGGCACCCGGCTGGTGGGCTCCTTCCGGGCGCACGGCCTGACGGTGCCGGTCTGGGACCTGCCGAGCGGGGTCTCGGCCGAGGACGTGGAGAAGCCGGCCGCGGAGTTCGCCGAGCGTCTCGCGACCGCCCTGGCCTCGGACGCTCCGCTCACCGCCGACGAGCGCCGCGCGCGCGGTGGTCTGACCAACCGACAGGTGACGCTCAGCTGACCCATGGTTCCGGACATCGGCGTGCTGACCGACCGGTCAGCACGCCGGCACCGCTGGTCGGCGTGACGCCGCTCACAACTGCCCCTCGGGCAGGGCGAGTCGAGGCCGGAAACGGCCATCTTCCGGTGTCCGGAAAGGGAATGAAAACAAGAGATCGAATTTGCCTGGGGCCGATCTCTTGTTACCGTTCCAATAGCCCGGTTGCTGGTGCATCCCCCGTCGCCAGCAACCGGGCCTTCGCATGCCCGCGCACGCCGTCACGGCAGCCGCGCGCCCTCAACTCCCCGTTCGCCCCGCCATGTTGCCGAACGAGTGGCTGGACGCGTCGCTCGACGAGTTGCTGCCGGACCGCAACAGCAGCGGCCCGGCACCGCCCGCCGCGGCGAACTCCGCGACCGCCGTGTACTCCGTCGGCCGGCCCCGGAGGCGCTCACGGGGCGTCTCACAGGTCCCCGGCTCGTCGTCGGCGCCCACCGCGCACCGCATCCGCACCGTGCGCCCCTGGGGTTCCATGAAGCTCAGAACGGCGTCCAGGAACCGGCCGGTCGCGTTGCGGTAGTACGTGCGCGCCCATGTGTCCTCGCCCTGGACCAGCACGCAGGTCTGCGCCTCGACACCGTCTGGGGAGCTGAGTTCGGGACCGCAGCGGGCCGCGGTGGCCAGGCCGGGGCCGAGCAGCAGGGGGGAGCGGGACGGACCGGCGGGGACCGCCTTGGCGTCCGCACGGGAGTCGGCCTCCGTTCGGCGCCCACCCTCTGCTCCCGTTCGGTCCTCCGCCACGATTCCGCGGTCACCGTCCGCATCACGGACGTCGCCGTCCGCACGGTGGTCACCATCCGCATCCGTGCCCCGGCCACCGTCGGTGGACGGGGCGCCGTCAGTGGACCGGCCGCCGTCCGTACCGCCGCCGGTACCCGTACGGCCGTCGGAGTCCGTCCGGCTCTCGGTGCCCGTACGGCTGTCGGTCACCGCACCGCGATCGGTCACCGCGGGCAGCCGCACCGCCGGCCCCCCGCCGTCCCCCACGGACCCCGCGGACGCCATGGCCAGAGGAAGTGCGACCGCGCACACCACAGCGCCCCCGAGGGCGAGCAGACGAAGGTTCATGGAGCGGAAGATAACGAGCGAAGTCGGGCGTCCCCTCCGCGCACGCCCGACACCCTCACAACTCGGGCGCGCTCACACCCGTACGAGTGAGGACGTCGACGACCGCGTCCACCACGGCCTCCACGTCGGGCACCCAGGGCGAGGCCGAGCCGGGCAGCGGGGCACGCTCCCAGCGGATCTCCCCCTGGCCGGTCTCGGACGGGGGCAGGGCGAGGTAGCCGCCCTCGCCGTGGAAGCGCAGGGAGCCCGGCACGAAGTCCTTGGCGTACAGCAGCTCGCCCAGCTGCTCCATCGAGTAGGGCCGGACGAGGATCGCCCAGCGGGTGGGCGAGGCGACGACCGGGCCGAGCCGCATGCCCTGCCGGTCCAGCGCCACGAGCGCGCGGGAGGCGGCGAGGGCGGGCAGGCTGACCGCGCAGGGGGCCGGGCCACCGGTGGCCAGGACGATCGGCGCCGTCGGGCGGTTGGTCCACCACCAGCGCACCATGCGGGCGTCGGTCGTGGCCGCGAGGAGGTCGGGGTCGAAGGGATGAGCGCCGGGCACCGAGCACTCCGGGTCGGGGCAGCCGCAGCGGGAACGTCCCCGCGGGTCCGCCGTCACACCCGGGAGCACGGGCCACTGCCATTCCGTCGCGAAGGTCAGGGCCGCGTCGATCAACTCAGGCCCCCCGTCGCTGCGCTGGGACAGGAGCCTGCGTCGCCTTCCGAGGATCTCGCGCATGAGCGCTCGTTCCTTTCCGTTGCACCGCTGGCAACACCGTGGGCCACATCACACCATGGGTCGATCACTTCACTGTGCGTACCTGTTGGCGCATCACACCCCTGTCATGGACAAGGGGAACCCCTGGGGTTCGATCGTCCGCTGCTTCCGCGGCCACTCCGTCCATACTGCGCCCATCTCGAACATGGGCATGGCGTGGGGTGGCGAAGTCTGGCGTTTTGCCGTGCGCGTGGTTCTCTCCGCCTCCGCCGCGGGAGGATGGGGCACGGTCGTCGATGGCTAAGACGCCCGGGTCGGTCACCAGGTTCCGGGTGGCTCCCGACGACCCCTGGTCCTTACCGAGTACGTACCCATCACGACCGCTGTGACGCTCCGTGGAGCAAGGCCAGTCGACCGCAATAACCGTTTACCCGAGGCATTTTTAAGCCAACTTTGCTTTTTCGCAAGGGAGCCGGACCCACGTGCGCGACAACCCCACCGGTCCCACGGACACCAGCAATCCCCGCAGGACAATGCTGGACATCCCCTCACGAGTGCGTGTACATGTGGAGACACCGCCAGCGGTGCAGAATGACATGGGGGTTTGCGATGTTTTCGCGCAATACGCACCGGTCCGAGAGCCGGACGCCATGAACGCCCCTCACCCCTCGAAAGTGGCTGGAATCGACTCGACGGTTCCCTCTCCCGCACACACTGTCGCGCCCGCGCCCGCCGCCCCGGCCGCCCCACCCGTTCCCCCCGCCGCGGGAGCGCTCCTCCAGGACCGCCTCGCCGGCTGGGTCTCGGACCTCACCACGCTCCACGAGCTCACCGAGCGCCTGGCCCGGACGGACACCCTGACCGACGCCCTCCAGGAACTGCTGCACGCCGGAGCCGCCCTCGTGGGGGCCCGGCGCGGTCTCGTCGTCCTGGAACCCCGCGACGGCCTCGGCCCGGACACCACGATCGGCCTCGGTCTCGGGCGCGCCGATCTCGGTCACCTCGAGACCGTGCCGCGCAGCGCCCTGTCCTACGGCCGGATCCTCGACGGGCTGCCCGGTGGCGAGGACGGGATCGCCCAGCCCGACCTGTTCGCCGAGGACGGCCTGCACCCCCGCCACCGCGAGGTCGCCGCCCGCCTCGGCTACGCCGCCAGCTACGCCCTGCCCCTCACCGCCGACAGCGCGGGCGGGCTGGGTGCCGCCGTCTGGCTGTACGACGAGCCCGCCGAACCGGTCGAGCGCCGACGCCACCTGGTCCGTCTGTACGTCCGCCACGCCGCCGAGCACCTCGCCCGGATCGTCGAGGTGGAGCGCACGCGCGCGGCCATGGCGACGATGGTCGACGAGCTGCTGCCCTCGCGGCTGCCGAGGGTGGCCGGCGTCCAGCTCGCCGCCCGGCACCGCACCGGTCCGCGCGCGGGCGGCGACTGGTTCGACGCGCTGCCGCTGCCGGACGCGGCCCTGGGCCTCGCCGTCGGCTCGGTCAGCGGATCCGGGCCGAGCGCGGTCGCCGCGATGGGCCGCCTGCGCGCCTCCCTGAGGGCGTACGCCGTGATGGAGGGCGAGGACCCGGTCGCCGTCCTGTCCGACCTGGAGCTGCTGCTGCGGCTGACCGAGCCCGCCCGTTCCGCCACCGCCCTCTTCGCCTACTGCGAGCCCGAGCTGCGCAGGATCACCCTGGCGGGCGCCGGCCACTGCCCGCCGCTGCTCGTCGGCGCGCGGCGCACGGAGTTCGTCGAGACCTCCGTCTCCGCGCCGCTCGGCATGCTCGCCTGCTGGGAGGCGCCGAGCTCGGAGCTGGAGACGGAGGCCGGCGAGACCGTTCTGCTCTACACCGACGGGCTGCTGCACCGCACCGGCGACCCCGTCGACCGGGCCTTCGCCCGGCTGCACGCGGCCGCGGCCGGCGTTCCCCGGGCGCTCCGGCACGACCCCGGCGCGATCGCCGACCACGTACTGCGGACGGTCCTGCCCGACGGGCAGGACGCCACGGGCGGCACGGAGGACGTCGTCCTGCTGGCGGCGCGCTTCGAGTAGGACGCCGGCCGGCCCCGGACAGCCGAGGTCCCCGGACAGCCGGAGTAACCGGACAGCCGAGGTATCCGGACAGCCGGAGTAACAGGTACTCGGGCCCTGGGCCCCCTTCTGTACGACCGTACGATGGAGGGGGCCCAGTGCCGTACCTAGGAGGATGAACGTGGCCGAAGAGCTCATTCCGGAGACCCCGGAAGCTGTTCTGGACGATGCCGCCGGCGACGCGGGCGAGCAGCCGATCAAGCAGCGCAAGAACGGCCTGTACCCGGGTGTGTCCGACGAGCTCGCCGAGAACATGAAGTCCGGCTGGGCCGACACGGAGCTGCGGGACCTGGAGCCGATCCCCCAGGCCGCCGAGACCGCCGCCCGCCGTGCCGCGCTCTCCGCGCGCTTCCCGGGCGAGCGCCTCGTGATCCCCGCGGGCAACCTGAAGACCCGCTCGAACGACACGGAGTACGCCTTCCGTGCCTCAGTCGAGTACGCGTACCTCACCGGCAACCAGACCGAGGACGGTGTCCTCGTCCTGGAGCCGACGGGAGAGGGCCACAGCGCGACGATCTACCTGCTGCCGCGCTCCGACCGCGAGAACGGCGAGTTCTGGCTCTCCGGCCAGGGCGAACTGTGGGTCGGCCGCCGCCACTCCCTCACCGAGGCGGAGAAGCTCTACGGCCTCCCGGCGGCGGACGTGCGCGAGCTGGCCGGCACGCTGCGCGAGGCCACCGGCCCGGTGCGGGTCGTGCGCGGCCACGACGCCGGCATCGAGGCCGCGCTGACCGACAAGGTCACCGCCGAACGCGACCAGGAGCTGCGCGTCTTCCTCTCCGAGGCCCGTCTGGTGAAGGACGACTTCGAGATCGGCGAGCTGCAGAAGGCCGTCGACTCGACGGTCCGCGGCTTCGAGGACGTGGTCAAGGTCCTCGACAAGGCGGAGGCGACCTCCGAGCGCTACATCGAGGGGACCTTCTTCCTCCGCGCGCGCGTGGAGGGCAACGACATCGGCTACGGCACCATCGCCGCGGCCGGCCCGCACGCCTGCACGCTGCACTGGGTGCGCAACGACGGGCCCGTGCGCTCGGGCGAGCTGCTGCTGCTCGACGCGGGTGTGGAGACGCACACGTACTACACGGCCGACGTCACGCGCACGCTGCCGGTCAACGGCCGGTACAGCGAGATCCAGAAGAAGATCTACGACGCCGTCTACGACGCCCAGGAGGCCGGGATCGCGGCGGTCAAGCCCGGCGCGAAGTACCGGGACTTCCACGACGCCGCCCAGCGGGTGCTGGCCGAGCGGATCGTGGGGTGGGGGCTCGTCGAGGGCCCCGTGGAGCGGGTGCTCGAGCTCGGTCTCCAGCGGCGCTGGACGCTGCACGGCACCGGGCACATGCTCGGCCTGGACGTCCACGACTGCGCCGCCGCGCGGACCGAGTCGTACGTGGACGGCGTGCTGGAGCCCGGCATGGTGCTGACGGTCGAGCCCGGACTGTACTTCCAGGCCGACGACCTGACCGTGCCCGAGGAGTACCGCGGGATCGGGGTGCGGATCGAGGACGACATCCTGGTGACGGAGGACGGGAACCGCAACCTGTCCGACGGGCTGCCGCGGCGCTCCGACGAGGTCGAGACCTGGATGGCGTCGCTCCGGGCCTGACGACCGGACGGCGGGACGACGGCTTCACGCCGGGTCTGACGCCGGGACGGCTCCCGGCCTTGCCTGGTACCGGACGGCTTCGCGGCCTGGTACCGGACGGCTTCGCGGCCTGGTACTGGACGGCTTCGCGGCCTGGTGCCGGACGGCTTCGCGCCGGGCCTGATACGGGGACGATGGCCGGGTACTGGTGAGGTGCCCGGCCATCGCCGTGCCCGGACAGGGCCGTGTCCGGCCGTCGCCGGACCGGCCGTCTTCGGACCGGCCGGTGCCGTGTCCGGCCGGTGCCGTGTCCGGTCGGCGCCGCGTCCGGTCGGTGTCACGGCCGGATCGTCCGCGGACGACGTACCTAGGGGGAGGGGGAGGGACCACGTGAACGACTTCTGGCCCGGTGTCGGAGTCGATCTGCTGTTGGAGTCCGACGACGGCGAAGGGCGGCGGGCCGGGCTGGAGCGGGCGCTGCGCGACGCCGTGCGGGACGGACGGCTGGCGCCCGGGACACGGCTGCCCGCCACCCGGCGGCTCGCGGCCGAGGCCGGCCTCTCGCGCAACACCGTGAAGGCCGCCTACGACCAGCTCGTCGCCGAGGGGTACCTGACGGCCCGGCAGGGCTCGGGCACCCGGGTCGCCGCGCTGCCCTCCGTCACCGCCGATCCGCCGGACGCCCGCGCACGCGCGCGTGAACCGCGTTTCGACCTGCGGCCCGGCAGCCCGGACGTCGGGGCGTTCCCGGCGGCCGCCTGGCTGCGGGCGCTGCGCCGCGCCATCGCGACGGCCCCCTCGCTGGCCTACGACTACGGGGATCCGCGGGGGCGGATGGAACTGCGCACGGCGCTGTCGCGGTACCTGGAGCGGGCGCGGGGCGTCATCGCGCCGCCGGAGCGGATCGTGGTCACCTCCGGGTCCGTCCAGGGACTCGCGCTGCTCACCCGGGTGCTGGAGGGCACGCGGATCGCCATGGAGGACCCGGGGCTGCCCTTCCACCGGGACGTCGTGCGGCACAACGGCGGCGAGGTGGTGCCGGTGCCGGTCGACGAGCGGGGAGTGTGCGTGCGGGAGCTGGGGGACGCCGGGGCCGTGGTGGTCACGCCGGCGCACCAGTACCCGACCGGGGTGACCCTGCACCCCGCCCGGCGACGGGCGCTGACGGACTGGGCGCGCACGCGGGGCGCACTGATCGTCGAGGACGACTACGACGGCGAGTTCCGCTACGACCGGCAGCCGGTCGGCGCACTCCAGGGAATGGCGCCGGGGGAGGTCGTCTACCTGGGCACCGCCTCCAAGACGCTCGGGCCCGCGCTGCGCCTGGGCTGGATGGTGCTGCCACCGCACCTGGTCGACGCCGTGGCCGATGCCAAGCTGCACAGCGACCACCACACCGAGTCCATCGGCCAGCTCGCCCTCACCGAACTGATCGACAGCCACGCCTACGACCGCCATGTGCGCGCCTGCCGGCTGCGGTACCGGCGCCGCCGGGACCTGCTCCTGGACCGGCTGGGCACGCGCCGGGGCGTACGCGGGATCGCGGCCGGGCTGCACGCGCTGGTGGAGGTCTGCGACGAGGAGGAGGCGATGGCACGGGCGGAGGCGGAGGGCCTCGCGGTCGGACGCCTCGGCGAGCACTGGCACACGCCCGACGAGGGCGCCGGGACACGCCCCCAGGGACTGGTGGTGGGCTACGGAACGCCCCGGGAGCGGGCGTATCCCGACGCGTTGGACGTGCTGGCGAAGGTGCTGGACGAGAACGGGAACCGATCGGACCGCTGAGGCGGACACCACTGAGGTGGACCGCTGAAGCGGACCTCGGTCGGTTCTTCCCGGGATGCTGCGGTCGTGCCGGGGAGCGGGCGGGCCCGGCCCCCACGGCATGCCAGGGAGCGTGCAGCGGCGGCCCGGACGCAGGCGCGCCGGAGAGCGTGCGGACTTCCCGGCGCCGTTGGCCCCGGGCGGGGCCCCGGGGCCCCGCCTCGGGGCGCTGCGCCTACCCGGCTCGGCCCCTCAGGCATCCCGGAGAGCGTGCAGGCCCCGCCCCCGCGGCATGCCAGGGGAGCGTGCAGCGGCGGCCCGGACGCAGGCGCGCCGGAGAGCATGCGGACCCGGCTCGACCCCTCAGGCATCCCGGAGAGCGTGCGGGCCCGGCTCGGCCCCCGCGGCGCGCCGGAGGGCGTGGGCTCCCGGCCCAGACGGAGGCGCGCCGCCGCGCCGCGCCGGAACGGGCGGTCCGCTCGCAGGACCCGCACGTTCCGGCGTGTACCCGCACGTTCCGGCGTGTACCCGCACGTTCCGGCGCGTACCCGCACGTCCCCGCCGGGCGGGATCAGGCGGCCGGCGCGGCGGTGTTCACCGGCAGCGCGTCCACGAACAGCGCCCCCGCCAGCAGTCCCGCGCTCCCCCGCGGGCTCCACGCGCGCGCGTGGAGGTCCGCGTCGAACGCCGACAGGGCCTCGCGGCCGACCGCCGTCGCCGTACCGCCCGCTTCCAGGACGGCACGGGCGCCCGCTTGGACGTGCCGCAGGCCCGCAGGGCCGGCGGTGTGGAGGAGTTCGGTGTCCTGGAGGGTGGACATCACGGTGAGCAGTGCGTCGAGGCGGGCCTGGGGCTCGTCGGCGCCGGCGGTGCGGGCCTTGGCCAAGGCGTCCAGGGCACGGCGGACGTGCGGGAAGCCGGCCCGGGCCTCGCCGCGGGCGCCGGCCGCGCCGTACTTCGCCGAGACCGTCGAGCCCCGCGACGGGCGCCGAGGGGCGGCCCGGTCGGTGTGGGCGGCGATGCGTTTGGCGGTGGCGGCGACCTCGGCGCCCCTCGCGCGGGGATCGAGGGCGGCTGCCGCGACCAGCAGGCCCAGCGTCCACAGCGCGCCCCGGTGCCCGCCGCCGGCCAGCCCCACCGAGTGCTCGGTGCACCGCCCGATCGCGCCCAGCTCGGCTCGGAGCCGGGGCGTGGGTTCGCCGGTGCGGCGGGCGGCGGCGGCCATGGCCGCGAGGCCGGGTGCCAGCGCCTTGGCCGACCAGCGCAGGGCGCGGTGGTCGACGCGGGTGACGCGGGCGGAGAGATCACGCGGGTCGGGCAACCCGGGCTTGGGGGCCAGGGCGAGCTGCCCGGTCAACGCGGACACGGCGGCCTGTGCGAGCGCCTCGTCCTCACGGCTCGTCACGGCCATGTCCTACGACGACGAGGAGGACGTCGAGGCCGACGCCGAGGCCGACGTCGAGGCCGACGTCGAGGCCGACGTCGAGGCCGACGGGGCGTCGCTCGGCGGGGCGCCGGTCGGGGCGTCGCCCGGCGGCGTGCCGCCCTCGCCGCCACCGCCGCCGCTGCCCGCGCCGGTGTTCTCGGCGTCCGGGTCGATGCCGACGGTCAGGAACCCCTTGTACCCCTTGGACGGGTCGGCCTTCTTCACGGCCTTGAGGGTGAGCAGGCCGCTGGCGGCGCCACCGTCGTCGTAGACCATGTCGTCGGCGAGCTTGGTGTACGTGCCGGAGTGCTTCGAGTACGGCTCCAGGGTGAAGATCTCCTGGGCGATGTCGTCGTCGAAGAAGAGCTGGCCGGTGTAGTTGACCTTGCCGCCTTCGTAGGTGCCGTCCTCCTTCTGGCCGCCGGTGTGCACCTTGAGGTGGATGTGGCAGGTGCGCGGCGTGTACCAGCCGGGGAAGATCGTCTCGAACTTGACGACCCCGTTGGCGTTGGCGATCTGGTAGCCGCGCAAGTAGGTGTCGTCGTCCGCGGTCGAGCCGTCCTCGCTCTCGGCGGGGGCCGAGCCGCCGGGATTGGCGGTGGTGTAGCCGGAGTAGTAGCCCCAGGCGTCGCAGTGCCAGATCTCCACGGCCGCGCCCGGGACCGGGGTGCAGCCGTCGGTGGCGTCGACGACGGTCAGGCGCAGGGTGAGCGGGACGCCGCTCTTGCCCTCGGTGATGTCCTTGCGCACCAAGGCACCGTCGAGGTAGTACGGGCCCTCCGTGACGCTCGTCATCAGCGTCATGCAGCTGCCGCCGGTCGAGGTCGCCGAGGCCGAGGCCGAGGCCGAGGCGGTCGCCTCGCCCTCCACGGCCGTGTCGGCGAACGCCGACTGGTAGCCGACGACGGCGAGTCCACCGGCGGCGGCCGTGCCGCCGGTCACCGCGAGGGCGCGGCGCCTGGTGATCGTCTTGTTCTCATGGTTTCCCGTCATACGGACGAACGTAGGAACGCCACCCGTCAGGGAAGTGGGGTGAGACTGTGAGCAAGCTGTGAGAGCTGTGGAACCTGAAGACGGCCGGCCGGCGTCGGCCACCGTGTCACACGGCCCGTCACACGGCCATCAGCGGAGCGCCCTTGCGCCATTTGAGCATTTTGTCGAAACTCACCACGGCCCCGGTCCGCCCCGGCTTGTTGCTGATGTGCACGTGGTCAGCAAGCTCCTGGATGAGGAACAGGCCGCGTCCCGTCTCGTCGTCGGCGCCGGACACCTCGTAGGCCTGGAACGGGCGCACCTGCCGCTCGGCGGCGAAGCCCGGGCCGGAGTCGGCGACCTCGATGCGACACTTCTCGCCGTCGAGGTAGGCGGTGACGCGGTACGCCTCCGAACAGCCGCCGTGCGTGGCGCCCCCGCCGTGCTCGACGGCGTTGGCGCAGGCCTCGCTGAGGGCGACGGAGAGGTCGTAGGAGACGTCCGGGTCGACACCCGCCGTCTCCATGGTGCCGAGCAACAGGCGCCGGGCGAGCGGCACGCTCGCGGCGTCGCGCCGCAGATGGAGTGACCACCAGATGCTCATGCTCCAGCCTCCTGGCCGCGGCTCGACATACCGATAGGTATTGCCGCCCGGGCCCTTCGGTAAGCGCGGGTTCCGCGTGATGCCGCCCATATGGGGGATGCGCCACGGCGCCGAATCGGTGTATGCGGGCGTTTGCGGGGCCCTGGAGCGGCGGTCTCTGCTCCAGCGCCTCGGGCCGCTTCCGCCGCCCCAACCCAAAAGGTGATCTTCCGGACCACCGGCATGTTGTGGACCTGCCGTGTGGGCGCCGTAAGGCCAGTGGGATGATGAGCGCGCCATGACCGACCCCCAACGGCGCCCGGCGCGCCCCGGAGGTTCTCTCCGGCTGCTGCGGGCCGCGGTGTTCGCCGCGGTCTGCGTCGTGCTGGCCGGGGCCGGGCACTCGATGGCCGCTTGCGCCGCCGTTCCGCTGTGGACGCTGGGGGCGGGGTTCGCCGGGGCCCTCGCGGTCGTCGTGCCGCTCGCCGGACGTGAGCGTTCACTTCCCGGCATCGCCGCGCTGCTCGCGGTGGGGCAGACCGTACTGCACACACTGTTCGGACTGGGTCAGCACGGCACCACGACCGCGGCGGCCACCACGGCGGACGTCTCCGACGCCGCACTGGTCGAACAGGCCGCACGGCTGCTGTGCGGCACCACGGCCGCGGCACTCAGCCCCGCCCAGGCGCAGCGGATCCTCGTCGAGGCACGGGTCTACGGGAACGGCACCGGTACCGCGGCCGGCAGTGGGAGCGGTGACGTCGGCATGAGTGCCATGCACCATTCCGCGGACGCCCTGTCCACCGCCGGCTCGTCGGTGTCGCTGCTGCCCTCCCTGCCGATGCTGCTCGGTCACGTCCTCGCCGCGGTGGCCGCCGGATGGCTGCTGCGGCGCGGCGACACCGCCCTGCTGCGGCTGATGGAACTGTCGGCGCACGGCGTCGCCGAAGGTGCGCTCGTCCGGGCCCTGCGCGGGGCGCTCGCACTGGTCCGCGTCCTCCTCGCGGGGCTGCCCGGGACGCCCGCGTGGTGCCCGCGCACCCCGCGCACCGCCCTGTCCACGCCGCTCAAGCCGTCGGCCGACACACTCCAGCACACGGTGATCAGGCGCGGCCCGCCGGCCGCCGCGCTCCTCGTCCTCGCTGCCTGACGCGACGCGACCCGTCACTCCACGACACACCGGGAGGGGCCGCCGTCGTGCGGCACGCGCGCGTGCGCACGTTCTCCGTGCCCACGCCCCACCTCACCGCAGACCTCACTCGGAGTGGAGTGCTTCGCCGTCATGAAGATCTCTCGTCTCGCCGCTGCCGCTGCCGTCGCCGGCTCCACCGTTCTGGTGCTCTCCGCGCCCGCGTTCGCGCACGTCAGCGTGCAGCCGGAGGGAACGGCCGCCAAGGGCGGGTACGCCCTCGTGAACTTCCGCGTCCCCAACGAGCGTGACAACGCCTCGACCACCAAGCTGGAGGTCACCTTCCCGACCGACACCCCGCTCGCCTCGGTGCTGCCGCAGGCGGTCCCCGGCTGGAAGATCGTCGTCACCAAGAGCACGCTGGCCAAGCCGCTGGAGCTGCACGGACAGCAGGTGACCGAAGCCGTCTCCAAGGTCACCTGGACCGCGGAGGACAAGGGCATCCAGCCCGGCTTCATCCAGCAGTTCCCGGTCTCCGTCGGCGCGCTGCCCGAGGACGCCGACGAGGTCGTCTTCAAGGCGATCCAGACGTACTCCAACAAGGAGGTCGTGCGCTGGATCGAGGTGCAGGAGGAGGGCGCCGAGGAGCCCGACACCCCGGCTCCCGTGCTCACCCTGTCCGACGCGGCCGACGACGACCACGCCCACGCCTCCGCCTCCGCCCCCGCTTCTGAGGAGGACGACGACGCCGAGGCCGCCGCCACCACGACCGAGGCCTCCGGCTCCTCCGGCGACACCGACACCACCGCCCGCGTCCTGGGCGTCGTCGGCATCGTCGTCGGCGCCGCCGGTGTGGCGTACGGCGTGCTCGCCGGCCGACGCCGGACCGGAACCGGCGACGCCTCCTGACGTCAGGCCGTCCGTAGGCCTCCGTAGGCCTCCGTAGGCCTCCGTAGGCCTCCGCAGGCCTCCGTAGGCCGTCCGTAGGCCGTCCGTGGTGCGCGCCGGGGACATGACCCCGGCGCGCACCGGAATCATTACATCTGGGACTTTTCATCCATGCGCAAGACGACGTTCGCCGCGGCCGCGCTGCTCGCCGCCGCCTCCCTCACCCTCTCCGCCTGCGGCAGCAGCGACGACAGCGGCTCCAGCCCCGTCGCCGCCGTCGCCGAGGACGGCTCGCAACAGGCCGCGACCGTGCTCGACCAGCCCTTCACCAAGCCGGACCTGGTGCTGACCGACACCCAGGGCAAGCAGTACGACCTCCGCAAGGAGACCGCCGGCCACCCGACGCTGCTGTACTTCGGCTACACCAACTGCCCGGACGTCTGCCCACTGACGATGAGCAACATCGCCGTGGCGAAGAAGCAGCTGTCCCAGGCCGAGCAGGACGAGCTGCGCGTCGTGTTCGTCACCACCGACCCGGACCGCGACACCTCCGCCGCGCTCGGCGCCTGGCTGAAGGGCATCGACCCGCAGGTGGTCGGACTGACCGGTGACTTCACCACCATCCAGACCGCCGCCCGCACCCTCGGCATCTCCATCGAGGCACCGCACAAGGACAAGAACGGCAAGACGGTGTCCACCCACGGCACCCAGGTCATCGCCTTCTCCCCCAAGACGGACGCCGGGTACCTCCTCTACGGCGAGGACGCCACCGTCGACGACTACACCGCGGACCTGCCCAAGATTCTCAAGGGGCAGAACCCGTGAGGCGGTTCACCGCCTGCGCCACCGCCGTCCTGGCCGGGAGCCTGGTCCTCGCGGGCTGCGGCTCCGACGCCTCGGCGGCCGACCTGTCCGTGAGCAGCGCCTACATGCCGCAGCCCGTCTCCGACTCCATGGCGGCCGGATTCCTTACGATCACCAACGAGGGCGGGACGAAGGACGAACTGACCTCCGTCAGCAGTGACATCGCCGGCAGCGTCACCGTCCACGAGACGGTCGACGGGGCGATGGAGGAGGCCGACTCCCTCGACGTGCCCGCGCACGGCCGGCTCGTGCTCGCCAGCGGCGGGAACCACCTGATGTTCGAGAAGCTGACGCGCAAGCCGAGCCAGGGCGAGAAGGTGATCGTGGAACTGCACTTCGCCGAGTCCGGAACCGTCGAGGTCGAGATGCCGGTGGAAGCCGCCACCTACACCCCGAAGACCGGGAACTGAGGGAAGGACCACCGTGAGCCAGACCATCGCCCCCGGTGCCCGGAGGCCGAACGGCACGCCCAGGACCCGCAGGCCGGGCACCGCCACGGCGGCCGGAGTGCGGACACTGGTGCTGCTGTTCCTCGCCGTCGCCGGCGCGCTCCTCGCCGGCGCCGGACCGGCGTCCGCGCACGCCGCGCTGACCGGCAGCGACCCCGCGCAGGGGGCGGTGGTCGACAAGGCACCCGCTCAGGTGTCGCTGACCTTCTCCGAACAGGTCGCGATGAACGGCGACTCCCTGCGCGTCCTCGACCCCAAGGGCACACGCGCCGACACCGGCGAGCCCACCCACGTCAGCGGCACCACCTACGCCGTGCCACTGCACTCGGGGCTGCCCGACGGCACGTACACGGTGACCTACCAGGTGGTGTCCGCCGACAGCCACCCCGTCGCCGGCGCCTACACGTTCTCCATCGGCTCCCCCTCGAAGACCAGCGTCTCGGTGTCCGCGCAGGAGGCCGGCGGCGGAGTCATCGGCGGGCTGTACGGGTTCGGACGGTACGTGTCCTACGCCGGCTACCTCGTCATGGTCGGCGGGGCCGCGTTCGTGCTGGCCTGCTGGCCGCGCGGCACGGGGGTGCGGGCCGTGCAGCGGCTCGTGGTCTCCGGCTGGCTCGCGCTCACCGCGGCCACCCTGTTCCTGCTGCTCCTGCGCGGCTCCTACACCGGCACCGGGAAGGTCGCCGACATCGTCGACCTCGACCTGCTCGGACAGGTCCTCCGGACGAAGACGGGCGCCGCGCTGGTCTCCCGGCTGCTGCTGCTCGCAGCGGCCGCGCTGTTCATCGCCGTGCTCTTCGGCGCGTACGACAAGCGGGAGGACGAGGAGAAGCGGGACCTGACCTTCGGGCTGGCCGTCGGCGGCTCGGTCGTGGCCGCCGGCCTCGCGGCGAGCTGGGCGATGGCGGAGCACGCCTCGACCGGACTGCAGCCCGGCATCGCGATGCCCGTGGACGTCCTGCACCTGCTGGCCGTCGCCGTCTGGCTGGGCGGGCTGAGCGCGCTCCTCGTGGCGCTGTACCGCTCGGACGCACCGGTCGAGGCGTCGGCCGTCCGCCGGTTCTCACAGGTCGCCTTCGCCTCCGTCCTCGCCCTGGTCGTGACCGGCGCCTACCAGTCGTGGCGCCAGCTCGGATCCTGGTCGGCCTTCGCCGACACCCGCTACGGGCAGCTCCTGCTCGTCAAGATCGGGCTGGTGGCGCTGCTGGTCGGCCTCGCCTGGATCTCACGGCGGTGGACGACGCGGATGACGGGGACGGCGCCCGTGGCCGCCTCCGGGAAGACGTCCGTCGCGGCGCGGTCCGTGGCGCGGGAACCCGCCTCCGCGAAGGTGTCCTCCGGCGAGGCGGCGACCGGTGCCACGACGGCGGGCACCACCGCGACGGGGAAGAGCACGGCCGCTGCCGGGAAGGCCGCAGCTGCCGGGAAGGCCGCCGGTGCGGAGAACGCCGCCGGTACCGGGGAAGCCGGTACGGGTAAGACCGGCGCCGGGAAGACCGGTGCCAGGGCCGGGAAGACCGGTGCCAGGGCCGGGAAGACCGGTGCCAGGGCCGGAAAGGCCGGTACCAGGGCCGGAAAGGCCGGTACCGGCGCCTGCGACAAGGACGACGAGCGGACCGCGCAGCTCGCCCGGCAGCGGGCCGCCGTGGAGGCCACGCGGCAGAAGCGGCAGCGCGACGCCGACCCGAACCGCTTCGGCCTGCGCCGCTCGGTGCTCGCCGAGGCGGGCGTCGCCGTCGTGCTGCTCGCCGTCACCACCGCGCTGACGTCCACCGAGCCCGGTCGTACCGAGCAGGAGGCCAGAGCGGCCACGGCGGCCTCGTCGTCCCCGGCGGCCGGCTCCGGCGCCCTGACCCTCGACATGTCCTTCGACACCGGCGCCACCGACGGCCAGGGCGTGGTCAGCGTGAACCTCGATCCCGCGCGGACCGGCGCCAACGTCATGCATGTCTACGTCACCCGCCCCAACGGCCGCGCCTTCGACGTCCCCGAGGTGAAGATCGCCCTCACGCTCGAGGCCAAGGACATCGGGCCGCTGCCCGTCGCGCCCGACCACATCACCACCGGCCACTGGTCGGCGGACGGAGTGCAGATCCCCGTGGCCGGCGAATGGAAGATCGCCGTGACCGTGCGGACCTCCGACATCGACCAGGTGACCGTCTCCAAGAACGCGCAGATCGGCTGAACCGCACCATGCCCGACCAGTCCACCAGAGCGGCCCGCACGCCCGACGCCGACGCCGGAACCAACCGCACGGCCAACTCCAAGACCGAGGGCGGGACGGCCCCCGAGGCAGTCCCCGTCGGGGCCTCCGCTCCTGGAAGCCTGTCCCGGCGCAAGCTGCTCGGCACCGCCGGTGCCACCGGGCTCGTGCTCGGTGCCGCCGGTGCGGGCGCCGGGTATGCCGCCGCGCCCGCCCAGGCGACCCCGCTGTCCTCGATCGGCTCCGAGCAGGCGATGTTCCACGTGAAACATCAGCCCGGCATCACCCAGGGCCTCCAGGCACGCGGACACCTGGTCGCCTTCGACCTCGCCGCCGGAGCGGGCCGCAAGGAAGCCGCCGCACTGCTGCGCCGCTGGTCCGAGACGGCTCGGCGCCTGATGGCAGGCGAGGAGGCACCGCACGACGACACCGGCGTGGCCCGGGACGCCGGTCCGTCCGGACTGACCGTCACCTTCGGCTTCGGCTACAGCTTCTTCACCCGCACCGGCCTGGAGAAGCAGCGCCCGGTCGCGCTGGACCCCCTGCCGGACTTCTCCGCCGACCAGCTCGACAAGTCCCGCAGCAACGGTGATCTGTGGGTGCAGATCGGCGCGAACGACGCCCTGGTGGCCTTCCACGCCCTGCGCGCGATCCAGAGGGAGGCGGGCAGCGCCGCCACCGTCCGCTGGCAGATGAACGGCTTCAACCGCACGCCGGGCGCCACCGCCCACCCCATGACCACTCGCAACCTCATGGGCCAGATGGACGGCACCCGCAATCCCCGCTCGACGGACGCCGACTTCGATGAGCGGATCTTCGTGCCGGCGTCCGGCTCGAACGACCCCGCCTGGATGGCCCACGGCTCCTACGTCGTCGTACGCCGCATCCGCATGCTCCTCGACGACTGGGAGAAGCTGTCGCTCAAGGCGCAGGAGCAGGTCATCGGGCGCCGCAAAGCCGACGGGGCGCCGCTGACCGGCGGCACCGAGACCACCGAGATGGACCTGGAGAAGACCGACGCCGACGGCGACCTGGTCGTGCCGCTCAACGCGCACGCCCGGATCACCCGGCCCGACCAGAACGGGGGCGCGGCCATGCTGCGGCGGCCGTTCTCGTACCACGACGGCATCGACGCGGACGGGGTGCCGGACGCGGGGCTCCTCTTCATCTGCTGGCAGGCGGACCCGTTGCGCGGCTTCGTCACGGTGCAGCGCAAGCTGGACCGCGGGGACGCCCTGTCGGCGTACATCCGCCACGAGGCGAGCGGTTTCTTCGCGGTGCCGGGCGGGGCGGCGCAGGGGGAGTACGTGGGGCAGCGGCTGCTGGAGGCCTGAGGGGGGAGGAAGGCGACCGCCGCCCGAGAGGCGTCCTGAGACCTGCCGAGATCCTTTCGTAGAGCTGTCGAGGTCACGCGGATTCACTCGGGGGAGCGGCAGACGTGAGATGCGTGGGTCCGGTTCCGCAAGGGCCATTAGGGTGAGGTCATGCCAGCGAGCTACGCGTACCTCGGCCCCGAGGGCACCTTCACGGAGGTCGCCCTGCGCACGCTGCCCGAAACGGCGACCCGGCAGCTGGTCCCGTACGTCTCCGTACAGTCCGCACTGGACGCGGTGCGCACGGGAGAGGCCGAGGCCGCGTTCGTGCCGATCGAGAACTCCGTCGAGGGCGGGATCACCACCACCCTCGACGAGCTGGTCGCCGGCACGCCGCTGATGATCTACCGCGAGGTGCTGCTGTCGATCACCTTCGCGCTGCTGGTCCGGCCCGGCACCGAGCTGTCGGACATCAAGACGGTCACCGCGCACCCGGCCGCGCAGCCGCAGGTGCGCAACTGGCTGAAGGCGAACCTCCCGGACGTGGTGTGGGAGTCGGCCGCCTCGAACGCCGACGGCGCCCGTCTGGTGCGGGAGGGCCGCTACGACGCGGCCTTCGCGGGCGAGTTCGCGGCGGCCCGGTACGGCCTGGAGGCCCTGGAGACCGAGATCCACGACGCGGAGAACGCGCAGACGCGGTTCGTGCTGGTGGGCCGTCCGGCCCGGCCCGCGGCACCGACGGGGGCCGACAAGACGTCCGTCGTGCTGTGGCAGCGCGACGACCACCCCGGCACGCTGCGGGACCTGCTGGGCGAGTTCGCCACCCGTGGCATCAACCTGATGGTGCTGCAGTCCCGCCCGACCGGCGCGGGCATCGGCAACTACTGCTTCTGCATCGACGCCGCCGGCCACATCACCGACCGGCGGATGGCCGAGGCGCTCATGAGCCTGAAGCGGATCTGCCGTGATGTGCGCTTCCTCGGCTCGTACCCGCGCGCGAACGTCACCGCGGCCGATGTGGGGGCTCCACTGCCCGGCACCTCGGACGAGGAGTTCGTGGCGGCGGCGGACTGGGTCGCGCGCTGCCAGGACGGCCGTTTCTGACCCACGGGCCACGCGCCCCTTCGGGCCCCGCGCCTGCTTTGGGGCCCCGCCCCCCACCGCCCCCACCGCCCTCGGGCCGGTCCGACCGGCATATCTTCGTTGTCCACAGAAGTTATCCACAGGGCGGCTTCTCGACCTGGGGACAAGTCGACAACGAAGTGCCATTCGGTCGACAAATCACCCTTCTGGCCACAAGGGCGGTCCCGACCCTACAGATCACCCTTCGCCCCTCCGTTTCCTTCGATCGACCCTTTGGGGCGAGTCATTTCCACCCGAAAGGGGGTGCGGGAACGGTTTGACCAAGGAATTGCGCGGTCCACGAACCACCTCAGGAATGATCAATTCCGATGTCCACAGATTTTCCTCACAGCCTGTGGATAACTCTCCTCGGGTGTGGATACCTGTGGACAACGGACTCCCAAGTCCCGTTCTCCGCAAGGCGATCGGGTCAACCCGGTGCCGGACGCCCGCCCCGCTCCAGGGAACGCAGCACTCCGATCGACCGGCGCAAGCACATCAGGCAATCGACCCATATCGCTCTGTAAGCCGTGTGCCGCAATAGTGAGTCGTGAGCCGTCACTCCTCACCGGTAGCCTTGAGCACGTGATTGACCTTCGCCTGCTCCGTGAGGACCCCGACCGTGTGCGCGCGTCCCAGCGCGCCCGTGGAGAGGACGTCGCGCTCGTCGACGCTCTCCTGTCTGCCGACGAACGGCGCAGGTCGTCCGGCGTCCGCTTCGACGAGCTGCGCGCCGAACAGAAGCAGCTCGGCAAGCTCATCCCCAAGGCCTCCGCGGACGAGAAGGCCGAGCTGCTCAAGCGCGCCGAGCAGCTCAAGTCCGACGTCAAGGCGGCCGACGCCGAACGCGACGCGGCCGACCAGGAGACCCAGGAACTGCTCCTGCGGCTCGGCAACCTCGTCCACCCCGACGTGCCCGTCGGCGGCGAGGAGGACTTCGTCACCCTGGAGACGCACGGCGAGATCCGCGACTTCGCCACCGAGGGCTTCGAGCCCAAGGACCACCTGGAACTCGGCCAGCTCCTCGGCGCGATCGACGTCGAACGCGGCGCCAAGGTCTCCGGCTCCCGCTTCTACTTCCTCACCGGCGTCGGCGCCCTGCTGGAGCTCGCGCTGGTGAACGCGGCGATCGCCCAGGCGACGGCCGCCGGCTTCACCCCCATGCTCACTCCGGCGCTGGTGCGCCCCCAGTCCATGGCGGGCACCGGCTTCCTCGGCCAGGCGGCCCAGGACGTCTACCACCTCGACAAGGACGACCTCTACCTCGTCGGCACCTCCGAGGTCCCCCTCGCCGCGTACCACATGGACGAGATCATCGAGGCCGAGCGCCTGCCGCTGCGCTACGCGGGCTTCTCCCCCTGCTTCCGCCGCGAGGCCGGCTCGCACGGCAAGGACACCCGGGGCATCTTCCGCGTGCACCAGTTCGACAAGGTCGAGATGTTCACGTACGTCACCCCGGAGGACTCCCAGGCCGAGCACCAGCGCCTGCTGGAGTGGGAGAAGCAGTGGCTGACCTCGCTGGAGCTGCCGTTCCGCGTGATCGACGTCGCCACCGGTGACCTGGGCTCCTCGGCCGCCCGCAAGTTCGACTGCGAGGCGTGGATCCCGACCCAGGGCAAGTACCGCGAGCTGACCTCGACGTCGGACTGCACCGAGTTCCAGTCCCGCCGCCTGCAGATCCGGGTCCGCGAGGGCAAGCAGATCCGCCCCCTGGCCACGCTCAACGGCACGCTGTGCGCCGTTCCGCGCACGATCGTGGCGATCCTGGAGAACCACCAGCAGGCCGACGGCTCCGTGCGCGTGCCCGAGGTGCTGCGCCCGTACCTCGGCGGCCGAGAGGTGCTGGAGCCGGTGGCCAGGTGAGCGAGGCCACCGCACCGGGCTTCCCCTACCGACTGATCGCGACCGACCTCGACGGGACGCTGCTGCGCTCCGACGAGTCGATCTCACGGCGCACCCGTGACGCCCTCGCCGCGGCCACCGCGGCGGGGGCCGCCCACATCGTCGTGACCGGCCGCGCCGCCCCCTGGACGCGGCACATCCTCGACAGCCTCGGCTACGACGGCCTCGCGGTCTGCGCCCAGGGCGCCCAGGTCTACGACGCCGGCGCACACCGCCTGCTGACGTCGGTGACCCTGGACCGGCAGCTGGCCGGGGTGGCCCTCGCCAAGATCGAGGCGGAGGTCGGTCCGCTGTACCTGGCGGCAAGCCGCGACGGGCTGGACGGGGAGGTGCTCGTCGGCCCCGGCTACGCGGTCACCGGCAATCTCCCGGCGACACCGTTCACCGACGCGTCGGACCTGTGGTCCGCGCCGCTCAACAAGATCTACATACAGCACCCCCGGCTCTCCGACGACGAGCTGGCGGAGGCGGCCCGGCAGGCAGCGGGCGGATTCGTCGACGTGGCGATGGCCGGCGCGGGCATCGTGGAGCTGCTCCCCCTCGGCCTGTCCAAGGCCACCGGTCTCTCCGTGGCCGCGCGACGCCTGGGCCTGAAGGCCGCCGACACCATCGCCTTCGGCGACATGCCCAACGACATCCCGATGTTCGCCTGGGCCGCACGGGGCGTGGCCATGGCCAACGCCCACCCGCAACTCACCGCGGTGGCCGACGAGGTGACGTCCTCCAACGAGGAGGACGGAATCGCACTCGTGATCGAAAGACTGCTGGGCTGACGGCCCACGGGACCACCGATCGCCGCAAGCGATAGGGGTCACACGCCAACCCCGCCCCCCGATCGCCACAGGCGATCAGGAGCACAGACCAACCGCCCCCTTGATCGCCACAGGCGATCAGGGGCGCGGGGAACTGCGCGACCAGCCACGACGCTCCCGCACCCGGACAACTCCCGCCCCTCCGCCGCCTTCTCTCGGTAGCGCCGACCGACACCCCGGCCCAGTCCCAGTGACAACGTCTCGCGGAGGATGCACGAATCGAACGTGCGCGGGCCTTCCGACCCGACCACGGCTTAGCAAGCCGGTGCCTTACCACTCGGCCAATCCTCCGGGTGGGCGGCCTCACGCGAGAGCGACATCGCGTGCTCGAAGCGGCCGCCCCGGGCAGTCCCCCGTGTGGGGCGGACTCGACGGAGGGGTAACTACTCCGGAGCCCGCTGGGGGCTGCCCTGCAGGAAGCGGAACGGACTGCCATGCAGGGACATCGTCCCGCTCCTCTCCCCGTACGTGACGCCGGTTCCGTCCCGGCGTCTGCGGACACGACCACTGTGCCGTCCGGGCACACCGCGCGCCACTGAATAAAACGGCTGTGCGAGTCGAACGGCCGGGAGAGCGACCGGCTCAGCCAGCGGAGCGGCTGAGCGAGAGAGGCGAGAAGAGCGAGAGAACCCCGTGCGAGAAGCACGGGCCGCGAGCGGCGCCGCACGGTGTCCGTCGGCGCCGCCCCCGTCGTTCACTCCTCGCCCGCCAGCGTCAGCGCCCGCAGCTTCTGGCCCGCGTACCAGGTGGCCAGCACGGTCACCGTGACCAGCAGGACCGTCGCCGTCGTCAGGCCGACGTCGGAGACGATCAGGTCCCCGCCGGCGACCTTGTCGGCGACCGCCAGCGACCACTGCTGGACGCTGAGCGTGCGCGCGCCCGGCACCAGGGACCCGAACAGGGCCTCCCAGACGAGGGCGTAGACGAGGCCGAAGACCACCGCGTGCCGGGACACCGTGCCCAGCAGCAGGAACAGCGCGGCGTAGGCGATGGAGGAGACCAGCGCGGCCACCGTGTAGGCGACGGCGATCTGCTGGCCGTTGCCGTTGAGGACGAAGCCCGCGATCAGCGTCGGCAGCGCCGAGAAGACCATCGTCACCGCGATCGCCACGATCAGCTTGGTGAAGATGATCGTGGGCCGCTTCAGCGGCTTGGACAGCAGGTACACCACGGAGCCGTCGTCGATCTCCGGGCCGATCGCGCCGGTGCCCGCGATCACGCCGATGATCGGCACCATGGTGGCGAGCGCGAGCCCGCCGAGCAGGTCGGACGCCGTCTGGTCGTCGGCTCCGGCGAGAGCGCGCACGACCACGGAGACCGCGATCAGCAGCAGCGGCAGCGCACCGAGGATGAGGGCCCGGCGACGGCCGAGCAGGGCCCGGTAGGTGAGGCGGGCGACGGTGGGGTCGTACATCTTCGGCCTCCTACGCCGCGACCAGATACGAGAAGACGGACTCGAGGGACTCGTCGGACGGCGAGACCGTGAGCAGGCGGATGCCGTGGTCGCGCGCCACCTTCGGCAGCAGGGCCGTGAAGCGGCCGAAGTCGACGGCCTGGATGCGCAACGCGCCCTCGGCGAGGTCGACCTCGATGCCGGACGTCGACGGGTCGGCGATCAGCGCGGCCGCGAGGGCGCGGTCGTCGCTGGAGCGCACCAGGTACCGGTGCGGGCGGTCGGTCATCAGGCGGCGGATCCTGCGGAAGTCACCGCTGGCCGCATGGCGTCCGGCAACGACGACCTCGATGTGCCGGGCCAACTGCTCGACCTCTTCGAGGATGTGCGAGGAGAACAGCACCGTGCGGCCCTCGTCACCCATGCGCCGCAGCAGGTCCATGAGGTGCATGCGCTGGCGCGGGTCCATGCCGTTGAAAGGCTCGTCCAGCAGCAGCAGCGACGGGTCGTGGACGAGGGCGCTCGCCATCTTCACGCGCTGGCGCATGCCCTTGGAATACGTCTGGATCTTCCGGTCCTGGGCGTACTCCATCTCGACGGTGGCCAGCGCCTTCCGGGCCGCCTTGTCGCCCAGGCCGTGCAGCTCGGCGTTGGCGACCACGAACTCGCGGCCGGTGAGGAAGTCGTACATCGCCTCGCGTTCGGGGACGATGCCGATGTGCCGGTAGATCTGCTCGTTGCGCCACACCTGCTGTCCGTCGAGGGTGACGGTGCCGGTGGAGGGGGCGAGGAAGCCGCCCATCATGTTGATGAGGGTGGACTTGCCGGCGCCGTTCGGGCCGAGCAGGCCGGTGACGCCCGGGCCGATGGTCATGGTGATGTCGTTGACGGCGACCACGTTGCCGAACCAGCGGGAGACGTGGTCGAGGGAGAGCGTGGTCACAGTCCCACCTTCCGGTAGCGGCGCAGCAGCAGGCCGTAGCAGGCGGCGATCAGGCCGAGGGTGACGAGGACGTAGACCACGCCCTCGCCGTGCGAGGGGCCGATCCCGCCGGGGAACGCCGAGGTCGCGCCGAGGAAGGCGGACTGCACCCCGTCGATGAGCGTGATCGGCGAGAACAGGCCGATCCAGGCGATGGCGCCGGTGCTGCCCTGGACGTCGGCGATGGCCTGGAGCGTGGAGACCGCGCCGTAGGAGATGGTCAGGACGGCGATGACAGCCGCGATGCCGAAGCCGCGGCGGGGGGTGGCGGCGGCGATGACCAGGCCGATACCGGCGAGGAGCAGGGAGAGCAGGGCCACGGAGACCAGTCCCTGGGCGAATCCCTTGCTCTGGTCGGCGAAGTCCAGCTTGGCCAGCAGGGCGCCCACGTAGAGCACCAGCAGCGGTGCGGCGGTGAGGACGAACAGCGCCGAGGCGAGCGCGGCGAACTTGGCGCGCACGTAGTCGGCGGTCTCGATCGGACGGGAGAAGTACAGCGGCACGGTCTTGAAGCGCAGGTCGCGGGAGACGGACTGGGGTGCCTGGGAGGCGACGTACAGGCTGATCACGGCCTGCATGACGATCGCGTACCGGGTGTAGTCCAGGGGGAGTTCCTTGGACTTCGTGGCGACCGCGACGGCGACCATGATGGCCGCGGGCACGCACATCACCACGAACAGCAGCATGGGCAGCACCTTGGACTTCACCGAGCGGCCGAGGCCGTAGGCGCCCCGCAGGGACTGCGAGTAGAGAGAGCGGCGGGCGTAGGCGCGGCCCAGGCGCGGGCCGTCGTACCCGCGGTAGCCGATGTCGTGGATGCGGCTCTGGTCACCTGACGGGGAGGTGACGGGGTGCTGTTCAACCGCCATGGCCGACGGCCTCCTTCCGCTGCTCGTCGCTGTCCTTGCCGCTGCCCTTGTCGCTGCCCTTGCCGCTCTCCTTTTCGCCGCCCTTTTCGCTGTCCTTGAAGACTTCTGCGATGTGGTGCCGGCGCTGTTCCATGCGCACCAGGCCGAGGCCGAGGTCGGCGACCACGTCCCGCACCAGGTCGTACGTCTCCTCACCCCGTGCGGTCAGCAGCAGGATGTGGCCCGAGCCCGGCAGGCCGCTGTGGCCGTCGAGGACGTCGGCCCCCCGCGCGCGGAGCGCCTCGCGCACCGCGCGGGTGCCGTCGGGGTGCTCGTCGGTGTCGGTGACCTCGATCGCGAGGGTGGTCGTGGTCTGGGTGAAGTCGGTGGTGGAGCTGGAACGCAGGAGCTTGCCGCCGTCGATGACCACGACGTGGTCGCAGGTGCGCTCCAGCTCGCCCAGCAGGTGCGAGGTGACCAGGACCGAGATGCCGAAGTCGGTGTGGATACGGCGGATCAGGCCGAGCATGTCGTCGCGGCCGACCGGGTCGAGGCCGTTGGTCGGCTCGTCGAGGAAGACCAGCTGCGGGTCGTGGACGAGGGCCTGCGCGAGCTTGACGCGCTGCTTCATGCCGGTCGAGTAGCCGCCGATGGGGCGGTAGCGCTCCTCGTACAGGCCGACGTGGCGCAGGGTGTCCGCGGTGCGCTCGCGTGCGGCTGTCGGCGGCAGGCCCGACATGCGTGCCATGTGCACGACGAACTCGGTGGCCGAGACGTCGGGTGGCAGGCAATCGTGCTCCGGCATGTAGCCGACGCGTTCACGGATGGCGGCGCCCTCGGTGGCGACGTCGAGGCCGAGCACCGCGGCGCGGCCCTCCGTGGCGGGCGAGAGACCCAGAAGGATCTTGATGAGCGTGGACTTGCCGGCTCCGTTGGCGCCGACGAGTCCGGTCACACCGGGTCCGACGTCCACGGACAGCCGGTCGAGCGCGGTCACCCGGGGGAACCGCTTGCTCAGGCTTTCGGTCGCGATCACAGTCACACCGTCGAAGGTAGTGACGTACGCCACGCGAAGCGTCAGACCTCAGAGCCGTTCTCGCGTCCGACCTCAGACGTACGGGTCCGTAGGGGAACCCCTGCCTGAGAGTGAGGGGTCGTGATCGACTGCTCGACGTCCACGCTATTGACGCTTCCTCTAACAAGTGCCAGATTCGGCGGGGTCACGTCACGGACACGTAGCGCGGCGGGCCGCGCGTGGCGAGCGGCGCGGGCGGCCGGGTCGCGCCGACGCCGGCGCCGGTCGCCGCCTGCCCGGGACGTGACGGAGGTCCCGGGCGAGGGAGAGGTGGAGGCGGAGTGACGCTGCCGCAGGGTGTGCGCGAGCGCCGGGTACCGACCGGCGGGATCGAGTTGTGCGTGGCCGAACTCGGCGACCCCGGGCGGCCGGTGGTCGTCCTGGTGCACGGCTATCCGGACAGCAAGGAGGTGTGGTCGCAGGTCGCGTCCCGGCTGGCCGACCGCTTCCACGTGGTCCTCTACGACGTCCGCGGCCACGGCCGTTCCACCGCGCCCGCGCCGCTGCGGGGCGGTTTCACCCTGGAGAAGCTGACCGACGACTTCCTGGCGGTCGTCGACGCGGTCAGCCCCGGCCGGCCGGTCCACCTGGTGGGCCACGACTGGGGTTCCGTCCAGGGCTGGGAGTTCGTCACGGTCAAGCGGACCCGGGGCAGGATCGCCTCCTTCACGTCGATGTCCGGCCCGTCCCTGGACCACTTCGGCCACTGGATCGAACGGCGCCTGCGCCGGCCCACTCCGCGCCGGGTCGGCCAACTCCTCGGCCAGGGCGCCAAGTCCTGGTACGTGTACCTGCTGCACACGCCCGCCCTGCCCGAACTCGCCTGGCGCGGCCCCCTCGGCAGCCTCTGGCCGGGTGTCCTGCGACGGCTGGAGAAGGTTCCGGCCGGCGACTACCCGACGTCCTCGCTGCCCGACGACGCCGCCCACGGCGCCTGGTTGTACCGCGACAACGTACGGCCCCGGATGCGCCGTCCTCGGCCCGACGCGCATGCGCACGCGCCCGTGCAGCTCATCACGCCCCTGGACGACGCGTACCTGTCGGAGCGACTGTACGACGAACTGGAGCAGTGGGTACCCCGGTTGACGCGGCGGACGCTGGCGGCGCGGCACTGGGTCCCGCGCACCCGGCCGGACCAGGTCTCGGCCTGGATCACCGAGTTCGTGACCTCGGTGGAGGCGGAGAGCGGCATCGGTCACGGCGCCGCGGACCCGGAGACGGCACGGCGGGCCCGCGGCCCGTTCGCCGAACGCTTCGGCGGGCAGCTCGTGTTGGTCACCGGTGCGGGCAGCGGCATCGGGCGGGCCACGGCCCTGGCGTTCGCCGAGGCCGGCGCGCGTGTGATCGCTGTGGACCTGGACGCGGACGGGGCGGCCCGCACCGCCGCGGCGTCCCGTCTGGCCGGCGCACCGGAGGCGTGGGCCAAGCAGGCCGACGTGGCCGACGAGCGTGCGATGGAGAAGTTGTCCGCCGAAGTCCTCTCCGATCACGGCGTGTTGGACGTGCTGGTGAACAACGCGGGGATCGGGCTGTCGGGCTCCTTCTTCGACACCACGCCCGAGGACTGGCGCAAGCTCCTGGACGTCAACCTCTGGGGCGTCATCCACGGCTGTCGTCTCTTCGGCCGGCAGATGACCGAACGCGGCCAGGGAGGCCACATCGTCAACATCGCGTCGGCCGCCGCCTTTCAGCCTTCCCGGGTGCTGCCCGCCTACAGCACGTCCAAGGCCGCCGTCCTGATGCTGAGCGAGTGCCTCCGCGCCGAACTGGCCGGGCAGGACATCGGTGTCACCGCGGTCTGCCCCGGCCTGGTCAACACCGGCATCACGTCCACGGCGCGGTTCGTCGGTGTCGACGCCGAGGAGGAGGCGCGTCGGCAGAAGTGGTCCCGGCGCGTGTACGGACTGCGCAACTACCCGCCGGAGAAGGTCGCCCGGGCGATCCTGCGCGCGGTGCTGAGCGACGACGCGGTGGTCGCGGTGACTCCCGAGGCTCGCGGTGTACACGCGTTGTCGCGTGTCGCGCCGGGGGTGTTGAGGCGTCTGGCGCGAATCCGGCCACTGGGATGAGGGGTACGGGGATGGTCCGTCAACTCTGCTGACAGCGGCTCGACGTGCTTGAACAGGACGCTGAGGCAGGTCAGTTGTCCACAGAGACGCCAATTCCCCTGTGGATAACGCGGGTTGCCTGTGGACCAAACCTCGGACGTAAAACAAAATGCGTGATTCACGTCTCGCCCGTCATGCTGGGCGGATGGACGAACGACGCGTGGTGAAGGTGTCGAAGTACCTCTCCAAACACCTGCGCCACCAGCCCGAGCGCATCGGCCTCCGGCTGGACGACGGCGGCTGGGTCGAGATCGAGACGCTGATCGCGGCCGCCGCGGCCCACGGCTTCCCCATCACCCGGGACGAACTGGACCACGTGGTCGCCGCCAACGACAAGAAGCGCTTCGCGGTCGAGGGCACCCGTATCCGGGCCAGCCAGGGCCACAGCATCGAGGTGGACCTCGGTCTGCCCCCGGCGACCCCGCCGCCGGATCTCTACCACGGGACCACGGACCGCTGTCTGGAGGCGATCCGGGCCGAGGGGCTGCGCCCCATGAACCGGCACGACGTGCACCTCTCACCCGACCGCGAGACGGCGACCAGGGTCGGTGCCCGGCGCGGCCGGCCGGTGGTGCTCTCCGTGGACGCCGGAGCCATGCACCACGACGGGTACGTCTTCCACGTCAGCGCCAACGGGGTGTGGCTGACGAAGGCCGTACCGCCGCGGTACCTGCGCTTTCCGGAGACGCACTGAGCGTGCGGCGTGCGGCGAGCGGCGTGCGGCGAGCGGCGAGCGGCGAGCGGCGAGCGGCGAGCCCGTCAGCCGCCGCCCCCCTCACGGCCACGCCACGGCCGGGAAGGGCGCTGATCGTTTCACGTGAAACGGGATCGGACACCTACGCTCGACGTCATGAGTCTGCGACTGAGTACCGTGATCCTCCCGCACCGCCGCTGGAACGAAGGCGGTGCCCGGTCCTGGACACGTGCCGAGCAGCTCGGCTTCCACGCCGGGTACACCTACGACCACCTGTCCTGGCGCACCTTTCGCGACGGCCCGTGGTTCGGTGCCGTCCCGACGCTTACCGCCGCCGCGTCGATCACCGACCGTCTGCGCCTCGGCACGCTGGTGACCTCGCCGAACTTCCGGCACCCGGTCACCCTCGCCAAGGAACTGATCTCCCTGGACGACATCTCCGGCGGTCGCGTCACCCTGGGCATCGGCGCGGGCGGCACCGGCTTCGACGCCACCGCCCTCGGCCAGGAGCCGTGGACCCCGCGCGAGCGCGCCGACCGCTTCGCCGAGTTCGTGCCCCTGCTCGAACGGCTGCTCACCGAGGACTCCGTGTCGTACGAGGGCGATTTCTACGCGGCTCACGAGGCACGCACCATCCCCGGCTGCGTCCAGCGGCCCCGGCTGCCCTTCGCGATCGCCGCGACCGGCCCGCGCGGGCTGAAGCTGGCGGCCCGGCACGGACAGGCCTGGGTGACCACCGGCGACCCCCGGCTGTACGAGACCGGCACCCCGGAGCAGTCGGTGCAGGCTCTCCGCGACCAGATCGAGAAGCTGACGGACGCCTGCGTGGCCCTGGGGCGGGATGTTCAGGAGCTCGACAAGATCCTGCTCACCGGGTTCACCCCGGACCGCAGCCGCCCACTGGACTCCCTGGACGCCTTCGTCGACTTCGCGGGCCGGCACCAGGAACTCGGCTTCACGGAGCTGGTGCTCCACTGGCCGATCCCTGACTCCGACTTCGCGGCGGACGAGAAGGTCTTCGAGCAGATCGCCATGGAGGCGCCGGGGCAACTGCGCTGACTTCGGCAGCGCACGGGGCGGGTGGATCGGCCAAGCCGGCAGCTGGGTCGGCCGAGCCGGCCGGGGTGGCTGGGGTGGCTGGGGTGGCTGGGGATGGCCGGTGTGGCTGAGATGGCCGGGTCCGCCGGGATGGCCGGGATGGCCGGGCAGGCGAGGCTGGCCTGGCAGGGGGCAGGGGGCAGGGTCGCCCTTGTGGCCTCGGTGACAGAGCGGCCGGTTCCGCCCCTCGCGGCCTCGGCAGCGTCCTGGTCGGCCCGCCGTTCCGGCCTCGGCAGCGTACCGGTCGGCCCGTCGTTCCGGCCTCGGCGGGCGGCCGCCCCTCAGGGCCCCGCGGCCCGTACCGGACGGCCGACGAGGCCTCATCCGTGCGGAGTGCCGCACGGGCGTGCGAGGGCATGCGGGACAATGGCCCGGTGACCTCAGCGACTCGACAGCCCGAGACCCCTGCCGCCACTCTCCCGCCCCGGCTGATCGCCACCGACCTCGACGGCACCTTGCTGCGGGACGACAAGTCGGTGTCACCACGGACCGTCGCGGCCCTGGCAGCGGCCGAGGAGGCGGGCATCGAGGTCTTCTTCGTCACCGGCCGCCCGGCCCGCTGGATGGACGTCGTCAGCGAGCACGTCCACGGGCACGGCCTCGCGATCTGCGGCAACGGCGCCGCCGTGGTCGACCTGCACGGCGGCCCCGGCGCCCACCGGTTCGTGAAGGTGCGGGAGCTGACCCGGGAGAACGCGCTGGACGCCGTACGGCTGCTGCGTGAGGCGGCACCCGGGACGATGTACGCCGTCGAGCAGACCTACGGCTTCTACCAGGAGCCGGAGTACCCGAAGATGCACCTTGAGGTACCGGACGCCCTCGCGCCGGCCGAACGGCTGCTGGGACCGGACGCACCCGGCGCCGGCGAGCCGGTGCTGAAGATCCTCGCCTTCCACCCCACGCTCGATCCCGACGCCTTCCTCACCCTCGCGCGCCTCGCCGTGGGCGACCGCGCCAACGTCACCCGCTCCAGCCCCAGCGCCCTCCTGGAGATCAGCGGACCCGAGGTCTCCAAGGCGAGCACGCTCGCCCTGTGCTGCGCCGAGCGCGGTATCTCCCACGAGGAGGTCGTCGCCTTCGGGGACATGCCGAACGACGTCGAGATGCTCACCTGGGCGGGCCGGTCGTACGCCATGGGCAACGCCCATCCGGACGTCGTCGCGGCGGCCTCCGGTCAGACGGTCGCCAACAACGACGACGGGGTCGCCGTCGTCATCGAGCAGCTGGTCGCGGAACGGGCCCGGCCCTCCCGCTGAGACGCACGCCCGGCAAGCGCCCTACTCGACGGGCGCCCCGCGTACCGACAGCCAGGGCACCGGGTCCAGCGCCGACCCCGCCTGCGGGGTGACCCGCACCTCGAAGTGCAGGTGCGGACCCGTGGAGTTGCCGCTCGTGCCGGACTGGCCGACCCACTGTCCGGGAACCACCTGCTCGCCCTGGTCGACGGTGACCGCCGCGAGGTGGGCGTACTGCGTGTAGTAGCCGTCGGCGTGCTGGAGCACCACCTCGATGCCGAACGGGCCCCCGCACGACACCCGCACCACAAGGCCCACGCCGACCGCCCGCACGGGCGTCCCGATCGGCACCGCGAAGTCCTGCCCGGTGTGGAGGTCGGCCCAGTGGTCCCCTCCGCTGCCGAAGCTCGCGGAGAGGGTGTACGCCTCGACGGGCGTCACCCACTCCTGGGTGCGGCGCGGCGACGGCTGGTCGAGGCGTACGGCACCGCGGCACGAGCCGGCCGCCACCGAGGCGTCCGCCCGCCCCTGCAACTGCCACCGCGCCTGTTCCAGCTTCTGCTCGATGCCCTGCTTCAGCACGGCCAGTTCCGTGTTGCGCCGGTCCAGCACCTGCCAGGCCGCGGCGGCCTTCGCCTCGTCGACGGCCAGCCGTGCCTCCGCCCGCCGGTTTCTGCCGATCACGTTGTCGACGGCCTCGGCCGTCCGGGAGAAGACACGCTGACCACGCATCCACGCGTCGGGGTCACGGGCCAGGACGATGTGCGCGGCGGCCGACAGCCCCCCGCTGCTGCGGTACTGGGCGCGCGCGATACGCCCCAGGTCCTCGCGCAGAGCGGCGATCTTCTGCCGCTCGCGGTCGAGGAGTTCCTCCAGACGCTGGGCCCGGGCCCGCTGAGCCTCCGCCTGGAGCCGTGCCGCCTCGTACCTCTGTGTGGCCACGGCCGCGTCCCGGTACAGCCGCACGACCTGCGCGCTGACGCCGGAATCCGAGTCGGATTCCTCCTGGCCGGGTGCGCCGTCGGCGGCGGTGGGCCGTGCCGCGAGCACCACGGCCGCGCAGAGCAGGGCCGAGACGAGCAGAGGGCGACAACGAGATGAGCGCATGTCAGCGATCGTTTCGTGCCGTCCCGGCGCCGGTCCTGTTCAAGTCGTACGCCTGGGGGACCGCCCGCCCCGAATGGCTCAGCTCTGTGGCCCGCCCGGCTCCCCCCGCGCACCGGGCGCCCGGAGAACCGTGGAAACAGCCTGGGTCGCGTGGCCTGTTCGAGTCACGAAGGGGACCGGGATCAGCGCCACCCGCTCGGGCCGGCTCAGTGCGAGCGTGCCCCCGCCCATTCCTCCGCCGCCGCCTCACGCTCGGCCATCCTGCGCAACGGCCCCTCCTCGGCCACCAGTTCGGCGTACCCGCCGCGCTGCACGATCCGGCCCGCGTCCAGCACGACCACCTCGTCCACCGCCTCCAGACCAGCCAGCCGATGCGTGATGAGGAGCGTCGTACGGCCCTCGGTGGCCGCCAGCAGATCCGCGGTGAGCGCGTCCGCGGTCGCCAGATCAAGGTGTTCGGCAGGCTCGTCCAGCACCAGGACGGGGAAGTCTGCGAGAAGCGCGCGGGCCAGCGCGAGCCGCTGCCGCTGCCCGCCGGACAGCCGGGCGCCGTGCTCGCCCACGAACGTGTCGAGCCCGTCGGGCAGGCCGTCGGTCCACTCCAGCAGCCGCGCCCGCGCCAGCGCGTCCCTCAGGTCGTCCTCGGTGGCGTCCTTCCTCGCCAGCAGCAGGTTCTCGCGGACAGAGCTGTCGAAGAGGTGCGCGTCCTGCGCGCACAGCCCGACCAACCGCCGGACGTCGTCGCCGTTCAGGGCGTACGCGTCGACCCCGCCGAGCGTGTACGACCCCACCTCCCCGTCCAGGAACCGCAGCAGCACCTGCGCGAGGGTCGTCTTGCCGGAGCCGGAGGCCCCCACGACGGCGATCCGGCGTCCCCGCTCCAGGGTGAGGCCGACACCGGCGAGCGCGTCCCGGTCCTGCCCGGCGTGCCGGGCGACGAGATCCTTGACGACGAGCGGGAACGGCGACACAGGTGACTTCCGGGGCCGTTCCGGCTCACGCCCCGGCTCGGGCGCGTCCAGGACCTCGACCACCCGCTCCGCGCTGCGGCACACCCGCTGGCGGAACTGCACGGCCGACGGCAGCCCGAGCACCGCCTCGAAGGCGGCCAGCGGCGTGAGGACGACGACGGCCGTCGTGACGCCACTCAGTCGCCCGTCGGCGACGGCCTGGGCGCCGACGAGGGCGGAGGCCGCGACGGTCAGCCCGGAGACCAGCGCGGTCAGCCCGTCGCCGAGCGCGGTGGCGGTGGCGGCGCGCGAGGCGATCCGGGTGAGCACGGAGTCGGCCGCCCGTACCTCGGCGGCGCGGGCGGGCAGGGCACCGGCGACGGTCAGCTCGGCGGTCCCGGTGAGCAGGTCCGCCGTACGGGTGGCGAGCGCGCCCCGGGCAGGGGCGAGCCGGCGCTCCGCCCGGCGTGCCACGGCGCCGGTGATCAGCGGCACGCCCACCCCGGCCGCCAGCAGACCCGCCGCGAGCACCGCCCCCGCTTCGGGCAGCAACCACGCGGTGAACGCGACGGATCCGGCCGAGACGACGACGGCCGCGCCGGCCGGCAGCAGCCACCGCAGCCAGTAGTCCTGGAGGGCGTCCACATCGGCGACGAGCCGCGTCAGCAGATCGCCCCGGCGGGCGGTGCGCAGTCCGGCGGGCGCCAGCCGTTCCAACCGCCGGTAGACGGCGACACGGGTCTCGGCCAGCATGCGCAGCACGGCATCGTGCGACACGAGCCGCTCGGCGTAGCGGAACACGGCCCGGCCGATCCCGAAGGCCCTGGTCGCCGTCACGGCCACCATCAGGTACAGCACCGGCGGCTGCTGCGCGGCCCGCGAGATGAGCCACCCGGAGGTGGCCATGAGCCCGACGGCACTGCCCAGGGCCAGACTGCCGAGCAGCAGGGCGAGGATGAGCCGGCCGCGCCGCGCCCCGGCCATGGCGCGGACCCGGCCGAGGGCACCGCCGGCGGCCTGCGGCTGCGTGCGGGGACCGGACCAGGTGGGGGTGTGCGCTTCCGGCGAAGGTGCCGGGACGCTCTCGGACGCCTCCTCGACACGTCCACGCACCTCGGTCCGCCCCGTCACCGCCACCCGTTCCGCCGCTGTCGGCCGCGGCGTCCGGTCCGCCACCGCGAGCCGCACCACCCGGTCCGCCACCGCCAGCAGCGCCGGCCGGTGCACCACCAGGAGCACCGTCCGCCCGGCCGCAAGCCGTCGCACCGCCGCCACGACCTCCGCCTCGGTCGCCCCGTCCAGGGCCGCCGTGGGCTCGTCCAGCAGCAGCACCGGCCGGTCCGCGAGGAACGCCCGGGCCAGCGCCAGCCGCTGCCGCTGCCCGGCGGACAGCCCGGCACCGTCCTCGCCGAGCACCGTCCGGTCCCCCGCGGGCAGCGCGTCGACGAACTCCAGCGCGCCCGCGTCCTCCAACGCCCGCCGGACGGCGGCGTCATCGGCGTCCGGACGCGCCAGCCGGACGTTCTCGGCGATCGTCCCGGCGTAGAGGTGCGGACGCTGCGGCACCCAGGCGATCCGGGACCGCCACTGCTCCAGGTCCAGGTCGGCCAGATCGGCTCCCCCGACCCGGATCCGTCCCTCGGCGGGCCGTACGAAGCCCAGAAGCGCGTTCAGCAGGGTCGACTTGCCCACTCCGCTCGGGCCCACCAGCGCGACCGTCTCCCCCGGGCGGGCGGTGAAGGTCACCTCGGTGACGGCGTCGGCGGACCGTCCGGGATAGCGGACGGTGACCCCCTCGAAGGAGACCTCACCCTCCGGCACCGGTCCCGTGCCCGAAGCAGGTACCGGTGTCTCCAGCACGGCGAAGATCTCCTCGGCCGCCGCGAGTCCTTCGGCGGCCGCGTGGTACTGGGCCCCGACCTGCCGCAGCGGCAGATACGCCTCCGGGGCGAGCACGAGAATGACCAGACCGATGTGCAGGTCCATCTCGCCGTGGACGAGTCGCATGCCGATCGTCACGGCGACCAGGGCGACGGAGAGTGTGGAGAGCAGTTCCAGAGCGAACGACGAGAGGAAGGCGATCCGCAGGGTCCGTAGGGTCGCCTGCCGGT
Source organism: Streptomyces sp. NPDC088812 (assembly GCF_044750285.1). Classification (NCBI taxonomy): domain Bacteria; kingdom Bacillati; phylum Actinomycetota; class Actinomycetes; order Kitasatosporales; family Streptomycetaceae; genus Streptomyces; species Streptomyces sp. NPDC088812. The sequence continues at coordinate 146,507 of NZ_JBIVJP010000008.1, read as the reverse complement.
ACTCGCCGGTGATACGGCGGATTGACTCCGCCTGCGCCTTGGCCCGGCCGAACACCTTCAGGGTGGGCAGCCCGGCCACGACGTCCAGGAAGTGACCCGACAGCCGGGACAGCAGCTGCCACTGACGGTCCATCCGCGCCTGCGTGGCCCAGCCGATCAGCGCCATGAACAGCGGGATCAACGGCAGGGTGCCGACGATGACGGCGGCGGAGACCCAGTCCTCGGTCACGATCCGCGCCAGCACGGCCACCGGCACCACCACCGCGAGGCCCAGCTGCGGCAGGTACCGCGAGAAGTAGCCGTCGAGGGCGTCCACACCCCGTGTGGCGAGGGTGACCAGCGAACCCGTGCGCTGCCCGCTCAGCCACCCCGGCCCCAGCTCCACGGCACGCTCGAGCAGCTTCCCCCGCAGCTCCGACTTCACGGCGGCACTCGCGCGGTGCGCGGCACGTTCGGTGAGCCAGGAGACCAGAGCGCGGCCGATCGCGACGGCCACCAACAGCAGCAGCGGCGTGCCGAGGTCATCGACGGACAGCCCCCGCTGGAACGCGCCGACGACCACCTCGGCGATGAGCATCGCCTGAGCGATGACCAACACCGCTCCGCCGGCACCCAGACCGACGACCGCCAGCAGAAAGAGACGGGTGGCCCGTGCGTAGCGGAGCAGACGGGGGTCGATCGGTTTCACGTGAAACACACCCTCTTCTCAAGGGGCTCGTTTCACGTGAAACGTGCCCCGAATCGAACTCAGTGCGCAGCCTCGGCGAGGTGCTGGGTTCCGATCCGCTTGCGGAACACCCAGTAGGTCCACCCTTGGTAGAGCATCACGACAGGCGTGGCGACAGCCGCGCACCAGGTCATGATCTTCAGGGTGTACGGGCTCGACGAGGCGTTGGTCACCGTGAGGCTCCAGTCCTCGTTCAGCGTCGACGGCATGACGTTCGGGAAGAGCGTCAGGAACAGCATCGTCACGGCGGCCACGATGGTGACGCCGGACAGCGCGAACGACCAACCTTCGCGTCCGGCCTGGTTCATCACGAGCGCCGCGACCAACGCGGCGACCGCCACGACCAGGGCGACCAGACTCTTGCCGTCACCGTGATCGGCCTGCGTCCAGAGCAGGAAGACCAGCGCGAGGACGGCGGTCGTCAGGCCGACCTTGAACGCCAGCTTCCGGGCCCGCTCCCGGATGTCACCGACGGTCTTGAGGGCCGTGAAGACCGCCCCGTGGAAGGTGAACAGGGTCAGGGTGACCAGACCGCCGAGCAGCGCGTACGGGTTGAGCAGGTCCCCCAGGCCACCGACGTACTCGAAGTTCCGGTCGATCTTCACGCCCCGCACGATGTTGCCGAAGGCCACACCCCACAGGAACGCGGGCAGGAGCGACGTCCAGAAGATCGCGTGCTCCCAGTTGCGCTGCCACCTCTCCTCCGGCCGCTTCACCCGGTACTCGAAGGCGACGCCCCGCACGATCAGGCAGACGAGGACGAGCAGCAGCGGCAGGTAGAAACCGGAGAAGAGCGTGGCGTACCACTCCGGAAAGGCGGCGAAGGTCGCGCCGCCCGCCGAGAGCAGCCACACCTCGTTGCCGTCCCACACCGGGCCGATGGTGTTGATCAGCACCCGCCGCTCGGGCCGGTTGCGGGCGAGCAGCTTGGTGAGGACACCGACCCCGAAGTCGAAGCCCTCCAGGAAGAAGTAGCCGATCCACAGGACGGCGATGAGGACGAACCAGACGTCGTGCAGTTCCATGACTGTGCAGCTCCCTCGGCCTAGTACGAGAAGGCCATCGGCTTGTCGGCGTCACGGGCCTCGCCGCCGATCTTCGTGGGCGGGTTGAGGTCGGCCTCGGTGAGCTCGGGCGGGCCGGCCTTGACGTACTTCACGAGCAGCCTGACCTCGATGACGGCGAGGACTGCGTACAGCACGGTGAAGGCGATCATCGAGGTGAGAATCTCGGCTTGAGAGACACCGGGGGAGACCGCGTCACGGGTCTGCATCACGCCGTAGACCACCCAGGGCTGGCGGCCCATCTCGGTGAAGATCCAGCCCCAGGAGTTGGCGATCAGGGGGAAGGCCATCGTCCAGAGCGCCAGGAGCCAGTACAGCCGGGTGAGCCTCGTCCCGAGCGGCTTCTTCAGCAGCACCAGATGCGGCACTTCGTCGTCCGCGGTCCGCAGGACGGCCGGCAGCATGAACTTCTTGCGGGTGAGCCACAGGCCCAGCAGTCCGAGGGAGAAGGACGCCATGCCGAAGCCGATCATCCAGCGGAAGCCCCAGTAGGCGACGGGGACGATGGGCTTGTAGTCACCGGGGCCGAACTTTTCCTGCAAGGCCTGGTTGGTGTCGTTGATGCCGGGCACGTACGACTCGAAGTCGCTGTGCGCCAGGAAGGACAGCAGGCCGGGTATCTCCAGGGCGACCTTGTTGTGCCCCTTGTCCACGTCCCCGTACGCGAAGACGGAGAACGGCGCCGGCTGCTCGCCGTCCCAGAGCGCCTCGGCCGCGGCCATCTTCATCGGCTGCTGCTCGTACATGACCTTGCCGAGGGTGTCGCCGCTGACCGCGGTGAGCATCCCGCCGACCGCCAGGGTGACCAGACCCAGCCGGAGCGACGTCCGCATCTCGGGGATGTGCTTCTTGCGCATCAGGTGGTAGGCGGCGATGCCCACCATGAAGGCGCCGCCTGTCAGGAAGGCCGCCGAGAAGCTGTGGAAGACCTGGTTGAGCGCGGTGTTCTGGGTGAGGACCCGCCAGAAGTCGGTGAGCTCGGCGCGGCCCTTCGCCTCGTTGATCCGGTAGCCCACGGGGTGCTGCATCCACGAGTTGGCCGCGAGGATGAAGTACGCCGACAACAGTGTGCCGATCGAGACCATCCAGATGCACGCCAGGTGGATCTTCTTGGGCAGCTTGTCCCAGCCGAAGATCCACAGGCCGATGAAGGTGGACTCGAAGAAGAAGGCGATCAGGGCCTCGAAGGCCAGCGGAGCGCCGAAGACGTCACCGACGAAGCGCGAGTAGTCCGACCAGTTCATGCCGAACTGGAACTCCTGCACGATGCCGGTGACCACACCCATCGCGATGTTGATCAGGAACAGCTTGCCCCAGAACTTCGTCGCCCTGAGGTACTTCTCCTTCTCCGTGCGCACCCACGCCGTCTGCAGGCCGGCCGTCAGAGCGGCCAGCGAGATCGTCAGGGGGACGAACAGGAAGTGGTAGACGGTCGTGATGCCGAACTGCCAGCGCGCCAGAGTCTCCGGCGCCAAAGCCAGGTCCACGTCGCCGCTCCTTACTGCGCTTGTGAAAGCGTTCACATTCACAAGCAATTATGACGCATGGCCGTTCGAGGCCCGGCGGGCGGGGGTCCCTTAAGCGTGGAGCCTCCCCTGACCTGCAAATACAAGGCGGAAGGGGGCGGTGGACAGGCATACAGAAGGGCGCGTCGGTTCCACGTGAAACCGAGGCGCCCACGACCGCGACCCGCACGCTGATGTGGTCCCCCGTCCAGAGGGGCCGCCACCCGGGCGGAGGCCGCCCTACAGCTCCCTGCGGAACCCTTCCGTCACCTTCAGGAGGATGTCGTTGGCCTCCGTCTCCCCGACGGTCACCCGCACGCCCTCGCCGGGGAACGCCCGGACCACGACACCGGCCTGCTCACACGCCGCCGCGAAGGCGACCGTCTGCTCACCGAGCCGCAGCCACACGAAGTTCGCCTGCGTCTCCGGCACCGTCCAGCCCTGCTCCCGGAGCCCCTGGACCACCCGCTGGCGCTCACAGACCAGGCAGCCGACCCGGCCGAACAGCTCGTCCTCGGCCCGCAGTGAGGCGATCGCCGCTTCCTGTGCGAGCTGGCTCACACCGAACGGCACCGCCGTCTTGCGCAGCGCCGCCGCCACCGGCTCGTGGGCGATCGCGAAACCGACGCGCAGCCCGGCGAGGCCGTAGGCCTTGGAGAAGGTGCGCAGCACGCAGACGTTCGGACGCTGCCGGTACAGCTCCACACCGTCCGGCACCTCGGGATCGCGGATGAACTCACGGTAGGCCTCGTCCAGCACCACCAGCACATCACCGGGCACCCGGTCGAGGAACCGCTCCAGCTCCGCCCGCTTCACGACGGTGCCCGTCGGGTTGTTGGGATTGCAGACGAAGATCAGCCGGGTCCGCTCGGTGATCGCGTCCGCCATCGCGTCCAGGTCGTGCACATCCCCCGGCGTCAGCGGTACCTGCACCGAGGCCGCACCGCTGATCTGGGCGATGATCGGGTACGCCTCGAACGATCGCCAGGCGTACATGATCTCGTCACCCGGACCCGCGGTCGCCTGCACCAGCTGCTGGGCGACCCCGACCGAACCGGTGCCGGTCGACAGGTGGGAGACGGGCACGCCGAAACGCTCGGCCAGCTCGTTCACCAGGCCGGTGCAGGCCATGTCCGGATAGCGGTTGAAGGACGCGGCGGCTGCCGTGACCGTCTCCATCACTCCGGGCAGCGGCGGATAGGGGTTCTCGTTGGAGGACAGCTTGTAGGCCACGGGACCGCCCGCCGCAGCCGGCTTGCCCGGCTTGTAGGTGGGGATCCCCTCCAGCTCGGCGCGCAGCTTGGGGCTTGTCTCGCTCACCGCAGTCCTCCTCGTGACCACCACCGCGTTCAATACTGCTCACCTTAAGAGGATTCGGCGCGGGTGCGAACAGCTGTGGCCGAGCACTCCGGCACGGCATCCCGCCCGCCGCCTCCGGTCCTGGCCCCGTCCCGCCGCATCAGTGGCATCACCGCACCAAGGCGTACGAAACGGGGGCGCGCCCTACATATATCTACGCGCCGGTAGCTCGCTCCGTGGCGCGCGTCCCTCGTGCAGGTGAGTTGAGACCTCTTCGAGACATCGGTGCGTTGGCAGGCTCATCCCTGCCGACACCCCACGTCCTGGCATATGACCCTTGAAATGGCTTGCTTTCCAAGGCGTTTGACCACTAACGGCCATGCAGAAACGTGCCTGTCAACGCGTGCATATGCGTCCGCCCTACCCCACCTGATGAGCCCTACTATCGGCTCGCCATGACAGCAGCAGGGAAGCACCAGGTGAGCCGCGCGGAAACTTCACGCCGAGGCGGTCGGCCGGGCCGAACGGGCATCAGGGACGTGGCCGCCGCCGCCGGAGTCTCCATCACAACCGTCTCCGATGCCCTCAACGGCAAGGGCAGGCTCCCCGACGCCACCCGACGCCATGTCCGTGAGGTCGCCGACCGACTGGGCTACCGGCCCTCGGCCGCGGCCCGAACCCTCCGTACCGGCAAGTCCGGCCTCATCGGCCTGACCGTGACCACGTACGGGGATGAACCTTTCACCTTCACCGAGTTCGCGTACTTCGCCGAGATGGCGCGTGCCGCGACCTCCGCGGCCCTGGCCCGCGGCTACGCGCTCGTCATCCTGCCCGCGACCTCCCGCCACGACGTGTGGTCGAACGTCGCCCTGGACGGCACGGTCGTCATCGACCCGTCCGACCAGGACCCCGTGGTCAGCGAGCTGGTCCGGCAGGGTTTACCCGTCGTCTCCGACGGCCGGCCGGCCGGCGCTCTCCCGGTCACCGCCTGGGTCGACAACGACCACGAGGCCGCCGTCCTCGACATCCTCGACCACCTCGCCGACGCCGGCGCCCGCCGCATCGGCCTGCTCACCGGCACCACCACCGACACGTACACCCACCTGTCGACCAGCGCCTACCTGCACTGGTGCGAACGGGTCGGCCAGGACCCCGTCTACGAGGCCTACCCCGCCCACGACCCGTGCGCGGGCGCCGTCGCCGCCGACCGGCTGCTGGCCCGCCCCGACCGCCCCGACGCCGTCTACGGCCTGTTCGACCCCAACGGCACCGACCTGCTCGCCGCCGCCCGCCGCTACGGGCTGCGCGTCCCGGAGGACCTGCTGCTGGTGTGCTGCAGCGAGTCCACCGTGTACGCCAGCACCGAACCCCCCATCACCACACTCTCCCTGAAACCGCGCCGCATCGGCACGGCCGTGGTCCAGCTCCTCATCGACGCCATCGAGGGCGTCCAAGCGGACCAGCCCGTCGAGCAGGTGATACCGACCGAACTGATCGTGCGTACCTCGTCCCAGCGACGCACACAGCGGACGACGGTCAGTCCACCGCGGGCGCCCGAGGAGACGTAAGGACGGCGGGCACGTCCCCCGCGGGGGCGCCCCGGGGCCGACCGGGGTACGGGACGCGCGTCAAAACCTTGTGAAACCGGCGCCCGGACCGGGCCGCGTGAGACCGGCGTACGGGCCGGAAACGCGTACGGCGGGCCACCACCGCGGGCGCCGGACAGCCCGCGACCATCGGCGACAGGAGGCTCGCGAGGCCGCGTCAGCGGCCCCGGACACCGGCGACGGGAGCCAGGACACGAGCGACGACCGGGCGCGGATTCGGCCTCGGGGAGCCTTCGTACGTACCCTGGACTCCGATCGTGACGTCAGAGGTGCGTGGGGCGAGGGTGTGGGCACGGTGTGCGCCGGGTGCGCACGGGCTGCCGAAGCCCGCCCCAATCGGGGCGAAAGCCACGGTGAACCGGAGCCTTGCTCCGATTCACCACCCCTGGGTCATCACACGGCACGATCCGCATTCCTATGATGGGCCCACGGCACCGCGGGCCGTTGGGACCAGGCAGTCCGAGGCGGTGCAGATGCGGCGCGATGGTGGAGGGGTCTGATGACTCAGGGGGCCGGTCAGGGACCCGAGGTGGAGCGGACGGCGACGTTGCGCGACTTCCGAGTGCCCGCGTACGTCCACGAGACCGGTCCGTACGCCCACAGCACCCATCCCGGGAACGCCGCGCCGCCCCTCGAGGAACCGCTGGAGCACCCCGAGGGCTACACCCCCACCCAGCGCGACCTGCCCGTCATCAACCGGGGCGACACCGTCCAGGTGACCGTGGACCCAGCGGCCGTCCAGGCTCCGCTGCCCGCGAACGGCCCCGGTGCGCTGTTCGTCGTCGGTGACGTGCACGGCTACATCGACGAGCTGGTCGCCGCCCTGCAGGAGAAGGGCCTGATCGACGCGGCCGGCCGCTGGTGCGCCGGCACCGCCCGGCTGTGGTTCCTCGGCGACTTCACCGACCGCGGTCCGGACGGCATCGGCGTCATCGACCTCGTGATGCGGCTGTCCGCCGAGGCCGCCGCGGCCGGCGGCTACTGCAAGGCCCTCATGGGCAACCACGAGCTCCTCCTCCTCGGCGCCAAGCGCTTCGGCGACACCCCGGTCAACTCCGGTGCGGGCACCGCCACCTTCCAGGCGGCCTGGCTGCTCAACGGCGGCCAGAAGTCCGACATGGACCGCCTCCAGGACCACCATCTGCAGTGGATGGCCCGCCTCGACGCCGTCGAGGAGGTCGACGGCCACCTGCTCGTCCACTCCGACACCACCGCCTATCTCGACTACGGCGACTCGATCGAGGCGGTCAACGACACCGTCCGCGAGACGCTCACCCGCAACGACGCGGACGAAGTGTGGGATCTGTTCCGCAAGTTCACCAAGCGCTTCTCCTTCCGCGACGAGGGCGGCGCCGACGCCGTCCGCTCCCTGCTGGATACGTACGGCGGCACCCGTATCGTTCACGGCCACTCCCCGATTCCGTACCTGACGGGCGAGGTCGGTTCCGAGGACGATGACGATGCGTCCGGCCCGGTGGTCGAAGGACCGCACGTCTACGCGGACGGACTGGCCATCGCGATGGACGGCGGCGTGACGATGGCCGGAAAGCTGCTGGTCCAGCAACTGCCGCTCCCCGACTGACCGTTCACGCGCCCGCCGACCCCCCGCGTCGGACGCGCCCGGCGACCCCGCAGGCCAGGGGCCAATTTCCGCGAACCCCCTGTTACCCCGGGCCGTCGCCGCTCTACCATCGGCTTATCCGTAGCAGGCTCCCCTCCGTTTCTGCCCGACGGCTCGTTGGCATGCGAGCCCCAAGCCCTACGGAGCATCGGGGGATGCACATGAACAGCGTTCCGCAGCACCTGCACAGCGAGGACCGCCAGGAGTACGAGCGGGTCCTCGACGAGGCGCTGCGCTCCGCACCACACCACCCGGAACTGACCGCTGTCGGACAGCGGCTCAACGCCGAACAACTGCGCACCATGGCGCTCAACGCCACCGCTCTCATCACGGCGGCCGCTGCGACCGAGTACCAGCACTACGTGAAGGTCCGCGAGGAACTGCGGCGTCCGACGCCGTCCACCTCGTCCTCGCCCACCCCGGAGTCCGGCCACGGCGAGCCGGACGTGGGCGGGATGGGACTCGCCGCCACCATGAGCGACGCGGCCCAGGCCGCCGAGGCCGCCGGGGCGGGCGCCGTCGCCATCGCCGCCGTCCTCACCCCCGTCCTCGCCGGCACCGCCGCGGTGATCTTCCTGCTCGTCGGCTACGTCCTCAAGATGCTCGACCCCGGGCAGTCGTTCGCCCATGCCATGCTCACCACCGGTTGGGCGTTCGGAGCCATCGCCGCGGCAGCGATCCTCGTCGCCACCGTGGGACTCCTCCTCACGGCCCTGCGCAACCGGCCGACCCTGGAGGCCGGTCCGTACGCCGAACTGAGCGAGGAGGTGACCCGCGCCAGGGAAGCCTGGCGAGAAGCCCTGCTGGAACGGGGCATACTGCCGTTCCTGCGCGAGGCCCTCGTCAACCCGGGCACGGCCGCCGCACTGCACAGCGACCCGGCCCCACCGGCGCCCCCCGGCCGTCTGCCGAAGATCGGCTACGACCGTCCGGGCTTCAGCAGCCCGGACGACGGGCGCTCGACCGGCTCCCGGCCGAGCTACACCAGCCCGGACTACACCAGCCCGGACTTCGGAGGGCCCGAACACCAGCCGGAATAGGCCCACGGCTTGCGCCCCCGCCGAAGGGGACGCAAGCCGTACTCCCGGCTGGGTACGGGCCGGCTCAAGCCCGGCTCGCGCCCTCACCTCGACGAGAGTCTCGCGCCACCGGCGCACTACGGCCTCACGCCGGCGCAGGCCGAGCCGCGAGCCAAGCCGTGGGCCTGTCCATGGGGCAGCCTCGCGCCGCCCCGGGCCGCTGAACCTTCGGTGTCAGTCCGCGAGCGGCAGATAGACGCGGTTGCCCGCCGCCGCGAACTCCTGCGACTTCTGTGCCATCCCTTCCTCGATCTCCGCACGCGATCCCCCGTGTTCACGGCGAATGTCCTGGGAGATCTTCATCGAGCAGAACTTCGGCCCGCACATCGAGCAGAAGTGAGCGGTCTTGGCCGGCTCGGCCGGCAGTGTCTCGTCGTGGAACTCGCGGGCCGTGTCCGGGTCGAGGGCCAGATTGAACTGGTCCTCCCAGCGGAACTCGAAGCGGGCGTCGGACAGCGCGTCGTCCCACTCCTGCGCACCGGGGTGTCCCTTGGCGAGGTCGGCCGCATGGGCTGCGATCTTGTACGTGATGACGCCGGTCTTGACGTCGTCACGGTTGGGCAGGCCCAGATGCTCCTTCGGCGTGACGTAACAGAGCATGGCCGTGCCCCACCAGGCGATCATCGCGGCACCGATACCGGAAGTGATGTGGTCGTACGCCGGCGCGACGTCCGTCGTCAGCGGGCCGAGCGTATAGAACGGAGCTTCATCACAGATCTCCTGCTGAAGGTCGATGTTCTCCTTGATCTTGTGCATCGGGACATGTCCCGGGCCCTCGATCATCGTCTGAACGTGGAAACGCTTCGCGATCCGGTTGAGTTCCCCCAGAGTGCGCAGCTCCGCGAACTGCGCCTCGTCATTGGCGTCGGCGATCGAACCGGGCCTGAGACCGTCTCCGAGCGAGTACGTGACGTCGTAGGCGGCGAGGATCTCGCAGAGCTCCTCGAAGTGCTCGTAGAGGAACGATTCCTTGTGGTGGGCCAGGCACCACGCCGCCATGATCGAGCCGCCACGCGAGACGATGCCGGTCTTGCGGTTCGCGGTCAGCGGGACGTACGGCAGGCGGACGCCCGCGTGGACGGTCATGTAGTCCACGCCCTGCTCGGCCTGCTCGACGACGGTGTCCTTGTAGATCTCCCAGGTCAGTTCCTCGGCCTTGCCGTCGACTTTCTCCAGTGCCTGGTACAGCGGCACCGTGCCGATGGGAACAGGGGAGTTGCGCAGCACCCACTCACGGGTGGTGTGGATGTTGCGACCGGTGGACAGGTCCATGACCGTGTCCGCACCCCAGCGGGTCGCCCAGGTCATCTTCTCGACCTCCTCCTCGATGGAGGAGGTCACCGCCGAGTTGCCGATGTTGGCGTTGACCTTCACCAGGAACCGCTTGCCGATGATCATCGGCTCGATCTCCGGGTGGTTGACGTTCGCGGGCAGGACCGCACGGCCCGCCGCGATCTCCTCGCGAACCACCTCGGGCGCCACGTTCTCCCTGAGGGCCACGTACTCCATCTCGGGTGTGATCTCGCCGCGGCGCGCATACGCGAGCTGGGTGACCGCCTTGCCGTCCCGGCTACGGCGCGGCAGTCGGGGTCGTCCGGGGAAGACCGCGTCCAGGTTCCGCAGGCCGCCGCGCGGCGAGGTGTGCTTGATGCCGTCGTCCTCGGGACGGACGGGGCGGCCCGCGTACTCCTCGGTGTCCCCGCGGGCGATGATCCAGTTCTCCCGCAGCGGCGGCAGGCCCCTGCGGACGTCGGTCTCGACGAGCGGATCGGTGTACGGGCCGGACGTGTCGTACAGCGTGACCGACTGCCCGTTGGTGAGATGCACCTGACGAACTGGCACCCGCAGGTCGGGGCGCGCGCCCTCGACATACGCCTTGTGCCAGCCGATGGACTTCCCGGCCTCCCCGTTGGCGGAGATCTCGGCAGAGATCTGCGTGGAGACAGGCGTGCGTGCGTCCTTGATGGTCATGAGACCTACTCCCTACGCCGGCATTACCCGGTAACAGGTTCAGCGGTCGACGCAGCGGCTACCGTCTGCCGACGTTCCATGTGAAACATCACTCGGTTCGGTGACGTTCCACGTGAAACATCGCGAAGACGGAGGTCAGCGCCCTCTCAGCCCGGTGCTCCGAGCTCCCGCGTGTGCAAAGGTTGCCCCCACGCTAGCGGCAATTCGGGCGCGGTGAACAGGGGGCCCCTGTCGTTCTTGCGATGATCGGTCGGTGACCACGACACACCACCCCCCGTACCCACCACCCGAACCGCCTCGCGGACCGGGTGCCGGAAACGGTCCTGATCCCGGTCCGGGTCCAGGGCCGCGTCCCGGGCCACGTCCTCACCCAGCTTCAGGTCCGGGCACCGGTCACGGTCCTGGGACCGTTCCTGGCTCCGGTCCTGAGGCCAGTTCCCATGCCCAGGGCGGACGCGCTCCGAAGTCCGGGTACGGAGACGGCCACCCCGGCTTCGGTGGCGGGCACGGACCGGTCGGTCCCCCCGACAGCGGACACGGGCCGGGCAGCTCCCACAACGGCGGGCACGGCCATGGGCATGGCCCGGGTGACAAACTCGGCGGTGGACACGGCGGCGGTCCGGGCGGCGGGCATGGCCCGGGTCCTGGCGGCGGAGGGTACGGCCCGGGCTCCGGCGGAGGGCACGGGCACTCGCACAGCCACGGTCCGGCCGCCCCTGTCTCCCAGCATCTGCGCAAGGTCATCGCGGCCGTTCTCATCCCGTTCGCCGTGGCCGTGCTCGCCGGCCTGGTCGTGCTGTGGCCCGGCGGTGCTCCGCCGCACGAGCGCACCGGGGTGGGTTTCGACCGGCAGACGCAGCATGCGACGGTCACCAAGGTCGTGAGCGTGAGCTGCTCGTCGGTGAACGCCTCGGGCGCCACCGCGACCGGCGACACCTCGACGGCCGAGGGTTCCTCCGCGGAGCAGCAGGAGAACGGCACCTGCAAGCGGGCGACGATCCGGGTGGACACCGGTGACGACAAGGGCCGTACGTTCACGGAGATCGTGCAGCCGGACCAGTCACGGCAGTTGCACGAGGGCCAGCAGGTCGTGGTCGCCTACGAGCCCTCCGCGCCGAAGGACCTGCAGTACTCGGTCACCGACGTGAACCGCCGTGTTCCGTTGGCGGTGCTCGCCGCCATCTTCGCGGTCGCCGTCGTCCTCGTCGGGCGGCTGCGGGGCGTGATGGCGCTGGTGGCGCTGGCCATCAGTTTCCTGATCCTGAACTTCTTCATCCTGCCCGCGATCCTGCAGGGCTCGAACCCGCTGGTCGTGGCGGTCGTAGGGGCGAGCGCGATCATGCTGATCGCGCTCTACCTGTGTCACGGACTCTCGGCCCGCACCTCGGTCGCGGTGCTCGGGACACTCGTCTCGCTGCTGCTGATCGGTTTCCTGGGCTCGTGGTTCATCGACTGGGCCGCCCTGACCGGCAACACGGACGACAACACCGGTCTGATCCACGGGCTGTATCCGTCGATCGACATGAGCGGTCTGCTGCTCGCCGGCATCATCATCGGTTCGCTCGGCGTCCTGGACGATGTGACGGTCACCCAGACGTCGGCGGTCTGGGAACTGCACGAGGCCAACCCCTCGATGGGCTGGCGCGGTCTGTACCGGGCCGCCATCCGGATCGGCCGTGACCACATCGCGTCGGTGGTCAACACGCTCGTCCTCGCCTACGCCGGTGCCGCGCTGCCTCTGCTGCTGCTCTTCTCGATCGCCCAGAGCAGCGTCGGCACGGTCGCCAACAGCGAACTGGTCGCCGAGGAGATCGTGCGCACGCTGGTGGGCTCGATCGGTCTGGTCGCGTCGGTGCCGGTGACCACGGTCCTCGCGGCCCTGGTGGTGTCGGCCGACCGCCCCGGGCCCGGGGCGGCCACCGAGGCGGCCCCAGGGGCGGCACCGGAAGTGGCGGCGGATCCGGCGGCGGTCGGTGCGACGGGCGCCGCTCCGCAGATCCCCCGGGGCGGCAGGGGGAGACGGCGCAAGCGCTGACGCGGCCAGCGGTCCGGGCCGGCAGCGGCGACCGGCTCGGACCACCCAGAAGAAGCGTTACTGCAATGACTCGGCCCCTGCTGAAGCGTTACGCCAGCGCTTCAGTGCGCACCGCTCAGCCGGCGCTCTGCTCCTCCGCCAGGATCCGGTCCAGCGCCTCGTCCAGATGGGCGTCGAAATCGGCCAACGCACCCTCCTGGCCCAGCGGCACCAGCTTGTCCGTGCGATCGAGGAAGGCAACGAGCGGAGCTGCCGAGGAACGGAAAACTGCCTGATCGCCACCGACCTGAAGCCGGATCAGGATCTCGCTCAGGGAATCCGGGTCGACCGGCGAGACCCGTACATCCCCCTCGCCGCACGGTCTGCCCACCCCGTCGATGAGCAGCTCCCGCCCGAACGCCCATGTCACCGGGGCATCACCGGGAAGGTGGAAAGTGAGCCGGACGGCGTAAGGATCACAGGTGGCGTAGCCCAGCTCCACAGGGATGCGGAACGAGAGCTCCTCCGAGACGAGAAAGCTCATCATGACCTCTGCCTGGACTGCTTGCACGGACTCTCGCATCGCCTTACCCCGTCGTGGCCGTCGGTTGGCTGGGATTGAACCCCTGACTGTCAGGGCATCTTGCTGAAAGTGCACGACAGATCACAAGGAGTGAGTTTTCAGATACTGATAGAGATCGCAAGCGATCCCAGCATCCGTCCGACCTCGTCCTGCAACTGCCGAGCCGCCGCCGACAGCCGGTCCGCCTGGTGGGCGGGCAGGGAGATCGCCATCGTGGCCGCGGTCGTGCCCACGGTGATCGGGATCGCGGCGCAGACCGTGCCCAGCGCGTACTCCTGCCGTTCGACGACCGTCTCCATCCGGCGCACACGGGCCAGTCGCCGCATCAGGACGTGGTCGTCGCGGACCGTGTAAGGGGTGATGGACTGCACCGGGTAGCGGTCCAGGTGGTCGCGGCGGGAGTCCTCGTCGAGCTGGGAGAGCAGGCACTGGCCGATAGCGTGTGCATGACCGGTCTCACGGAAGTCGGCCCATTCCTCGACAGCCGGGTTGCCCGGGGTGTCGGACACGCACATGACCTCGATCTCGCCGTCGCGGTACACGGCGTAGTACACCGGAACACCGATCGCATCACGCCAGTGGGCGAGGGTGTCGACGACCGTGCTGCGACGTTTCTGCGCCGCCCCGCTGCTACTCAGACGCACGGCTGACTCCCCGAGGAAGAACAGCCCCTTGTCGCGGCGCAGATAGCCCTCGTGCACGAGGGTGCGCAGCAGGTGGTACGCCGTGGGGAGCGCGAGGCCGGTCTCGCGGGCCAGCTGCTTGGCCGGAGCCCCGCAGGCGTGTTCGGCGACGGTCTCCAGCAGGCGCATCGCGCGCTGCACGGAACCGATGAGCGTGGCTGCGGGATGCGGCTGCTCGGGAACGCGGCCGTTCGGCGGACGCTGGTGCGGGGGCGCGGTGGAGCACGGCCGGGTGGGGGACGCGAGCGGATTCGGCGATGCGGTGTCAACCGTGGCCAAGGGTCACTCCCGGAGCGCGAGAGGGCGGACCGTGCGGGAAACACGGGAGGGGGGATACACCGCTCGCGGGGTCGTCCCCCGCGTCGGGCTCCGGACTTTAACCCTCCGCCACCGCTCGCGGACGGGACGTGCGGGAAACTTCCCCCGGCCGAGGGAACCGGCGAGCGCCGTTACCGGTCACCCGTCTCCCGCACCGCTCACCAGTCGCCGCGCGAGCTGGAACTCGACGTGAACTTCCTGACGACGTAGATGAGTCCGCCGACCAGCGCCACGAAGACCAGCAGCTTGAAGAGCAGACCGATCACGAAGCCGACGACGCTCGCTATCAGGCCGCCGAACACGACCAGGGCGATGACCGGCACCGCCACCCACTTCACCCACCACGGCAGTCCTGCGAAGATCTCTTGCATCTCCCTCGTCCTCATTCTCGTCCGGGCCGGGGTCCGGCTCCTGTGACGGGCCGGATCCTTATCGATGTCCTGCCGTCGATGCTAGGTCCGAAGGGTGTGCCGGCGGGGGCCTCGCACCCCTTGTCCTCCCCTGACCGGTCCCCTAGGGAACCCCGAGCCGCGCATCGGCTCACGGGCGGAGACGTTCACCCCTCGGGGGGCGAGAACACGACCAGGACGCGCAGGTCCTCGCTGATGTGGTGGAACTTGTGGGCGACCCCGGCCGGCACGTACACGACGCTGCCACGGGCGACCTGGGTGGTCTCCAGACCGACGGTCAGCGAGGCCCGGCCGCTGACGACGAAGTACACCTCGTCCTGGTGGTGCGGGTTCTGTGGATCGTGTTCCCCGGCATCGAGCGCGTAGAGCCCCACCGACATGTTCCGCTCCCGCAGGAACTGCAGGTAGGCGCCGTCGTTGGCGGCTCGCTCCGCCTCCAGTTCGTCCAGCCGGAATGCCTTCATCGCCCTCGCCCACGCTCGCAGCCGATCTCTTCTGCCACGATCAGACACATGAAGAATTTCGTAGTCAAGACGATCGCCAACGCGGGTGCCCTGGCGGTCGCCCTCTGGCTGCTCGACAAGATCACCCTGACCGGTGACAACACCGGCAAGAAGATCGGCACCCTGATACTGGTGGCGCTGCTCTTCGGACTCGTCAACTCCCTGGTCAAGCCGGTCGTGAAGGTGCTCACCTTCCCGCTCTTCATCCTCACGCTCGGTCTGATCACGCTGGTCGTCAACGCTCTGATGCTGCTGCTCACCTCGTGGCTGGCGGAGCAGCTCGACCTGAGTTTCCACGTCGAGGGATTCTGGACCGCGGTCCTCGGCGGCCTGATCATCTCCATCGTCTCCTGGGCGCTCGATGTCGTCCTTCCCGACAAGGACTGAGCCGCGATGACCTACCGCGTCTGTTTCGTCTGCACCGGCAACATCTGCCGCTCCCCGATGGCCGAGTCGGTCTTCCGCGCGCGTGTGGCGGACGCCGGCCTCGACGAGGTGGTCGAGGTCGACAGCGCCGGTACGGGCCACTGGCACGAGGGGGAGGGCGCCGACCCGCGCGCCCTGTCCGTCCTGGAGGAGAACGGCTACGCCCTAACCCACACGGCGCGGGTGTTCGAGCGCTCCTGGTTCGCCCGCCTCGATCTGGTGATCGCCCTGGACGCCGGCCACCTCAGGGACCTGCGCCGTCTCGCACCGACCGACGAGGACGCCCGCAAGGTGCGCCTGCTGCGGGCTTACGACCCCGCCGCGGGCGACGATCTCGACGTCCCCGACCCGTACTACGGGAGCCGGGACGGCTTCGAGGAGTGCCTGGAGATGGTGGAGCGGGCGAGCGACGGCCTGCTCGCCTCGGTCCGCAAGGACGTGGAAGGACGTGTGGCATGAACGATTCCGCCGAGGACGGCGTCCGCCCCGCGGGGGAGGGCACCCGCGCGGTGCGGGCGGGCCTGCCCGAGCCGGTGAAGTACGAGCCGACCCTGCCAGGTCCTGTCTTCGCCGCCCATTTCCATCTGCCGGGTGAGCCCACCGGCCCGTACACCTACGGCCGTGACGAGAACCCGACCTGGACGTATCTGGAGCGCGCCATCGGCGAGCTGGAGGCACCGGGACGGGACGGCGTCGAGACGCTCGTGTTCGCCTCCGGCATGGCCGCGATCTCGGCGGTGTTGTTCTCCGTGCTGCGCGCCGGGGACGCCGTGGTGCTGCCGAGCGACGGGTACCAGGCGCTGTCCCTGGTCGGCGCCCAGCTGGAGGCGTACGGCATCGAGGTGCGCACCGCCCCGACCGGTGGCGACGCCCAGCTCGGCGTCCTCGACGGCGCCAGGCTCCTGTGGATCGAGTCGCCGTCCAACCCCGGGCTCGACGTGTGCGACATCCGGCGGCTCGTCGAGGCGGCACGCGCGCGTGGCGCCCTGGTGGCCGTCGACAACACGCTCGCGACGCCGCTCGGGCAGCGTCCGCTGGAGCTCGGCGCGGACTTCTCCGTGGCCAGCGGCACCAAGCAGCTCACCGGACACGGCGACGTCCTCCTCGGGTACGTCACCGGGCACGCCGGGCAGCCGATGACGGCCGTACGGCGCTGGCGCAAGATCGTCGGAGCGATTCCGGGGCCCATGGAGGCCTGGCTCGCGCACCGGTCGATCGCGACGCTGCAGTTGCGTGTGGACCGGCAGAACACCAGTGCCCTGGCCGTCGCCGAGGCGCTGCGGGGGCGGCCCGAGGTGACCGGACTGCGGTATCCGGGGCTGGCCGGCGATCCGTCCCACCCGGTGGCGTCGCGGCAGATGCGGCGCTACGGGTGCGTGGTCTCCTTCACGCTTCCCACCCGCGCGCGTGCCGAGCGCTTTCTGGAGGCGCTGCGGCTGGTGGACGACGCCACGAGCTTCGGGGGCGTGCGGTCGACGGCCGAGCGGCGCGGGCGCTGGGGCGGGGACGCGGTACCGGAGGGCTTCATCCGGCTCTCGGTCGGCGCCGAGGATCCCGAGGACCTGGTGGCGGATGTGCTGCGAGCGCTGGAGGAGTCGGCGCGGTGAGGGGTGCCCCGAGGCCGCGGCGGTGTCCCGCTACGTACATCGGACGGTCCGAGCCTCCCCCCTCGTGGCTCGGACCGTCCACGGTTCTGCGCGCGAAGAACCGCGCGAACAAGGCTAATTGACTCTGTGTCAGTGTCCAATCACAGTAGCGACAGAGACCTATCGACTTATTTATAGTTGGGCCCTGCCTCAGGGCCGGACGACGGGCAAAGGAAGGGAACTCATGCCATGGATCTGGCCTTGCTGCGCACCTTCGTGACCGTGCACCGGGCCGGCTCCTTCACCCGCGCCGCCGCCCTGCTGGGCCTGTCCCAGCCTGCCGTGACCTCCCAGATCCGCACATTGGAACGACAGCTGGGACGCCCTCTGTTCCTGCGGCAAGCCCGTGGCGTGACGCCGACGACCATCGGGGACGAACTCGCCCACAAGGCCGCTCCGCATCTCGACGCCCTGGTCGAGATCGCCGAGACCGGTCTCGACGACGAGTCCTCCGTCCGCACGCTCCATCTCGCCGGGCCTCCCGAGTTCACCGCGAAGCGAGCGCTTCCCGCGCTCACCGAGCTGACCGGCGACGACGGGCAGGGGTTCGAGCTGCGCGCCTCCTTCGGGACCGCCGAGGAGGTCCTGGAGGGGCTGGCCTCGGGACACCACGACCTCGCCATCGGCACACTCCGGCCGCGCGGTGCCCTCCTCACGGCCACCCCGCTGTGCGACGAGGAGTACGTCCTCGTCGCCGCTCCGGGCCGGGCCGAGGACATCGGCGCCCAGAACCTGCGCCGCACGGGCGCCTCCGCCCTGGAGAATCTCCCCGTGGTCGAGGTCCACGAGTCGCTGCCCTTCGTCTCCCGCTACTGGGCCTCCGTCTTCGACTCGCGCCCCGCCGCCTCGGGCACCGTCATCGTCCCCGACCTGCGCGCGGTCCTCGCGTGCGCCATCGCGGGCGCAGGCCTGGCAGTGCTGCCCCGCTACCTCTGCGCGGAAGCGCTGGACCGGGAAGACGTCGTCGCGCTGCATGAGCCCGCGGTGCCGCCGCTGCGAACGTACGTCCTGGTGGTGCGGACCGGCACGCTGGCGATGCCGCACATCGCTCGGGCCCATGACTGGCTGCTCAGGGCGGCGGCCGACTGGTGCTGAGCGGATGGGCAGGAACCACACGATCCGAACTCATCCGGTGACGTTTCGTGATGTTTCACGTGGAACCAGCCGGGCCACATTTCTCCCATGACCGTCCGACCCGTGGTCAAGCGCACCGCCCGCGCCGTTCTGCTGGACGGTGACGATTTGATCCTGATCAAGCGCACCAAACCCGGTATCGATCCCTACTGGGTCACGCCCGGGGGCGGGGTCGAGCCGGAGGACACGACCGTCGTCGACGCCCTGCACCGCGAGGTGTACGAGGAGCTCGGCGCCAAGATCACCGATGTGGTGCCGTGCTTCGTCGACACCGTCGAGCACATCGGCGCGGACGGGGGCGCGACCGGAGTGAAGGTCCAGCACTTCTTCGTCTGCCGTCTGGAATCCATGGACCCGGCCCTGCGGCACGGCCCCGAGGTCGACGAGCCCCTCGGCGAGTACGAGATCGTGCGCGTGCCGTTCACCCGGGTCGGCATCGCCTCCGTGCATCTCGTTCCGCTGTCGCTGCGGCACTACCTCGACGGCAATATCGAGGGCGTACGCGCGATGCACGCGCCCGATCTGGGGTAACCGCGGCCGGCCTGCGGTGTCGCCTGGTCCGCCGGGTCACTGCCCGGCCGTGACGAGCTCCTCGACCGAGTCGTGCCGTATGCGGTCCACCGGGATGCCGACGCCGCGCAGGGCGTCCACTCCTTTGCGGATCATGCCGGGTGGGCCGGAGACGTAGGCGTCGTACTCGGTCCAGGGGCCGAAGGTCCGTATGGCGGCGGGGAGCTGGAGCAGGCCGTTCCGGTCGATCACGGTGCGCACCTCCAGCCAGGGGTAGGACTGCTTGAGCCTGAGCATCGTGTCGATGTCGTAGAGGTCGTGATTGCTGCGGGCGCCGTAGAAGACCTCTACTGGGCGGCGGGCGCCGTGTTCGGCGACGTCCTCGACCAAGGCCTTGATGGGGGCTATGCCGGTGCCACCGCCCACACAGAGCAGTCCGCTGTCCCGGGTGTGGTCGACGGTCATCGATCCGGCCGGCGGACCCAGCCGGACGACGTCTCCGGGTCGGGCGCGGTGGACCAGCGCGTTGGACACCCAGCCCGCCGGAACCGCCTTCACATGGAACGTCAGCAGCCCGTCGGAGCGGGGCGCCGAAGCGAAGGAGTAATGCCTCCAGATCCGTGGCCACCACGGTGTCTCCAGGCCGGCGTACTGCCCGGCACGGAAGGGGTAGGGCTGATCGGGTCGCAGGGTGAGGACGGCGACGTCCGGGGTTCTCAGGTCGCGGGAGACGACCTCCGCGTGCCACCAGGCCGGGGCGCGCAGCTCGTCGGCGGCCGCTGCGTCGATCATGATCTGGGAGATCGTCGTGTAGGCCCGCACCCAGGCCGCTTCCGTCTCTCCGTCCCAGACGGATGCGGCGTACTTGCTCAGTGCCCCGATGAGGCACTCGCCGACGGCCGGATAGTGCTCGGGGCGGGTTCCGTACTTGCGGTGGCCTCGGCCGAGGTTCTGCAGGTAGTTCACCAGGACCGGGGTGTTGTCGATGTGCTCGACGGCGGTGAGCAGGGCTGTGAGCAACCGGTCTCGCTGGGCGTCCATGGCGGGCGGGAAGAGAGGGCGCAGATCGGGATGGCGGACGAAGAGCAGCGCGTAGAAGTACGAGGTGACCTTGTCGGCGACGGGGGCCACCTCGTCCATGGTGCGGCGGATCAGGATGGCGTCCGGGGAGGCGTTCCCGGCGGGCGCGGACCGCTGGGTGGGGACGCGGGGTCCTTCGGTGGTCGCGGGCGGGACGTGCCCTCGATGCTCGACAGCCCGCTCGGGCCGGACGCCGGCGACTGCCTCGGGTGGCGCAGGATGCGCGGGTGGGCGGGAATCCGCCGGTCGGCGGTCTTGGCCGGGTATGCGGGTGCCCGGCTCGGCGGGTTCGCTCTGGAGTGCCTCGTCCGCCGCCGCCGCGGTACCCCTGCCCATGGGGCGGAGCCCGGCCAGACGGTGGCTCTCGGAGGGTGTCTGCTCGCTGTCGGCAGCCGACGCCGGCTGTTTGCGCGGCGTGAACCAGCCGTCCCCGCCGCCGGACGTGCCGTTGTCGGCCGACCTGGTGGTCGGAGCGTCCATGGTGTGCCTCGCCTCGAACATCTCTAGGTCGGTCTACGCACTTGCACGATGGAAGGTGCCTGTTTCCCCCGCAGACGGCCGACTGTTCCGTTCCGTCCTGCGACCGAGATCGCCGCGGTCCTCCCGTGTCCCGGCCGCACACGGTCGTGAAGGTGAGTGCGACATGGGCCGCAGTCTCCTCACCGCAGCATCCCACCCCGCACGGACCCCTCGCCCGCACAACCGAGATGGCGGGTCTTCGATCTCTCCGTCCCCTCGGGCTTTATTGCCCCGTTCCCGGCTCGTGCGGAAGGGGTGTACCGCATCTCGCACCACACCTTCGGACACGAACCGGAGTCGACCATACCGGGCGCGGCCGCGCACACAAGTCCCCCCTTCCCTCCCTTCGAAGGTGGCCGGGGAACGAACCGTCAATTCCTTCAATTACCGGGCACCGGAGGCCTATTCATAGGCATTCCATAGATCTTTCCCTGCGCGGGGCGTCACGGTCCGGGCCGTTGAATGCCGCCTGTCGACCGCCCTGCGAACGGTCACTCCACAAGCTCGTTCCTGTCCGAGATCCGTGGAGCGGCGTTTCACGTGAAACGCCTGCTGACCCTCCGTGCTGGGAGCGGGTCACGACATGGCCAAAAGCATGGCTTTCGCCGACGAAAGAGGTGGACGCCGAGGGCACCGGTCGGACAGCCTGACCTGCGTGTCGACACCTCTTCCCCCCTCTCTTCCCGTCCGCCGCCTGACGCACCGCGACCTCACCGCCTGCGCCGACTTGTCCGAGGACCGGGGGTGGCCGCGCGAGGAGCACAAGTGGGGCCTCCTCCTCAGCGCCGGAAAGGGGTACGGCGTCGACGCCCCCGGCGGAGGCCTCCTCAGTGCCTGCGTCGTCACCGAGTACGGTCCGCACGGACGTCCTGCTCTCGGCGCCATCGGCATGGTGCTGGTCGCCGAGCGGTACGCCCGTCAGGGCGTCGGACGACGCCTGATGCGGCACGTCGTCTCCGAGATGGGCTCCACCCCGCTGACCCTGCACGCCACCTCGAACGGCATTCCTCTCTACGAGGAGCTGGGGTTCAAAGCCACCGGACGTGTCGAGATGGTGCTCGGGCACTTCACACCCGAGGGTGAGGAGTCCGGTGTCCTCACCCGTGCGGCCACGGCCGAAGACCTCACCACCATCCTCCGGCTCGACGAGGAGGTGTTCGGCGCCGACCGCACTCTCGTGATCGCGCGGCTGCCCGCCTTCACCGACCAGATGCGGGTCGCCGAGGACAACGGCCGGATCATCGGCTACGCGGCCGCCTGGCCCAATATGGACACTCATGTGGTGGGGCCGCTCATCGCGCGGGACACGAAGACGGCCATGGCACTCGTCACCTCGCTCGCCGCTCGCACGGACCGGCCCCTGCGCACGGACATCGATGTGCGGCACACGGATCTGCTGGCCTGGCTGAAGGAGCGGGGTCTGCGGTCCGTCGCCTTCAACACCGTCATGATCTACGGGACCACGGAGTTGCCGGGTGACTGGAGCCGACGGTTCGCGCCGCTGACGGTGGCGGCCGGATAGCACCCGCGCACATGGAGAACGCCGGCTTCCCATCGCTGCGGGAACCGGCGTTCTCCGTGTGGGCTCTGCGCGGAACGGGGCCGTCAAACGAGGGCCTCCACGGCATCAGCGGCAGAGCCGTGATCCTGCTCGGGTGCGCCGCCACCGACCCCGATCGCGCCGACGAGTCGGCCGTCACGGTGGACCACCGGGCGATTCAGTGGTGGACGGCGATCGGCCGCTCAGCGGGGGCGGAACCCGTGACGACGGCGCTCGGGACGCTGTCCCGGCGCTCCAGCGCGGCCGAGACGACGGCGAGGAGCAGGGCGGCCGTGGCGAGGACGGCACCGACCCAGTTGGGGGCGGTGTAGCCCAGACCGGCGGTGATGACCAGGCCGCCCAGCCAGGCGGACAGGGCGTTGCCCAGGTTGAAGGCGCCGATGTTGACAGCCGAGGCGAGTGTCGGAGCGCCGTGCGCCTGGTCGAGGACCCGCTTCTGCAGCGGCGGGACGGTCGCGAAGCCCAGGGCGCCGATCAGGGCGATCGTGACGGCCGCGAGGGCCTGGTGATGGGCGGTGAGGGTGAAGAGGGCCAGGACGACCGCCAGGGCGCCCAGGGACACGTACAGCAGAGGCATCAGGGCGCGGTCGGCGTACCTGCCGCCGACGAGGTTGCCGCCGACCATGCCGAGGCCGAAGAGAACCAGCAGCCAAGTGACGGAACTGTCGGAAAAACCGGCCACGTGGGTCATCATCGGCGCGATGTACGTGATGGCCGCGAAGACCCCACCGAACCCCAGGACGGTCATCGCCATGGCGAGCAGGACCTGGGCGTTCTTGAACGCGGCCAGTTCGTGGCGCAGGTGCACGCCCTCGGGCCGGGGCATCTCGGGGACCAGCTTGGCGATGCCGAGGAGGCCGATCACGCCAAGGGCGGCGACGATGCCGAAGGTGACGCGCCAACCGACGCTCTGTCCGACGAGGGTGCCCAGCGGGACGCCTACGACGTTGGCGACGGTGAGGCCGGTGAACATCATGGCGATGGCGCCGGCCTTCCTGTCCGGCGCGACCAGGTCGGCCGCGACGACGGAGCCGATGCCGAAGAAGGCGCCGTGTGCGAGGGAGGCGACGATACGGCCGATCAGCATGACGGAGAAGGACGGGGCGACGGCGGACAGCAGGTTGCCGACGACGAACAGCCCCATGAGGACCATCAGCATCCGCTTGCGGGACGTCTTGGTGCCGAGAACGGTCATCAGCGGGGCGCCGAACATGACACCGAGCGCGTAGCCGGTCACGAGGAAGCCCGCCGTGGGGATGGAGACCCCGAAGTCGCCCGCGACCTCGGGCAGCAAGCCCATGATCACGAACTCGGTGGTGCCGATGCCGAAGGCCCCGATCGCGAGGGCCAGGAGCGCGAGAGGCATGGTGGGGTACACCCTCCAGAAGATTGCGGGTGCGCTTTTCGTGCGCCCACAATAGTTGCAGACGCGGGATACGCGCAACTGACGACAATTGCGAGGGTGCCCTATCCTGGGAGTCGGCCGCTCCGGGACGGAGGAAGAGGACCCATGACTGCGACGGACCCCGCGCTCACCGCCCTCGCCCAGGGCTGGTGCGCCCTCTCCCTGCTGCACGGGAGGATCGAGGCCCACATCGAACGCGCGCTGCAGGCCCGGCACGATCTGAGCGTGCGCGAGTACTCCCTGCTCGACGTGCTCAGCCGCCAGCACGACCGGGACGGCGGCCACCTGCAGATGAAGCAGGTCGCCGACGCGGTGGTCCTGAGCCAGAGCGCCACCACCCGGCTGGTCTCCCGGCTCGAGGACAGGGGGCTGCTCGAGCGCTATCTGTGCCCCACCGACCGTCGTGGCATCTACACCAATGTCACCGAGGCCGGCCTGAAGCTGCTCGGGGAGGCCCGCCCGACCAACGACGCGGCACTGCGTGATGCCCTCGACGCAGCGGCGAAGAACCCGGAGCTGGCTCCGCTGGTGCGGGTCGTGGAATCACTGAAGGCTCCCGCCGCCCTCTAACTAGGGTGCGGCCATGGGCAATCTTGAGATGCGCGCCGTCGTCGCCGAGGACGTCCCCGCGATCGTCGGCATGCTCGCGGACGACCCGCTGGGCGCACTGAGGGAGTCTCCGGACGACCTCGCGCCGTATCTGGCCGCTTACGAACGACTCAGCGCCGACCCGAACCAGCGTCTGGTCGTCGCCGTCCGCGACGGACGTGTCATGGGCACCCTCCAGCTCACGATCGTGCCCGGCCTGTCCCGGCGCGGGGCGACCAGGTCGATCATCGAAGGCGTGCGCGTCCACGCCGACGAGTGGGGCAGCGGCCTCGGCACGCGTCTCATCGAATGGGCCATCGAGGAATCCCGGCGCGCGCAATGCCAGTTGGTGCAGTTGACCTCCGACAACACGCGCACCGACGCCCACCGCTTCTACGAGAGGCTGGGGTTCCAGGCCTCGCACATGGGGTTCAAACTTCAGCTCTGACAGGCCTTCCGGTGGCGGCCCGCCGCTCCGAAGGGAGCGCGGCTCTGTTTCACGTGGAACAGAGCCGCGGATCCTCAGTCCCGGAGGGGCGCGGAGCCGCAGAGCCCGCCAGTGGCGGCTAGCCGATTCCTCGCCAGCCGTCCGGGTCCACGCCGCCGGGCACATCGGCCCGGTCGTCGTAGGGCCGGCGCGTGAAGACGAAGGACCCGAGGTCCAGATGGTCCACCAGGCCGTCCGGGCGCCGCACGGCCCGAAGGGCCTCCCCGGCGAAGTACCCTTCCAGCCCCTTCCAGGTCCCCTCCCCGTCCTGACGGAACCGTGAGCGCCGTCCCCCGCCCGTGAGCGGCCCCAGGGAGAGGAGCCCGTCGGCCGTGAGGCGCAGGGCGAAGGGCGTGGTACCCCAGTACCACTGGCCCGCCAGCTCGAGGACGGAAGGATCGACCTCCCGCATCGGCCGCCAGGGCTCGGGCATCCGCGGCTCGGCCTCGGCCACGATGCGTACGAGATCCGAGGCGACCGAGGACACCGCCGGGCCGGAGGTGCAGTTGGTGAGCACCACCGCGGCGACGTCGTCCGCCACGCTCAGCACGAGGCTCGCCAGGAATCCCGGCACCGATCCCGAGTGGCCGACGAGAAGCCGCCCGTCCTGGTTCTCGATCCGCAGCCCCAGCCCGTAGCCGCTGCCGTCCACTTGGTCCGTGAGCTCGGCCGGCGCCGCGGGCGTCCGCATCTCCCGAAGGCTCTCCGCGCTCAGGACCCGGTCGTCCCCGCGGGCCAGGAAAGCGGCGAAGCGCGCCAGATCGCCGGTCGTCGACCAGAGTTGGCCGGCCGCGGCCATCCGCCCGAAGTCCTCCAGCGGTTCGGGCAGCATCGCATCGGCCCACGGGTGCACCGCCCAGCCACCCGCATGCGGATGCCCTGGCCGAATGCCGGTACGGCTCAGGCCCAGGGGTTCGAGCACTTCCCGCCGCAGCACCTCGTGCCAGGGCGCTGTGCGGATCTCCTCGACGAGGGCGCCCAGCAGGCCGTAGCCGGGATTGGAGTAGTGGAACCGGCGACCCGCCGGATGCAGGAGAGGCTGATCGACGAGGATGTCGGCGAGTTCCGGACGCAGCGTGCCCGGCGTCCGTTCCCACCACGGCCCGGACGTCTCGGCCGCCAGTCCCCCGGTATGGGCGAGGAGTTGCGCGATGGTGGCCTCCCCCGCACCGGTACCCGGCAGGTGTTTCTCCAGCGGATCCTCCAGGTCGAGCGCTCCCTCGTCACGCAGCCGCAGCACGAGAACGGCCGTGAAGGTCTTGGTGATCGATCCGATCCGGTACTGCACGGTCTCGTCGGGTCCGTGTCCGTCGATCGAGGTCCGAGCCCCGTGCCAGACCGCCCGCCCGTCCCGTACGACGGCGGCGACGAGCGACGGCGTCCGCCCCTCGGCCTGGGCCACGGCGATGCGGTGCGCCAGCGCACGCCGGGTGCCGGGGAGCAGCTCCTCCTGAAATGTGGTCATGCCCCCAGTGCACCCGGACGGGACGCGGACGTCGAGTTCATTTCGTCCCCGGCCCGATCAGGTCTGCGCCATGTCCACGAAGCGCGAGTAGTGGCCCTGGAACGCCACGGTGATCGTGGCCGTCGGGCCGTTACGGTGCTTGCCCACGATGATGTCCGCCTCGCCCGCACGCGGCGACTCCTTCTCGTAGGCGTCCTCGCGGTGCAGCAGGATCACCATGTCGGCGTCCTGCTCGATGGAGCCGGACTCACGCAGGTCGGACACCATCGGCTTCTTGTCGGTGCGCTGCTCGGGGCCTCGGTTGAGCTGCGAGAGTGCGATCACGGGCACTTCCAGCTCCTTGGCCAGGAGCTTGAGGTTCCGGGACATGTCCGAGACCTCCTGCTGACGGCTCTCGGAGCGCTTGGCGCCGCCGGCCTGCATCAGCTGCAGATAGTCAATGATCACGAGCTTGATGTCGTTGCGCTGCTTGAGCCGACGGCACTTCGCCCGGATCTCCATCATCGACAGGTTGGGGGAGTCGTCGATGTAGAGCGGCGCGGACGACACCTCGGGCATCCGGCGGGCCAGCCGGGTCCAGTCCTCGTCCGTCATGGTGCCGGAGCGCATGTGGTGCAGGGCGACGCGGGCCTCGGCGGACAGCAGACGCATCGCGATCTCGTTGCGGCCCATTTCGAGGGAGAAGATGACGCTCGGCAGGTTGTGCTTGATCGACGCGGCCCGGGCGAAGTCCAGGGCGAGCGTGGACTTACCCATGGCGGGACGGGCCGCGATGACGATCATCTGACCGGGGTGCAGGCCGTTGGTGAGGGAGTCGAGGTCCGTGAAGCCCGTGGGAACACCGGTCATCTCACCGCTGCGTGAGCCGATCGCCTCGATCTCGTCGAGGGCGCCCTCCATGATGTCGCCGAGCGGAAGGTAGTCCTCGCTGGTGCGCTGTTCGGTGACGGCGTAGATCTCCGCCTGGGCCCGGTTGACGATCTCGTCGACGTCGTCGTCGCCCGCGTATCCCATCTGGGTGATGCGGGTCCCGGCCTCGACCAGGCGGCGCAGGACCGCGCGCTCGTGCACGATCTCCGCGTAGTACTCGGCGTTCGCCGCCGTCGGCACCGTCTGGACGAGGGTGTGCAGATACGATGCGCCGCCGACCTTGTTGATCTCGCCGCGTTTGGTGAGTTCGGCGGCGATGGTGATGGGGTCGGCCGGCTCGCCCTTCGCATAGACGTCGAGGATCGCCTGGAAGATCGTTTCGTGGGCCGGCTTGTAGAAGTCGTGGCCCTTGAGGATCTCGACGACGTCGGCGATGGCCTCCTTGGACAGGAGCATGCCGCCCAGAACGGACTGCTCGGCGTCGAGGTCCTGCGGGGGTACCCGCTCGAAGGCCGCGCCACCGTCCCATTCGCCGCTGTCCCGACCGCGGTCGTGCTGCTCGTCCCGGCCTCGGCCGCCGTCACCGCGCCGTCTGGCGGGGGGCAGACGATCACTGGGACCGCTGTCGGCCCACGGATCGTCCAAGGGCTCGGAAATGCTCACCGAGCCACCTCCTCCCGTCCGCGGTGCGGACCTCGCCGTGCCTCTCATTCCTACGGCACGGCACTGACAACTGAGAGGCCCAACTCCGGTTTCTGCGAGGGTTCTGCGGGTCGGATTTGCGAGTTTTCACAGCCGACGAGCGGAGCGGGCGCCGGACAACCGTAGGCCCGCGGGCACCGTCAGCCAATCTGGTTATCCACAGCCCCTGTGGATGACGACCCAGATGCTGTGGAGAACTTCGCCAAACCTGTGCACGACCCGGTGGACAGCGCTGTGAACAAGCCCTCTACCAGCCCCACACGACTTTCCTGACCTGCGCTTTTACCGTCCACCGGCTGTGCAGAAGAAAAACTTGCCCAGTCGGCGCAAGATCGCTTCGAACGGTGCCCGAAAGGACACGCGCCGAGACGGTCCGTAAGGGACACTACTGTCTTGCGTCTCTTACCTGTGGACATTTAGATTGGTGCCCATGACATCGGCTCCCGCGACGCCCCGGACCACCCTGCGCCGGCACGATCGAGAAATCGTCGCACTGGCCGTACCCGTCTTCGGCGCACTCGTCGCAGAGCCCCTCTTCGTCATGGCCGACAGCGCCATCGTGGGCCACCTCGGCACCGCGCAGCTCGCCGGTCTGGGAATCGCCTCCGCGCTTCTGACCACGGCCGTCAGCGTCTTCGTCTTCCTCGCCTACGCCACCACCGCCGGCGTCGCCCGCCGCGTCGGCGCCGGCGACCTCCCTGCCGCCATCCGCCAGGGCATGGACGGCATCTGGCTGGCTCTGCTGCTCGGTGCCGCCGTGATCGCGGCCGTGCTGCCCACGGCACCGGCGCTCGTGGAGCTCTTCGGCGCCTCCGACACGGCCGCCCCCTACGCCACCACCTATCTGCGCATCTCGGCCCTGGGCATACCGGCCATGCTCGTCGTCCTCGCCGCGACCGGTGTCCTGCGCGGCCTCCAGAACACAAGGACACCCCTGTACGTCGCCGTAGCGGGCTTCGTCGCGAACGCCGCCCTGAACGTGGGCCTGGTGTACGGCGCCGGCCTTGGTATCGCAGGCTCCGCCTGGGGCACCGTCATCGCCCAGTGCGGCATGGCCGCGGCCTACCTCGCGGTCGTCATCCGCGGTGCACGACGCCACGGCGCCTCGCTACGACCCGACGCCGCCGGCATACGAACCTCTGCCCAGGCCGGCGTCCCGCTGCTTGTCCGTACCCTGTCCCTGCGGGCCGTCCTGATGATTGCCACCGCAGTCGCCGCACGTCTGGGAGATGCCGACATCGCGGCGCACCAGATCATCATCTCCCTGTGGAGCCTGCTCGCCTTCGCCCTCGACGCCATCGCCATTGCCGGACAGGCCATCATCGGACGCTTTCTCGGCGCGGGCGACGCCCAGGGCGCCCGGGCCGCATGCCGCCGCATGGTGGAGTGGGGCATCGCCGTGGGTGTCGTGCTCGGCCTGCTGGTGATCGCCAGCAGGCCACTGTTCCTGCCCCTGTTCACAGGGGATCAGATCGTCAAGGACGCAGCGTTCCCCGCTCTCCTGGTGGTGGCGCTGTCCCAGCCGATCTGCGGGATCGTCTTCGTCCTGGACGGTGTGCTGATGGGCGCGGGCGACGGCTCCTATCTCGCCTGGGCGATGGTCCTCACCCTGGCCGTCTTCGCCCCGGTGGCCCTTCTGATACCGGTTCTCGGCGGTGGCCTTACCGCCTTGTGGGCGGCGATGACGCTGATGATGGCGGTCCGGATGCTGACACTCTGGCTGCGCGCCCGCTCCGGGCGCTGGGTGGTCGTCGGCGCGACGCGCTGAACAATCCCCCTGAACTCGCTGGACAATCCCCCATCATCGGGTGTTTCACGTGAAACGCCCGATGAGAATGCCCAGCGCGGTACACGAAGAACCGCACCACGCGCGGTACACCAGGAACCGACCGCCGCCGAGGCAGGAAGGCATTACGCCGGAGGCGGGGCGCCGCCGCACCCGCACAGGGCCGCGCACGCCGAAGGGGCCGCACCCTTGCGGATGCGGCCCCTTCCCAGCTGTTCAGCCGAGGCTGTTCAAGCCGAGTGCGGCGATCAGGCCGCGACGACCTCGATGTTGACCTTGGCGGCAACCTCGGGGTGCAGACGCACGGACGTCTCGTGGGCGCCCAGGGTCTTGATCGGCGCACCGAGCTCGATGCGGCGCTTGTCGACGTCGGGACCACCGGCGGCCTTGATCGCCGAAGCGACGTCGGCCGGGGTGACGGAACCGAAGAGACGACCGGCGTCGCCGGAGCGGACGGCCAGACGGACCTTCACGCCCTCGAGCTGGGCCTTGACCTGGTTGGCCTGCTCGATGGTCTGGATCTCGTGGATCTTGCGAGCGCGACGGATCTGCTCGACGTCCTTCTCGCCGCCCTTGGTCCAGCGGATCGCGAAGTTCCGCGGGATCAGGTAGTTGCGAGCGTAACCGTCCTTGACGTCGACGACGTCGCCCGCGGCACCGAGGCCGGAGACCTCGTGGGTGAGGATGATCTTCATGTGTCGGTCACCCTTCCCTTAGCGCGCGGTGGAGGTGTAGGGCAGCAGCGCCATCTCACGGCTGTTCTTGACGGCCGTGGCGACGTCACGCTGGTGCTGCGTGCAGTTGCCGGTCACGCGACGGGCACGGATCTTGCCGCGGTCGGAAATGAACTTCCGCAGCATGTTCGTGTCCTTGTAGTCCACGTACGTGACCTTGTCCTTGCAGAAAGCGCAGACCTTCTTCTTCGGCTTGCGCACAGGCGGCTTCGCCATGGTGTTTCTCCTGTGTGATCAAGAAGTTGGGATACGACCCGCCTTCGACCTGAGCCCGGCCGGTCCGCCGACCTGGGGCTCGCGGGCTCAGAAGGGGGGTTCGTCCGAGTAGCCGCCACCGCTGCCGCCGGAGTTTCCACCCCAGCCGCCACCGCCGCCCTGGCCGCCACCGGCAGGAGCGCCGGTCGCCCACGGGTCGTCGGCGGGAGCGCCGCCGCCCTGCTGGCCACCACCGGGGCCGCCGCCCCAGCCGCCGCCCTGCTGGCCGCCACCGCCGCTGTAACCGCCCTGGCCACCGCGACCGCTGGTCTTGGTGACCTTGGCCGTGGCGTTGCGCAGGCTGGGGCCGACTTCCTCGACGTCCAGCTCGAAGACCGTGCGCTTGACGCCCTCGCGGTCCTCGTAGGACCGCTGCTTCAGCCGGCCCTGCACGACTACGCGCATGCCTCGCTGGAGCGACTCGGCGACGTTCTCCGCCGCCTGACGCCAGACCGAGCAGGTGAGGAAGAGGCTCTCGCCGTCCTTCCACTCGTTCGTCTGGCGGTCGAAGGTGCGGGGAGTGGACGCGACACGGAACTTCGCGACCGCCGCACCGGAGGGGGTGAAGCGCAGCTCGGGGTCGTCGACAAGATTGCCGATGACCGTGATGACGGTCTCGCCTGCCATGGGGAACCTCTCGGCGGGTTTGCTGCTGCTGGCTGCTTGTGCTGCTACTCGAATCCCGAGATCAGCTGAGCGGAAGAGCTCAGTGGGTCTCGGGACGGAGGACCTTGGTCCGGAGGACCGACTCGTTCAGGTTCATCTGGCGGTCGAGCTCCTTGACGACCGCAGGCTCGGCCTGCAGGTCGATGACCGAGTAGATGCCCTCGGGCTTCTTCTTGATCTCGTACGCGAGACGACGACGGCCCCAGGTGTCGACCTTCTCCACCTTTCCGTTGCCCTCACGGACGACGGAGAGGAAGTTCTCGATCAGCGGGGAGACAGCGCGCTCCTCGAGATCGGGGTCGAGGATGACCATCACCTCGTAGTGACGCATGTGGAACCCACCTCCTTTGGACTCAGCGGCCACGGTCGTTCCGTGGCAGGAGGGTTGTGATGCGTACGCAACGGTATCGGCCGCCACTGACAATCGGGGTCGGCTTGCGACGTCCCCGATCTGAGCTGGGCGGGCCCCTGGCTGTGCCTGGGCAGACACCGGTGCAGACGCTACAGACTACCTGCACACCGGCTTCCGGTTGAAATCCGGCCGGGGTGACCGCCAATCTGTACACGTCGGGTGTGTATGGCGCTACGATGCGCCGTTTTCCGCAGGAGGTGCCCCATGGCACAGGCATTGCGACCCAACACCGCCGGATCCCTCTTCGCCACCGACGACCGGCCCCACCCCGTCCAGGACGCCCTGACAGTGGTGACCCTGGTGCTCGGGGTGGCCTCGTTCGTCACGGCAATGTTCGACCACCTTCATCTGATCAGCTCGTGGACCGGTCTGGTGGGGATCTTCACCGGCGCCTACGGACAGTGGATCTCCGAGACCACCCGTGAGCGCTTCGGTCTGATCCTGGGCCTCGGTGCCTCCGGCATCGGCTTCTTCCTCGGCATGGCGCACGGCGGCCTCTTCGGCGGACTGTGGTGACCTGACCGGCGCCGGCCGCGCCGGCGGACAACCGTCCTTGATCACGGCGCGCAGGAGCACTGCGCGCCGTGCCGACCGCCCCGACCGCCCGTGGGGCCGGGGCGAAGCTGCCGTACGCCCAAACCGGCCGCCCGCACGGCGCAGTAGGCTTCGGCGCGAGAGCCGGAGCCCCTGTACCCATGGGGACACACCAGCCCGAGGAGCGCCCCGAATGAGCCTGACCCTGAGGACGATCAGCCGCGAGCAGCATCTGGCGTACATCCAGAGCCTGCCGTCGGCGAGCCACATGCAGGTTCCGGCCTGGGCCGACGTCAAGGCCGAGTGGCGCTCCGAGAGCCTCGGCTGGTTCGACGACAGGACCGGAGAGCTCGTCGGGGCCGGTCTGGTGCTCTACCGCCAGCTGCCGAAGATCAAGCGCTACCTCGCCTATCTGCCCGAGGGTCCGGTCATCAACTGGTACGCGCCCAATCTGACCGAGTGGCTGGAACCCATGCTCGCCCACCTCAAGCAGCAGGGCGCCTTCTCCGTGAAGATGGGCCCGCCGGTGATCATCCGGCGCTGGGAGGCCACCTCCATCAAGGCGGGCATCCAGAACCCGGACGTGAAGCGGCTGCGTGACATCGAGGCCGACTTCATCGAGCCGCGCGCCTTCGAGGTGGCCGACAAGCTGCGCCGGATGGGCTGGCAGCAGGGCGAGGACGGCGGCGCCGGCTTCGGCGACGTCCAGCCCCGCTACGTCTACCAGGTGCCGCTGGCGAACCGTTCCCTTGAAGAGGTCCACAAGAACTTCAACCAGCTGTGGCGCCGCAACATCAAGAAGGCGGAGAAGGCCGGCGTCGAGGTCGTCCAGGGCGGCTACCACGACCTGGAGGAATGGCAGCGGCTGTACGAGATCACGGCCGTGCGCGACCACTTCCGGCCCCGCCCGCTGTCATACTTCCAGCGCATGTGGACGGCCCTCAACACCGAGGACCCCAACCGCATGCGGCTGTACTTCGCGCGCCACAACGGCGTGAACCTGTCGGCGGCCACGATGCTGATCGTCGGCGGGCACGTGTGGTACTCCTACGGCGCCTCCGACAACATCGGCCGCGAGTTCCGGCCCTCGAACGCCATGCAGTGGCGGATGCTGCGCGATGCCTACGCGCTCGGCGCGACCGTCTACGACCTGCGCGGCATCTCCGACTCGCTGGACGAGTCGGACCACCTGTTCGGCCTGATCCAGTTCAAGGTCGGCACGGGCGGGCAGGCCGCCGAGTACCTCGGCGAGTGGGACTTCCCGCTGAACAAGCTGCTCCACAAGGCGCTCGACCTCTACATGTCGCGCCGCTGAGCACGCGTCCTCCCCGCAGACGGCTCCGACGGCTCCGATCACTTCCACGGCGTCCGTCGGGTCCCACAGCTTCCCCACCTCTGACACACCGCAGCCACGAGAAAGGTTTTAGGTCCGGCCATGGCGCTCACCCTCTACGTCGACACCGCGCGCTGGCGGGCGCACCACAAGCACGTGCAGGAGCAGTTCCCGGGGCTCGTCCCGGTCTGCAAGGGCAACGGCTACGGCTTCGGGCACGAGCGGCTGGCGGAGGAGGCCACCCGGCTGGGCTCGGACATCCTCGCCGTCGGCACGACGTACGAGGCCGCGCGCATCAAGGACTTCTTCGGCGGTGACCTGCTGGTGCTGACGCCGTACCGACGCGGCGAGGAGCCCGTGCCGCTGCCCGACCGGGTCGTGCGCTCGGTGTCGTCGATCGACGGCGTCTACGGGCTCGTGGGCGCCCGCGTGGTGATCGAGGTGATGTCCTCGATGAAGCGGCACGGCATCAGCGAGCAGGACCTGCCCCAGCTGCACTCCGCCATCGAGAACGTCCGGCTGGAGGGCTTCGCCATCCATCTGCCCCTGGACCGCACCGACGGCTCCGACGCCGTCGAGGAGGTCATCGGCTGGATGGACCGGCTGCGTGCGGCCCGGCTGCCGTTGCACACCATGTTCGTCAGCCACCTCAAGGCCGAGGAACTCGCCCGGCTGCAGCAGCAGTTCCCCCAGACGCGCTTCCGCGCCCGGATCGGCACGCGGCTGTGGCTGGGGGACCACGAGGCCACCGAGTACCGGGGGGCTGTCCTGGACGTCACGCGCGTCGCCAAGGGCGACCGTTTCGGCTACCGCCAGCAGAAGGCGGCCTCGGACGGCTTCCTGGTGGTCGTGGCGGGCGGTACGTCGCACGGGGTGGGCCTGGAGGCTCCGAAGGCCCTGCACGGGGTCATGCCGCGGGCCAAGGGCGTCGCCCGAGCCGGCCTCGCGACGGTGAACCGGAACCTCTCGCCGTTCGTCTGGGGCGGCAAGCAGCGCTGGTTCGCCGAGCCGCCGCACATGCAGGTGTCCATCCTCTTCGTCCCGGCGGACGCCCCGGAACCGACGGTCGGCGACGAGCTGGTGGCGCATCTCCGGCACACCACCACGCAGTTCGACCGGATCATGGACCGCTGAGCCCCTGAGCAACGAGAAAGGCCGTACCCGGGGGTCCCGGGTACGGCCTTTCGCATGGCCGGGGGTGGCGGCACCCTGTTCGCTCAGGGCGAACCGTCGGCCGTGCTCCCCTTGCCCCACTCCACCTGCGGCCCGTCGAAGTGCGCCGCGTGCCGGTGCGCCCGGGCCGCCGCGCCCAAGGCGAAGACGTCGTCCGCGCCGTCCAGCACACCGCCCGAGGGATCGTCGTCCCCGGCCTGCCGCACCACGTCCCGCTCGGGCATCAGGATGTCCCGCACCACCACGCCGCACAGATACAGCGTCCCCAGCAGGTGGACGCCGATGGCCCAGTGGTAACCGTCGGTGGGCAGGCCCTTGTGTGCCTCTCCGCTGGTCGTGTACGCGAGGTACATCCAGATCCCCAGGAAGTACGCCACCTCGCAGGCCTGCCAGATGAGGAAGTCCCGCCACTTCGGCCGGGCCAGTGCCGCCAGCGGCACCAGCCACAGGACGTACTGCGGCGAGTAGACCTTGTTGGTGAGGATGAACGCAGCCACCATCAGGAACACGAGCTGGGCGAAGCGGGGGCGGCGCGGAGCGGTGAGCGCGAGTCCGGCGATGCCCAGGGCGCACACCAGGACCAGGAGCGTCGCCAGGGTGTTGACGCTGTCCGTGGTGAGCGGGTCGCTGGAGTTCTGGGCGAGGATCAGCCAGAACGAGCCGAAGTCCACCCCCCTCTCCTGGCTGAACGTGTAGAACTTCGACCATCCCTCAAAGGCGAAGAGCATGACCGGCAGGTTCACCACCAGCCAGGCGACGATCGCGCCCCCCAGGGCGCTGCCGAACTGCCGCCACTTCCCGGCCCGCCAGCACAGCACGAACAGGGGGCCGAGGAGGAAGACGGGATAGAGCTTGGCGGCCGTGGCGAGCCCCAGCAGGACACCGAAAGCCAGTGCCCGGCCCCGCGACCACATCAGCATCGCCGCGGCCGTCAGGGCGACGGCCAGCAGGTCCCAGTTGATGGTGGCGGTCAGCGCGAAGGCGGGCGCCAAGGCGACCAGCAGGCCGTCCCAGGGCCGCCGGCCGTGCGTACGGGCCACGCAGACGGCGATGACGGCCGCGCACGCCATCAGCATCCCGGCGTTGACCATCCAGTACCACTGTTCCTGGTCCTGGATGCTGCCGCTGCCCGGGGTCAGCCAGCCGGCCACCTCCATGAACACTCCGGTGAGCACGGGGTACTCGAGGTACTCCATGTCGCCGGTGAGCTTGTCGAAGTACGGCACCAGCCCATCGGCGAACCCGCGTCCCTGGTAGAGATGCGGAATGTCCGAGTAGCAGGCGTGGGTGTACTGGGAGCTGGCACCGAAGAACCACGCACCGTTGTAGCAGGGCGCCTTCTGGACCATTCCTAGGGCGAACATCCCGATCGCCACGAGCGCGACGACCCGCACGGGGGTCAGCCATGACGTCCCGGTCAAGGCTCGCCACCCCAGGGGGCCGCCGATCAGCTCGCTGCCGGCCGCAGCGATCTCGTCGTCCCTGGTCGGCCGTACCGGGTCCGGCTCGTGCACGCGCGCTGGCGTCGATTCTGCACTGGGCATGCGCCACATCCTGCCGTACGGACCTAGGAAAAGGCCGAGGGCCGCCCCACCTGGTGCGGTGGGACGGCCCTCGTTTCACGTGAAACATGCGCATGTTTCACGTGAAACGCCCGTGTCGGACGACAGGACGGCTAACCCTCAGGTCCTCCGAAGATTTCGCCGTTCTGATTGCCTCTACTGGTGTCCTCGCTCTCCGATTCGGACGGCGACGCACTCGTCTCGCCCGTACCTCCGTCCTGGCCCTCGCTGCTCGTGCCCCCCGTGGAGTCGTCGCAGCCGAAGAAGGTGGTGCACGTCTCGCTCGGGCTCGGCGACGGCTCGGTCTCCGTCTCGGAGGGAGTCGGCGACGGAGACGGGCTCTCCTCTTCCTCCTCCGTCTCGGTGACCGACGGGCTGGGGGACGGCTCCGGGTCCTCGTTGAGGACCTCTCCGATGGACTCGGGGGTCGGGAACTTCTTCACGGGGAGGCCGTCCATGGCCTCCTCCATGTAGTCGTGCCAGATCTGTGCCGGGAACGAGGCGCCGTGGATCTTCTCCTCGCCACCCGTTCCGAACATCTCCAGGAACTCGCGGTCCTTGTTCGTCTCGTCGTCGTCGTACCGGAACATGGTGATCGCGGTCGACAGCTGCGGGGTGTAGCCGACGAACCAGGCCGACTTGTTGCCGTCGGTGGTACCGGTCTTGCCGGCCACCTCACGCCCGGTCAGCTGGGCGTTGGTACCGGTGCCCTCCTCCACCACGGTCTTGAGGACGTCCGTGACGTTGTCGGCGACCTTCGAGGTGAACGCCTGCTCCGTCTCGGTCTTGTGGGTGTAGATCACGCCGTCCTTGCTCGTGACCTTCTGGACCGAGTAGGGGTCGCGCTGCTTGCCGCTGGCCGCGAAGGTGGCGTAGGCGCCCGCCATCCGGATCGCGCTCGGGTCGGAGATACCGATCGAGAACGACGGGAAGGTGGTGCCCGCGAGGCTGCTCTCCTTCAGGCCGGCGCTGACGGCGGCGTCCTTCACCTTGTCCAGGCCGACGTCCATACCCAGCTGCACGAAGGCGGAGTTCACCGACTCACGCATCGCCTCACGCAGGTCGATCTTGTAGTCGGGCGCAGTGCCGTAGGAGACCTGGCCGTCATTGGTCTGCAGCCACTCCTCACCGTCCTCGTTCTTCCAGACCGTCCCGTCATAGTTCTTGATCTTGAGCTTGTTCTGTCCACTGAACAGGCTCTTGGGGGAGACGATGGTGCGCTCGTCCTGGGCCTGCGACGAGCCCAGATCGGGGTCGCGTACGCCCCACGTCATCGCGGCCGCGAGGACGAACGG
Organism: Streptomyces sp. NPDC088812; assembly: GCF_044750285.1. NCBI lineage: Bacteria > Bacillati > Actinomycetota > Actinomycetes > Kitasatosporales > Streptomycetaceae > Streptomyces > Streptomyces sp. NPDC088812. The sequence continues at coordinate 108,980 of NZ_JBIVJP010000008.1, read as the reverse complement.
CTTGAACGTCGAACCCACCTGGGCACCGGTCTGGTCGGCGTTGTTGGTGAAGTGCTTGGTCGCGTCCTCACCGCCGTAGATCGCCTCGATGGCGCCGGTCTCCGGGTTGACGGACGCCCCGCCGAACTGGACATGCGTGTCGGTGTCCGGCCGCTTCTCGGGGTCGATCTTGGCCTTGTAGACCTTGGTGACGGCTGCCGTGAGCTCCTTGACCTTCGCCTTGTCGAAGGTCGTGTAGATCGAGTAGCCGCCCTGCTGGAGCTTGTCCTGGGTGATCCCCGTCTCGTCGCTGTGGGTCACCACGTAGCTGTTGGCGAGGTCGACGAGGTAGCCGATCTGGCCGCTCAGCTGGGTGTTCGAGCGCGGGTTCTTCACGTCGGGGAGCTTGGTGTACTTGGCCCGCACCGAGGAGCTGAGGTGCTTGTACTCGACCATCTTGTCGAGCGTGTCCTGCATCTGGATCAGCGCCCGCTTGCTGTTGGCCTGCGGCGTCGCGGACGAGTCGATGGACACCGCGCCGGCGGGGTCGTAATAGGTGGCGCCTTTCAGCACGGCGGCCAGGAAGGCGCACTCGCCCTCGTTCAGCTTGATGGCATCCTTGTCGAAGTACGCACGGGCGGCGGCCTGGATCCCGTAGGCGTTACGGCCGTAGTACGCGGAGTTCAGGTAGCCGGCCATGATCTTGTCCTTGTCGACCTCGGCTCCCACCTTGATCGACACGAAGATCTCCTTGACCTTGCGGGAGATCGTCTGGGACTGGTCGTTCAGCATGGCGTTCTTGACGTACTGCTGGGTGATCGTCGAACCACCCTGCGTCTGACCGCCCCGGGCCATGTTGAGGACGGCGCGCGCGATGCCCTTGGGGTCGATGCCGTTGTCGTCGTAGAAGGTCTTGTTCTCCTGCGAGATCACCGCCCAGCGCATCGCCTCGGGGATCTGCGAGAGATCGATGATCTGGCGGTTCGTCTCCCCACCGGTGGCAACCATCTGGCTGCCGTCCTTCCAGTAGTAGACGTTGTTCTCCGCCTCCGCCGTCTCGTCGACCTTCGGAATGCCCACCATGGCGTACCCGATGCCGGCCACGGCCACCAGGCTGCCGACGAAGCCGATGAACAGACCGGCGACGAGCTTCCAGGACGGCATCCAGCGCTGCCAGCCGTCCTTGCCGGCGCGCGGATAGTCGATCAGGCGCTTCTTGCCGGGCGCGGCGCGGCCGCGGCCCGGTGGTCCGGGCGGCCCGCCTCGGCGGCCGGTGCCTCTCTGTGCCGCGCGCCGGGACTCGGCGCGGCCACCGTACGACCGCTCCTCACCTCCCGAGCCGTAGGCATCCGACTCGTGCGAGTCGGACGGAGACCCGGTGGCGCCTCGCGGTGCCGCACGGCGGCCGGAGGACGGGCCGGACTGGCCGCGTCGGGCCGCGGCACGTCCGCCTCCCTGCGGCTGCGGCGGTTTGCGACGGTGCTCGCTCATCGAACGATTACTCCTCGGGCAGGCGCACCCGCGCGCGCCTGGAAACGGCGGCTGGTTTCCTGTCCCCCCGAAGTACGGATGCGGTCGGTCGCGCATTCACCCGTACGGCACCGGTGACATCGACGCCCCCCAGCGTCACGTGAGTCCCGGTGGTCTGCATGGCGCACAGACTACGCACCGTCAAAACCCGCCTAGGGCCGAGGTTCGCATCAAATGGGGCAACTCTCCTCCGATGAATCACTGATGTGATCCCGTTCACCATCCCCCCTCTTGTCGCTTCCGGAAGGCCGTTCTATCGTCGTGATGTATCGAGTCGATACATCAGCACGGCATAAAGGCATCGGGCACCCGTCGTCACGGGTGGCGGCAGAGAGGAGGCGACGTATGAGCCGGCGTTCCGGCATCCTCGAGTTCGCCGTCCTCGGTCTGCTCCGTGAGTCCCCGATGCACGGCTATGAGCTGCGTAAACGACTCAATACGTCGCTGGGTGTGTTCCGCGCGTTCAGCTACGGGACGCTCTACCCCTGCCTCAAGACGCTGGTCGCCAACGGCTGGTTGATCGAGGAGGCGGGGAACAACCCGGAGGACGCCCTCACGGCTCCCCTCACGGGCCGCCGCGCCAAGATCGTCTACCGGTTGACGGCGGAAGGTAAGGAGCACTTCGAGGAGCTCCTCTCGCAGACGGGCCCGGACGCGTACGAGGACGAGACCTTCGCCGCTCGTTTCGCCTTCTTCGGGCAGACGTCCCGCGATGTGCGCATGCGCGTGCTGGAGGGCCGCCGCAGCCGCCTGGAGGAGCGTCTGGAGAAGATGCGCGCCTCTCTGGCGCGCACCCGGGAGCGCCTCGACGACTACACGCTCGAGCTCCAGCGCCACGGGATGGAGTCCGTGGAGCGCGAAGTGCGCTGGCTGAACGAGCTCATCGAGAGCGAGCGGGCCGGACGGGACCTGAGGGGTTCCGTCTCCGGGGAGACCGCTCAGCAGGACACCACATCTGGAGCGACGGGCGGCCTGCCCCGTCCCGGGAAGATCCCCGGGACGGATACGCCCGACGACACCGCCACGTGAGCGCCCACTCAGGGCCTCACTCGTACACACAGGGAGCAACCGGAATGGGTTCGGTTCGCGTAGCCATCGTCGGCGTGGGCAACTGCGCCGCATCGCTGGTGCAGGGCGTGGAGTACTACAAGGACGCCGACCCGGCGTCCAAGGTCCCGGGCCTGATGCACGTCCAGTTCGGCGACTACCACGTCCGTGACGTCGAGTTCGTCGCCGCGTTCGACGTGGACGCGAAGAAGGTCGGCCTGGACCTCTCGGACGCCATCGGCGCGTCCGAGAACAACACCATCAAGATCTGCGACGTGCCCACCACCGGTGTCACGGTCCAGCGCGGCCACACCCTCGACGGTCTCGGCAAGTACTACCGCCAGACCATCGAGGAGTCCGCCGAGGAGCCGGTGGACGTCGTCCAGGTCCTCAAGGACAAGCAGGTCGACGTCCTCGTCTGCTACCTGCCCGTCGGCTCCGAGGACGCGGCGAAGTTCTACGCCCAGGCCGCCATCGACGCCAAGGTCGCCTTCGTCAACGCCCTCCCGGTCTTCATCGCCGGCACCAAGGAGTGGGCGGACAAGTTCACCGAGGCGGGCGTCCCGATCGTCGGTGACGACATCAAGTCCCAGGTCGGCGCCACCATCACGCACCGCGTCATGGCGAAGCTGTTCGAGGACCGCGGCGTCGTCCTGGACCGCACGATGCAGCTGAACGTCGGCGGCAACATGGACTTCAAGAACATGCTCGAGCGCGAGCGCCTGGAGTCCAAGAAGATCTCCAAGACGCAGGCCGTCACCTCGCAGATCCCCGACCGGGACCTCGGCGAGAAGAACGTCCACATCGGTCCGTCCGACTACGTCGCCTGGCTCGACGACCGCAAGTGGGCGTACGTCCGCCTCGAGGGCCGCGCCTTCGGTGACGTCCCGCTGAACCTGGAGTACAAGCTCGAGGTCTGGGACTCCCCGAACTCCGCGGGTGTCATCATCGATGCCCTGCGCGCCGCGAAGATCGCCAAGGATCGCGGCATCGGCGGCCCGATTCTGTCGGCCTCCAGCTACTTCATGAAGTCCCCGCCGGTCCAGTACTTCGACGACGAGGCCCGCCAGAACGTCGAGAAGTTCATCGCGGGTGAGGTCGAGCGCTAGAGCTCGTCGCTGAGTCGCTCCTGCCAGGGCTGAAGAGGGTCTCCGGGTCACATGGCCCGGGGGCCCTCTCCGTGTGTGAGGCTGTGCCCCATGGCCGTCGTCCGTGATCTGCGCGTCCTGCTGCGCTGGGGCAACTTCCGGCGCCTGCTCGCCGTACGGCTGCTCTCGCAGTGCGCCGACGGCGTCTACCAGGTCGCGCTCGCCACGTACGTCGTCTTCTCCCCGGAGAAACAGACCTCGGCCACCGCGATCGCCTCCGCGATGGCGGTGCTGCTGCTGCCCTACTCGCTGGTCGGCCCCTTCGCCGGCGTCCTGCTGGACCGCTGGCGCCGCCGCCAGGTCTTCGTGCACGGGAACCTCCTGCGTGCCGTTCTGGCGTCGGTGACCGCCGTCCTGATGGTCAGCCAGGTCCCGGACTGGCTCTTCTACGTCTCCGCCCTGTGCGTCACGGCGGTCAACCGCTTCGTCCTCGCCGGCCTGTCCGCGGCCCTGCCGCGCGTGGTCGACACCGAGCGTCTCGTGCTGGCCAACTCCCTCTCCCCGACGGCCGGGACACTGGCCGCGACGGCGGGTGGCGGCCTCGCCTTCGTCGTACGGCTGGCGGGCGCGGACTCCGACGCCGTCGTCGTCCTCCTGGCCTCCGCGCTGTACCTGTGCGGGGCGCTGGCGGCGCTGCGCATCGGGCGTGAGGTGCTGGGGCCCGACCGCGCGCTCGTCCAGCCCCGGCTCGCGACGGCGCTCGCCGGGACCTCGCGCGATCTGGTGGCGGGCGTACGGCATCTCACCGAGCCGCCCCGCAGGGCAGCCGCCCGGGCGCTGGGCGCGATGGCCCTGATGCGGTTCTGCTACGGCGCCCTGCTGGTCATGCTGCTGATGCTGTGCCGGTACGCCCTGACATCCGACACCGAGGACGGCCTGGCCCTGCTGGGAATGGCGCTGGGCGTCTCCGGCGCCGGGTTCTTCACCGCGGCCGTCGTGACGCCTTCAGCGGCGGGACGGCTCGGGCCGGCCCGCTGGATCGTCGTCTGCGCGGGGACCGCCGCGATCCTGGAGCCGGCTCTCGGCCTCCCCTTCGCCACGGTTCCGCTGCTGGTCGCGACGTTCGTGCTGGGGCTGGCCACCCAGGGCGCGAAGATCGCCACGGACACGATCGTGCAGTCGTCGGTCGACGACGGGTTCCGCGGCCGGATCTTCTCCGTCTACGACGTGCTCTTCAACGTCGCCTTCGTCGGCGCGGCGGCGCTGGCTGCCCTGATGCTCCCGCCGGACGGCCGATCGGTGGCTCTGGTCGTCATGGTCGCCCTCATCTACGGGGGAGTTGCCGTAGGTATGTCCCGATTCTCGGTCCGGTAAGTGTCACATAAATGCCACAGCCGGCTCCTGGGCTACAAGGTTGTCAGTGGCGGCCTGTACTTTACGGGAGTCTTATTTCGCGCCACGCGCCACGCGCATGCATGTTCTAGGGGGACCCCCAGATGACCACTCCGCCGCCCCAGGGCCAGAACCCGTACGCCCAGACGCCCACCGGCCCCGCGGGGCAGCAGCCCGGCCAGCCGGGAGTCCCGCCGCAGCAGCCGTACGCGCCGTTCCCGAACCAGGGCGCCCCTGTGCCTCCGCCGCCCGCGCCGACGGGCCGGGCCGGCAAGAAGGTGCTGCGCGTCGTGGGCGTCATCGTGGTCGTCATACTCGGCCTGGGCGTGAAGTTCGGCATCGGCTGGTGGGCCGACCGGACGGACGCCGAGACCACCTCGGTGGGGTCCTGCATGCACAACGACGGCACGGAGACCAGCCCGGACCTCAACGAGGTCGACTGCTCGTCGAGCGAGGCCGAGTTCGAGGTCGTCGAGAAGTTCGACGACACCAGCGACGACACCAAGTGCGAGACCGTCGAAGAGGCGACGATCTCCTACTACCAGGTGGGCAGTGGCCACAACGTGGTCCTCTGCCTCAAGGAAGTCGCGTAGTCATAGCGCACCCATACACCGAGGGGCGATGTTTCACGTGAAACATCGCCCCTCGGCGTATGCGCCGACCGTTCGCGGCTCGGAAACGGGGTCATGTTTCACGTGAAACATGACCCCGTTTCACGGTGTCAGCTCTGCTCGGCCCACCACTCCTTGAGCGCCGCCACCGCCGCGTCATACTCCTGCGGACCGTTCTCCAGGCGCAGTTCGAGCAGGTACTTGTAGGCCCTGCCGACGGCAGGGCCGGGACCGACACCGAGGATCTCCATGATCTGGTTGCCGTCGAGGTCCGGACGGATCGCGTCGAGTTCCTCCTGGTCCTTCAGCTGGGCGATGCGCTCCTCCAGCCCGTCGTACGCGCGTGAGAGCGCGGCCGCCTTGCGCTTGTTCCGCGTGGTGCAGTCCGAGCGGGTCAGCTTGTGGAGACGTTCGAGCAGCGGACCGGCGTCCCGCACATAGCGGCGGACGGCGGAGTCGGTCCACTCGCCGGTGCCGTACCCGTGGAAGCGGAGGTGGAGTTCGACCAGCCGGGAGACGTCCTTCACCAGTTCGTTGGAGTACTTCAAGGCCGTCATGCGCTTCTTGGTCATCTTTGCGCCGACCATCTCGTGGTGGTGGAACGAGACCCGTCCGTCTTTCTCGAAGCGACGGGTGCGTGGCTTACCGATGTCGTGCAGCAGCGCGGCCAGACGCAGCGCGAGGTCGGGGCCGTCCTCCTCCAGCGCCATCGCCTGCTCCAGAACGATCAGCGTGTGCTCGTAGACGTCCTTGTGCCGGTGGTGCTCATCGCTCTCCAGCCGCAGCGCGGGCAGCTCCGGCAGGACGTGCTCGGCGAGCCCCGTCTCCACCAGCAGCCTCAGCCCCTTGCGCGGGTACGCGGAGAGGACCAGCTTGTTCAGCTCGTCCCGGATGCGCTCGGCGGAGACGATGTCCAGGCGGCCGGCCATCTCCGTCATCGCCGTCACGACCTCCGGGGCGACCTCGAAGTCGAGCTGGGCGGCGAAACGGGCAGCACGCATCATCCGCAGCGGGTCGTCGGAGAAGGACTCCTCCGGCGTGCCCGGCGTACGCAGCACACGGGCCGCGAGGTCCTCCAGGCCGCCGTGCGGGTCGATGAACTTCTTCTCCGGGAGCGCCACGGCCATCGCGTTCACGGTGAAGTCACGCCGGACGAGGTCCTGCTCGATGGAGTCGCCGTAGGACACCTCGGGCTTGCGGGACGTCCGGTCGTAGGCCTCCGACCGATAGGTGGTGACCTCGATCTGGAAGCGTCGGTCCACGTCACCGACGCGGGCGTCCTTCTGCACACCGACAGTGCCGAAGGCGATCCCTACCTCCCACACGGCGTCCGCCCACGGACGGACGATCTTCAGAACGTCCTCGGGGCGGGCGTCCGTCGTGAAGTCGAGGTCGTTGCCGAGCCGGCCGAGCAGCGCGTCCCGGACCGAGCCGCCGACCAGGGCGAGTGAGAACCCGGCCTCCTGGAAACGGCAGGCGAGGTCGTCGGCGACAGGAGCGACCCGCAGCAGCTCACTCACCGCGCGGTGCTGCACCTGGGTCAGGGCACTGAGGTTCTCTTCGTTGGCGTTCGGCACAACAGAAGAGGGTACGTGCCTCGGCGAGCCACGGGCGCCCCGTTTACGGCGGGGGACATCTCACCCGATAGCCGCCCAAGACTTGCGCTCGTGACATAGTCGGCCACTCCTCTTCATACGTGCACATAGGGGGTGCCAGGTCTCTCTACGCCGATCTTGTGGAGCGGTCCGCGGCACTTCCCCTCGGCGCGCATCGTTACCATGCGTGGACGCACTTTCCGACGACCACTGACGACGACGAGGGACGGACGAACGCGTGGCCGAGGCGGCAGACTTCCCGGGGATGGCTCCCTCACCTGCCCGCCGGTGGCTGCGGCGCACCGGAGCGCTGCTCGCGGGGGCGCCCCTGCTCGCCGGTCTGCTCCAGCTGCCCGCCTCCTCGGCGCACGCCGAAGGCCGGGCCTCCGCCGCAGAGGCCTCCGACACGGGCACGGTGGCCGTCGCCGTCGACTCGCTCAGCCCCGGGGTCCCGACCGACGGGGACACGCTGACGGTGTCCGGCACGGTGACCAACAACGGCAAGCAGGCGGTCACCGACGCCCAGGTGGACCTGCGCGTGGGGTCCGAGCTGACCACCCGCTCGGCGATCGAGACCATGGCCGAGAAGGCCGACGCTCTCTCGGGCGCCACCGGGACCGAGGTCGGCGGCAAGTACGTCGCCACGTTCGCCGAGCTCACCCCGGGCGTCCCCCAGCGCTTCAGCATCTCCGTACCGGTCGGCGAGCTCGACCTGGGGGACGACGGGGTCTATCCCCTCGGTGTCTCCCTCTCGGGCGAGACCGCCGCGAAGCCGTGGGAGCAGCTGCTGGGCATCCAGCGGACCTTCCTGCCGTGGCAGCCCGAGAAGGCGAAGACCGCCACGAGGACCACCGTGCTGTGGCCGCTGATGTCGACCGTCCACATGACGGCGGAGACCGGCTCCAACGAACAGCAGACGCCGCTCTTCCTCAATGACGACCTCGCCGAGGAGATCTCGCCCGGTGGCCGCCTCGACCAGATGGTGAGCCTCGGCAAGGACCTCGATGTGACCTGGTTGATCGACCCGGACCTCCTCGCGTCCGTCGACGCCATGGCCGGCCGCTACGACGTCCGCGGCGACGGCGCCACCACCACGGCCGGCACCCACCAGGCCCTCGCCAAGCAGTGGCTCGCACAGCTGCAGAAGGCGGTCGAGGGCAAGGAGGTCGTCGCTCTCCCGTTCGCCGATCCGGACCTGGCCTCCCTGGCCCACAACGGCACGGGGGTCACCGGTTCACTGAGCCAGCTCAAGGCAGCCACCGACGTCGCCGCCACCACGGTGGAGACCGTGCTGCACATCACCCCGAGCACCGACTTCGCCTGGCCGGTGGAGGGCGCCGTCGACCCGTCGATCGTCAAGGTCGCCACCTCGGCCGGCGCGGACAAGGTGATCGCGCGCAGCGACAGTCTCAAGGAGACGGGCAGCCTGTCGTACACGCCGTCCGCGGCCCGCCCCATCGGCGGTGGCACCACTGCGGTGGTGGCGGACGCGGAGCTGTCGACGGTGTTCGAGGGCGATCTGACGAGGGCCTCCACGTCCACGCTCGCCGTGCAGGAGTTCCTCGCGCAGAGCCTCGCGCTGAACCTGCAGACGGGCAAGGAGCGCAGCATCGTCGTCGCCCCGCAGCGCATGCCGACCGCGAGCCAGGCCCAGACGATGGCGGCGGCGGTCACCGCCCTGCAGGACGGCACCTGGTCACAGTCCCAGCAGCTCACGGCGGCGGCCGCGGCCAAGCCCGACGCCGCGGCCACCACGAAGGTCCCGTCGCGGACGAAGTACCGCGCCACGCTGCGCAAGCAGGAACTGCCCCGGACCGCCTTCGAGGAGATCGCGGCGACCCAGGACAAGCTCGACAACTTCAAGGTCATCCTCACGGACGAGTCCCGGGTGGTGACTCCCTTCGGCCGGGCCGTCAACCGTGAGATGTCCACGTCGTGGCGCGGCCGGAGCACGGCGGCGAGCTCCTTCCGCCAAGGCGTGCAGAGCTACCTCGACACGCTCGCCGACCAGGTGAAACTGATTCAGAAGTCGGAGACCAAGCTCTCCGGACGCAGCGCCACGATCCCCGTCACCGTGCAGAACAACCTGGTGCAGGGCGTCGAACACTTGGTGCTGCGGCTCAGCTCGACCAACCCGACCCGGCTCGAGATCGGCGGCGAGCCCTACGCGGAGCAGCGCATCGCGGTCTCCGGCGGGCACAGCACGACGGTGAAGTTCACGACCTCCGCCAACGTCAACGGCCAGACGTCGGTGGTCGCCCAGCTCTACACCGAGGACGGCCGGGAGTACGGCGCTCCGGTCACCTTCGACGTGAAGGTCACCGAGATCACGGCCACCGTGATGCTGGTCATCGGCGGCGGTGTCCTGCTGCTCGTACTGGCCGGCTTCCGCATGTACACCCAGCGCAAGCGGGCCGCGGCCCGCGAGGCCGAGGAGGACGTCCCCGACGAGTCGATCGGGGCCGAGGACACCGACGCGCTCCTTCGGGAGACCGAGGTCCTTCCCGCCGAAGAATCCACTGTCCGGCACGGGGCAGAGGACCCGGTGCAGCCGAGTGACGGGACTCCGGACACCGCAGCGGAAAGCACCGACCCGCCCCGGACGGGTGAGAGAGTGGACCGTTGAATGTCGTGGCCGGTGGGCCCGGAACGATGAGGTGGGGTAACCATGAACGCGCCGTACGACGGTGACCGCGGCCAGGCCGCGGGCAGCTCGGGTCACCCCGAGGGCCCGCCGCCCGAGCACGGCCAGGTACCGCCGCAGCACCCCGCGGACATGTACCTCCAGGACGCCTACGACCAGGACCCCTACCGCGCCCAGGACCTCACCGCTCAGGACCCGGTAGCCGAGGCGCTCTACGACCGTGCCTCGCATCCCCCGCCGCCACCGGGGACGCACCAGCCGCAGCAGCCGCTGTACGCCCAGCCTCAGCAGTCACCGTTCGCTCCCGACCCGCGGGTGTGGGCACAGACGCCGGCGCCGGAGCCGGACGGCCCGAACCAGTACCTGCCGTACGGTGACGACCCCCGCACGACCCAGTTCGTGGGCGTGGACGACCTGGTCTCGCACTCCGGCGAGGAGCAGCACCAGCCCGACGCCTTCGCGCACCTCTTCCGGGACCAGCAGGCCGGCAGCCGTCCGCTGACGGAGCACCCGGCGGTACCCGGCCCGACCGCCGCCCCGGGCGCCCAGGGGCGTGCACCGCAGTACGGGACTCCGTCCGCCGCCGGGGCGCCGGTGCCCGGGAACCCCTCGCCCGGCGCCGACGTGACCATGAACCTGACCGCGACTCCCCCTGCCGCCGCTGCCCCCGCGGCCGCTGCCCCCGTAGCCGCTGCCCCCGTGGCCGCTGCCCCCGTGGCCGCTGCCCCGGCCGCGAAGAAGGGCGGCCGCGCCGCGGGTCTGCTGAAGTCCAGCGCCGTGATGGCGGCGGGCACGATGGTCTCGCGCCTCACCGGGTTCGTCCGCTCCGCGCTGATCGTCTCCGCGCTGGGTGTCGGTCTGCTCGGTGACACCTTCCAGGTCGCCTACCAGCTGCCGACGATGATCTACATCCTCACCGTGGGCGGCGGCCTCAACTCGGTCTTCGTGCCCCAGCTCGTCCGCGCCATGAAGGAGGACGAGGACGGTGGCGAGGCCTTCGCCAACCGCCTGCTGACTCTGGTCGTCGTGGCGCTCGGCCTGCTCACGGTCGCCTCGGTCGCCGCCGCCCCCTTCCTGATCCGGCTCCTGTCCGACCCGGTGGCCAGCGACCCCGCCGCCAACGAGGTCGGCGTCACGTTCGTCCGCTACTTCCTGCCCTCGATCTTCTTCATGGGCGTCCACGTCGTCATGGGACAGATCCTCAACGCGCGGGGCAGGTTCGGCGCGATGATGTGGACACCGGTCCTGAACAACATCGTCATCATCGTCACGCTCGGCACGTTCATCTGGGTCTACGGCACCGCCGCCGACTCGGGCATGGAGGTCACGACGATCCCGCCGGAGGGCCAGCGGCTCCTCGGTGTGGGCGTCCTGCTCGGCCTAGTCGTCCAGGCACTGGCGATGATCCCGTACCTGCGGGAGACCGGCTTCCGGCTGCGGCTGCGCTTCGACTGGCGGGGCCACGGCCTCGGCAAGGCCGTCACCCTCGCCAAGTGGACCTTCCTGTTCGTCCTCGCCAACCAGGCCGGCGCCATCGTCGTCTCCCAGCTGTCCACGGCGGCGGGCAAGGACTCGCCCGTCGACGGCACCGGCTTCGCCGCCTACGCCAACGCCCAGCTGATCTGGGGCCTGCCGCAGGCCATCATCACGGTCTCCCTGATGGCCGCGCTGCTGCCCCGGCTGTCCCGCTCGGCGGCCGAGGGCGACAGCGGCGCGGTCCGCGACGACATCTCGCAGGGTCTGCGCACCACGGCGGTCGCCATCGTGCCGATCGCCTTCGGCTTCCTCGCGCTCGGCATCCCGATGTGCACCCTGATCTTCGGCTCCTCCGGCACCAACGAGGCGACGAACATGGGCTTCATGCTGATGGCCTTCGGCCTCGGCCTGATCCCCTACTCCGTGCAGTACGTGGTCCTGCGCGCCTTCTACGCGTACGAGGACACCCGCACTCCCTTCTACAACACGGTCATCGTGGCGGCGGTCAACGCCGGTGCCTCGGCGGTCTGCTACTTCGTGCTCGACCCTCGCTGGGCCGTGGTCGGCATGTCCGCTTCCTACGGACTGGCCTACGCGATCGGCGTCGGCGTCGCCTGGAACCGGCTGCGCAAGCGGCTCGGCGGCGATCTGGACGGCTCCCGTGTGCTGCGGACGTACGCGCGGCTGTGCATCGCCTCCGTTCCGGCCGCGCTGCTCAGTGGCGCCGCCTGCTACGGCATCGGGCACAGCCTCGGCCAGGGCGTCCTCGGCTCCTTCGCCGCGCTGCTGGCCGGTGGGACCGTTCTGCTCGGCATCTTCTACGTCGCCGCCCGCCGCATGCGCATCGAGGAGCTCAATTCGCTCGTCGGCATGGTCCGCGGACGCCTGGGTCGCTGAGGCAGGGGGTAGGCGCACAACCATCGTCCGCCGCCGCGTGTCGTGCATAGCGGCGGACTGTGGGCACAATTGGTTTCGGCGTCGGACGGCGCGCACGAGGTCGGACGGCGCGCAACGGATGGGGAGGCAGGGACGACGGTGGCGGAACGGAGTACGGCTGCCGTCGACGTGGCAGACAACAGCGGTGACAAGCCGCTGACCGCGGAGGCGGACCAGTCCACGGCCGACGGGGTGGCCAAGAACCGGGAGCGGGACACGGACAGCGACGAGGCACAGGGGAGCGGCGGGGCGGAGCGTCCCGGGAAGGCCTCGGCGCCTGAACTGCACAGCGGTCACAAACTGGCCAGACGCTACCGTCTCGAGGACTGTGTCACCCGTCTGGACGGTTTCAGCAGTTGGCGTGCGGTCGACGAGAAACTCCGTCGTGCCGTCGGCGTCCATGTCCTGCCCGCGGATCACGTTCGGGCCCGTTCGGTGCTGGCCGCGGCCCGCTCCTCCGCGCTGCTCGGCGACCCCCGCTTCGTCCAGGTGCTGGACGCCGTCGAGGAGAACGACCTCGTCTACGTCGTCCACGAATGGCTGCCGGACGCCACCGAGCTGACCACGCTCCTGGCCGCCGGGCCGCTGGAGCCGCACGACGCGTACCAGATGGTCAGCCAGATCGCCTCCGCCATGGCGGCCGCCCACCGTGAGGGGCTCGCGCACCTGCGGCTGAATCCCAACGCCGTGCTGCGGACCTCCACGGGCCAGTGGCGCATCCGCGGCCTCGCCGTGAACGCCGCGCTGCGCGGCATCTCCTCCGACACCCCCCAGCGCACCGACACGGAGGCGATCGGCGCCCTCCTGTACGCGGTGCTCACCCAGCGCTGGCCGTACGAGAGCGACGCCCACGGCCTGTCCGGGTTGCCGAAGGACATCGGGCTGATCGCTCCCGACCAGGTGCGCGCCGGCGTCCACCGGGGACTGTCGGAGCTGGCGATGCGCGCGCTCGCCAACGACGGGGCGACCGCGTCCCGGCACGAGGCCGCGTGCACCACGCCGGAGGAGCTGGTGAAGGCGATCGGCGAGATGCCCCGCATCCGCCCGCCGGAGCCCGCCTTCACGGCACCCCCGGAGTACCAGCGCACGACGTACCAGCAGGGCACCTACGGGCGACCCGCTGCGCCGGGCGTCACCCAGCCGGTGCCGGCCCCGCCGCCCCCGCTCCAGAGCCGCACCGGCAAGGCCCTGAAGTGGGCGGTGTCCGCCCTGCTCATCGCCGCCCTCGGCCTGGGCAGCTGGCAGCTCGCGGACGCCCTGATGGACCAGGGCGAGTCCGACGACACCAACCAGACCCAGACGACGGAGAGCAACGAGAAGAGCCCGTCGAAGCCGGCCAGTGTGCCGATCGCCATCAGCGGGGCCCAGGACTTCGACCCGTTCGGAGACGGCTCCGAGAAGCCCTCCGACATAGGGAAGGCGTACGACGACAGCACCTCGACGTACTGGCAGACGGACTACTACCAGGGTGCCGCCTTCGGGAACCTGAAGGAGGGCCTCGGCATCATCCTCGACCTGGACAAGGTCCAGCAGGTCGAGAAGGTGACCGTCACCTTCGTGGGGGAGACGTCGGTCCAGTTGCTCACCGCCCCCGAGAGCGCGGACTCCGCCCCCTCGGCCTTCAGCGACTACACGAAGGTCGCCCAGGGCACCGGTACGACGGTGACGCTTCAGCCCACGCAAGCGGTCGGGAGCCGTTACCTTCTGGTCTGGCTGACCAAGCTGCCGCTGACCGAAGAGGGCACCTATCGTGGCCGGGTGGCGGACATCAAGGTGGCCGGCTGACGCTGAGGGGAGGGGGCCGATGGCTGAAGGCACCGCGTACGGCGACGCAAGCGACCAGGACCTCCTCGCCCGTCATGTGGACGGCGACCCCGACGCCTTCGGGGAGCTCGTACGGCGCCATCGCGACCGGCTGTGGGCGGTGGCGCTGCGGACCCTGGGAGATCGTGAGGAAGCCGCTGACGCGGTCCAGGACGCCCTCGTCTCCGCCTACCGGGCCGCCCACACCTTCCGTGGCCAGTCGGCCGTCACGACCTGGCTGCACCGCATCACGGTGAACGCCTGCCTGGACCGGGCCCGCAAGGTGGCCTCCCGCAAGACCGCTCCGGTCGACGACACCGAACGCCTGGAGCAGCTGCTGGAGCCGCACGAGGCGGCCTCGGCCCCGGCGGAGCGCAACGACCTGCACCGCCAGCTCCTGGAGGCACTCGGCACGCTCCCCCCCGACCAACGCGCCGCGCTCGTCCTCGTCGACATGCAGGGCTACCCGGTCGCCGAGGCCGCCCGTGTGCTCGACGTCCCGCCCGGAACCGTGAAGAGCCGCTGCGCCCGGGGAAGAGCCAAGCTGCTTCCACTGCTCACCCATCTCAGGTCGGGGAGCAGCGACGACGAGCGGGAAGACGCGGCGGGACGGAACCGGGCGCAGGGGACATCCGTCCCACCCGCAGCGGAACCTCGTGGCGAGGGGCCGGACGGCGCCGGGACGGGCGATTCAGCTGCCGTGAAGGGCGGAGGTGGGCGAGCGTGACATCGATGACGGACACGACCGGGCACCCGGACGTCGAGGAGATCTCCGATCTCGCCGAGGGCCTGCTGCCGCCGTCCCGCAGTGCCGACGTCCGGCGGCATCTGGACGCGTGCGTCCTCTGCACGGACGTCCACGCGTCGCTGGAGGAGATCCGTGGTCTCCTGGGCACCCTGCCCGGAGCGCCGCGCATGCCGGACGACGTGGCCCACCGCATCAACGCCGCGCTCGCGGCGGAAGCTCTGCTCGACGCCACCGCACCCGACGCCACGGTCCCGGGCCAGACCCCCTCCGCGGACCAGATCTCCTCCGCGGACCAAGTCGCTTCCACGGATCGGGAACCCCTCACGGAATCGATTCCCGAGCCGGAGCCCGATGCCGCTGCACATGTTTCACGTGAAACATCGGCAGCCGCGTCCCGCCCCGCAGGGCATGCCCGCGGCTCCGCCACGGGTCCGGGCCGAAAGGCACGCACGAAGAGGGGGCGCCGTAAGGTCGCCGCACTGGGTACCGTCCTCGCCGTGGCCGCCTTGGGGCTCGGCTCGGTCCTGGTGTCAACACTGACCGAGGATGCCGGCTCCGGAACCCCGGCAGGGTCCTCGTCCACTGCCGTCGACACCTTTGCCGCGAGCAGTCTGGAGCAGCACGTCACGAACCTCCTCGCCGAGGCCGCGGGGCCCCGGAATCCGGATGAGATGGGGGCGCAGACCGAGCCCGAGGTCAAGGGACCCACGCTCCTGCTGCAGCCGTCGGTCCCTCCGTGCGTCCAGAAGGGCATCGGGCGGAGCGAAGCGGCGCTCGCCACCGAGCCCGGCACGTACCGGGGCAAGGACGCTCTCCTCGTCGTCCTGCCCGCGTCCGACAGCACCAAGGTCACCGCCTACCTCATGGACGCGACCTGTGTGGAGCAGCGGTCGGCCGGACCGGCCGAGGTGTTCCTACAGGGCACCTACACCCGCCGCTGACGGCTCAGGCATCGACTCTCTCCCACGTGGTATCCCGTACGGTGTCCGACCTCCGTGTGCCCGGCCACACCGGGAATGCGCGCCCCTTAGGATCCGTTGGGTGGGGTGAGAGTTCAGTCAGGCTCCCACCGGTCGAACGACGTTGACCAGAGACGAGGAATCAAGCCGTGAGCGACGTCCGTAACGTGATCATCATCGGCTCCGGGCCCGCCGGCTATACCGCGGCGCTGTACACCGCGCGCGCATCGCTGAAGCCGCTGGTCTTCGAAGGTGCCGTCACCGCGGGCGGTGCACTGATGAACACCACCGAGGTGGAGAACTTCCCCGGCTTCCGCGACGGCATCATGGGCCCCGAGCTCATGGACAACATGCGCGCCCAGGCCGAGCGGTTCGGTGCCGAGCTCATTCCCGACGACGTCGTTTCCGTCGACCTGACCGGTGAGATCAAGACCGTCACGGACACCGCCGGTACCGTCCACCAGGCCAAGGCCGTCATCGTCACCACGGGCTCGCAGCACCGCAAGCTCGGCCTGCCCAACGAGGACGCCCTTTCCGGCCGCGGTGTCTCGTGGTGCGCCACCTGCGACGGGTTCTTCTTCAAGGACCAGGACATCGCCGTGATCGGCGGCGGCGACACCGCGATGGAGGAGGCCACCTTCCTCTCCCGCTTCGCCAAGTCGGTGACGATCGTCCACCGCCGCGACACTCTGCGTGCCTCCAAGGCGATGCAGGAGCGTGCCTTCGCCGACCCGAAGATCAAGTTCGTCTGGGACAGCGAGGTCGCCGAGATCCAGGGCGACCAGAAGCTGGCGAGCCTGAAGCTGCGCAATCTCAAGACCGGTGAACTCTCCGACCTGCCGGTGACCGGTCTGTTCATCGCGATCGGCCACGACCCGCGCACCGAGCTCTTCAAGGGTCAGCTCGACCTGGACGAGGAGGGCTACCTGAAGGTCGCCTCGCCCTCCACCCGGACGAACCTGACCGGCGTCTTCGGCGCAGGTGACGTGGTCGACCACACCTACCGCCAGGCGATCACCGCAGCCGGGACCGGCTGCTCCGCCGCTCTCGACGCCGAGCGCTTCCTCGCCGCCCTCGCCGACGAGGAGCAGGCGGAGCCCGAGAAGACCGCCGTCTGACCTCCTCCCGCCCCACCGCACACAGTTAAAGGAGCCCGCCGTGGCCAACCTGAAGAACGTGACCGACGACTCCTTCGAGCAGGACGTCCTCAAGAGCGACAAGCCCGTCCTGGTGGACTTCTGGGCTGCTTGGTGCGGCCCGTGCCGCCAGATCGCTCCGTCCCTCGAGGCGATCGCCAACGAGTACGGCGACAAGATCGAGATCGTCAAGCTCAACATCGACGAGAACCCGGGTACGGCCGCCAAGTACGGCGTCATGTCGATCCCGACCCTGAACGTCTACCAGAACGGCGAGGTCGCCAAGACCATCGTCGGCGCCAAGCCGAAGGCCGCGATCGTCCGCGACCTCGAGGACTTCATCGCCGAGTGACGTTCTGGAGCCGGCACCTCGTCGGCCGATGTTTCACGTGAAACACGAATGGGCCAGCCCCGACCTGCTGGCCCATTCGTCTGTCCATGCTGTGTATCCCCAGACGGTCTCAACGACCGCCCCACCATCCGGCTGTGGTGAGCACGTGTGCCACCGGCCGCAGCGCCGTCACAGCGGCCGCAGCGCCGGCTCCTTCTGAACCGCGCCCAGTAGACGGTCGAGTGCCATCTCCACGTCTTCCTTCCAGGAGAGCGTGGTCCGCAACTCCAGCCTCAGCCGTGGGTGCGCGGGGTGTGGACGGACCGTCTTGAAGCCCACCGCCAGCAGATGGTCGGCAGGAAGAAGACAGGCGGGTTCCTTCCACCGGGCGTCGCCGAACGCCTCGATCGCCTTGAATCCCCGGCGCAGCAGATCCTTCGCCACTGTCTGCACCATCACCCGGCCAAGCCCTTGGCCCTGGTAGCCGGGCATGATGAACGCCGTCATCAGCTGCACGGCGTCCGGGGACACCGGGCTCGTGGGGAACGCCGTCGAACGGGGCACGTACGCAGGCGGGGCGTAGAGCACGAAGCCGACAGGCACGTCATCGACGTAGACGACCCGGCCGCAGGAGCCCCAGTCCAGCAGGACGGCGGAGATCCACGCCTCCTTCTCCTCGACGGCCGTGCCCTCGCTCAGCGCGGCCTTTCCGCTGACGGGGTCCAGTTCCCAGAAGACACACGAGCGGCAGCGCTGGGGGAGATCCTTGAGGTTGTCCAGCGTGAGCGGTACGAGCCGACGCCCCATGAAGGCTGTTCCTCGCTTCCTTCGCCCGCGGCATCGCGGGCGGCTGTCAGAGCGCACCGTTCCCTGAGCAGGCTGCCGACGAAGCCTCCGACCGCACCCAGTCCCAGTCCCGCACTCACCAGTCCGGTCCGGCTCATCGTTCGCATGGCCTCCGCCTCCCCCTCAGAGGTGCTGCTCGGTGGATGGGCCATACCCCCAACGCATCGTATCCACGAAGCGATTGCCTCGACACTGCATGAAAGCAAAGAGCGAGCCGTGTCCGGCAGACACCGGACACGGCTCGCTCGTACAGCCCTCACGGGACTCAACCCGGCCGCTGGACGGTTGCCCGACCGCGGGAGGTGAGGTCCGCCCGCAGGACGGCTCAGTCCTCCGTCGCCTCGGGCTCGCCCTCGACGACTTCCTTCTGCAGGACGGGCCCCTCTCCGGGAGCGAGGCTGTCGAGGATGCGCTCCAGGTCCTCCATGGAGGCGAACTCGACGGTGATCTTGCCCTTCTTCTGCCCCAGGTCGACCTTCACCCGGGTCTCGAAGCGGTCCGAGAGCCGGGTGGCGAGCTCGGACAGCGCCGGGGAGACCCGGCCGCCGGCACGGGGGCCCTTGGCGCGCTGAGGGGTCTGAGGACGCGATCCCATGAGGGTCACGATCTCCTCGACGGCCCGCACCGACAGCCCCTCGGCCACGATCCGGTGCGCCAGTCGGTCCTGCTCCTCGGAGTCCTCGACGGAGAGCAGCGCCCGGGCATGACCGGCGGAGAGCACCCCGGCCCCGACCCGGCGCTGGACCGCGGGAGAGAGCTTCAGCAGACGCAAGGTGTTGGATACCTGCGGGCGGGACCGGCCAATGCGGTCCGCCAGCTGGTCGTGGGTGCAGTTGAAGTCCTTGAGGAGCTGGTCGTAGGCGGCTGCCTCTTCCAGCGGGTTCAGCTGCGCCCGGTGGAGGTTCTCCAGAAGGGCGTCCAGCAGCAGCTTCTCGTCGTCCGTGGCCCGCACGATCGCCGGGATCGCCTCCAGGCCCGCCTCACGGCAGGCCCGCCAGCGCCGCTCACCCATGATGAGTTCGTAGCGCCCGGGGCCCAGCTGCCGTACGACGACGGGCTGGAGGAGACCGACCTCCTTGATGGAGGTGATCAGTTCGTGCAGCGCGTCCTCGTCGAAGACCTCACGCGGCTGACGCGGGTTCGGCGTGATGGCGTCGAGCGGAATCTCGGCGAAGTGAGCACCCAGGGGAGGGGCAGGTGTCTCCCCCACGGCATGCGGCGCCAGTTCCTCGGTTTCACGTGAAACAGGCGGCAGTGTCGCTACTCGTGCCGCGGCCACCCCACGGTCACCCGTCAGCAGCGGAACCGCTGCGGGGGACGCCGAGGGACCACCTCCCAATGCGGACGCCGGCGTCTTCTCGGTCGGGGCAGCGGGGATCAGTGCGCCAAGACCACGACCCAACCCCCTCCGTCGCTCACTCACTGGATCCCCTCCATGCTCGGATTGTTCTGTGCACCGATGTGGGCGTGGGTGGCGTCGTAGCTCACGCCGACACCCCTCAGCGCGATCTCACGGGCCGCCTCAAGATAGGAGAGGGCGCCGCTCGAACCAGGATCGTACGTCAGCACCGTCTGCCCATAGCTCGGCGCTTCGGAGATGCGGACCGAGCGGGGAATGCTCGTCCGCAGCACCTCGTCGCCGAAGTGGGTGCGCACCTCTTCCGCGACCTGCGACGCAAGACGCGTGCGGCCGTCGTACATGGTGAGCAGGATGGTCGACACATGCAGAGTGGGGTTGAGGTGCCCCCGCACCAGGTCGACGTTGCGGAGCAACTGGCCCAGGCCCTCCAGCGCGTAGTACTCGCACTGGATCGGGATGAGGACCTCCTGGCCCGCCACCATCGCGTTGACTGTCAGCAGGCCGAGCGAGGGCGGGCAGTCGATGAGGACGTAATCCAGCGGCTGCTCGTACGCCTGGATCGCTCGCTGCAGTCGGCTCTCGCGTGCCACCAAGGACACCAGCTCGATCTCCGCACCGGCGAGATCGATGGTGGCCGGAGCACAGAAGAGGCCCTCGACATCGGGGACCGGCTGAACGACTTCCGAGAGAGGACGGCTCTCGACCAAGACGTCGTAGATGGACGGGACCTCGGCATGGTGATCGATGCCCAGGGCGGTGGACGCATTGCCCTGCGGGTCCAGGTCGATCACCAGCACACGGTTCCCGTGCAGGGCAAGCGAAGCGGCAAGGTTGACGGTCGTCGTCGTCTTGCCCACACCGCCCTTCTGGTTGGCCACCACGACGATGCGCGTCTGCTCGGGCCGTGGCAGGCCCTCGCCGGCACGGCCCAGAGCTTCCACCGCCAGTTGGGCCGCGCGACCGATCGGAGTGTCGTCCATCGGGGGCGGCGTTTCACGTGAAACATCCTCCCCCATCGACTCGGTACGGGGACCGGGGACCGGATCGGTCATCGGTCCCGCGATGTTGGCGTCGGACCGCAAGGATTCACTCTCCTCGACTTCAGGCTCGCAATGAACAGAGCCTCCCATGTCTCCAGGGTCGTGAACCAGTGAGCCCTGGTCTTCTGTGGAGAAATCCACCTCTGTGGACAACTTCGTGCCCTTGTCGAGTGAGCCGAGAGGCCTGCGGTCGCGAGGTTCGGCCGCGGCGCGGCCCCGGCTGATGATGCCCTGCAGCAGTGAGCGACGTTTCACGTGAAACACGATGCACAGCGCCCGCGGCCGAACTGTCGCGACACTCCGTCTTGCGCAGTTTGCTCAGCTTGTGTGGAGTACCGCCGGTCGCGGCCGGATCAGCGACGGCGACGGGTGCGGCTGGTCCGGGCCGCCTTGGCCCGCTTGGCCGCGAAGCGCACCCCGCCAGGGCTCTCCCCGACCTCGACCCGGACCACTGTGGAGAGCGGGTCGACGACGCCCTCACCGACGTGCAGGATCGATGTGCTGACCGCGCCCAGTTTGCTCAGTGCGGTCGCCGCGCTCTTCAGCTCGTCCTCGGCGGTGTCCCCCTTGAGGGCCAGCATCTCGCCGTAGGGGCGCAGTAGAGGGATGCCCCAGGTGGCGAGACGGTCCAGTGGTGCCACTGCCCGGGCAGTGACCACATGGACCGGAGGCAGCTTGCCCATGACCTCTTCGGCGCGTCCGCGCACGACGGTGACATGGTCCAGGCCGAGGAGTTCAACGACCTCGGTGAGGAAGTTGGTGCGCCGCAGGAGCGGCTCCAGCAGGGTGATCTTCAGGTCCTCGCGGACGAGTGCCAGAGGGATTCCCGGCAGGCCCGCGCCGGAGCCGACGTCGCACACCGTCACGTCTTCGGGCACGGCCTCGGAGAGCACCGCGCAGTTCAGCAGGTGCCGCTCCCAGAGGCGGGGCACCTCCCGGGGCCCGATGAGCCCGCGCTGCACTCCTGCCTCGGCCAGGAGCTCGGCGTACCGAACCGCATCCGCGAAGCGCTCACCGAATACCTCGCGTGCCTGCTCGGGCGCAGGGGGAAGCTCCGCTGCCTCCGTCACGGGGACCGTCCTTCCGTACCGCATCGGCGCACTCGGCGCCGATCACCAGAACTACCAGGCTGACAAAGACCGGCCCCGCCTGCACAACAGACGGGGCCGGGGGGAACGTGGAACCGAATCAGTTGGGAAGCACGACGACGAAGCGCTGGGGCTCCTCGCCCTCGGACTCGCTGCGCAGACCGGCCGCCTTGACGGCGTCGTGGACGACCTTGCGCTCGAAGGGCGTCATCGGGTTCAGCTTCACCGGCTCGCCGCTGTTCTTCGCGTCGGACGCGGCCTTGGCGCCCAGCTCGGAGAGCTCGGTGCGCTTCTTGGCCCGGTAACCCGCGATGTCCAGCATCAGCCGGCTGCGGTCGCCGGTCTCCCGGTGCACGGCCAGGCGCGTCAGCTCCTGCAGCGCCTCCAGCACCTCGCCGTCCCGGCCGACCAGCTTCTGCAGGTCACGGGTGCCCGTGTCGCTGATGATCGACACAGAGGCCCGGTCGGCCTCGACGTCCATGTCGATGTCGCCGTCGAGATCGGCGATGTCCAGCAGGCCCTCGAGGTAGTCCGCCGCGATCTCGCCCTCCTGCTCCAGGCGGGTCAGGGTGTCTGCACCTTCGGCGGCGGCGGAGGTGGTGCCTTCCGTCACGGGATGGGCTCCTTCTTACTTCTTGGACGGGGACTTGGGGCGCTGCGGGCCGCCCTTGCGCTGCCCGGACTGTGCCTTGCTGCGGGTACCGCCGGCGGGCTTCGCGGGACCGGCGGGCTTCGCGGGACCGGCCGACTTCGCGACGTCGGCGGGCTCGGCGTCCTGCGGAGCGTCGGACTTGGTCAGCGAGGTCGTCGTCTCGCCGGCCGCCTTGGGGCCTCCGGACTGGCGCTGTGCCTTGGACTGGCGCTTGGGCTGCTGGCGCTTGGCCGCGGCGGCCGCCGTCAGGGGCGTGCCGTCCTCGGTCAGGGTGTCGATCTGAGTCTCGCCCTTCGCCACGGTGCCGTCGACCTGGGCCGCGAGGCCTGCCTTGCTCAGACCGTTGATGAACTTGCGCTCGAACTCGTTGCGGTCCCGGCCCTTGGCCACGATCGCCTTGACGATGGCCTTCTCGCCGCGGCCACGGGTCTTGCCGTGCTGCGTGACGCGCTTGTGCAGGCGCTCCAGGTAGGCGGCCTGCGCCTTGGAACCCGGGGTCGGGTTGTTGTGGATCACGTACATCTGCTGGCCCATGGTCCACACGTTGGTGGTCAGCCAGTAGACGAGGACACCGACCGGGAAGTTGATGCCGAAGACGGCGAACATGATGGGGAAGACGTACATCAGCATCTTCTGCTGCTGCATGAACGGCGTCTTCACCGTGGTGTCGACGTTCTTCGTCATCAGCTGGCGCTGCGTGAAGAACTGCGAGGCCGACATCATGACGATCATGATCGCGGTGACGATGCGGACGCTGGTCAGCGAGGCGTCGAGTGCGGCGACGTCGGAGGCGCTGTCGGTGAACTTCGCCGCCAGAGGGGCGCCGAAGATGTGCGCCTTCTGCGCGCTCTCCAGCAGGCTCTGGTTGATCACACCGATGGTCTCACCATTGGCGATGCCATTGAGCACGTGGTAGAGGGCGAAGAAGAACGGGGACTGCGCCAGGATGGGAAGGCACGAGGAGAGCGGGTTGGTGCCCGTCTCCTTGTAGAGCTTCATCATCTCTTCGGACTGGCGCTGTTTGTCGTTCTTGTAGCGCTCCTGGATCTTCTTCATCTCGGGCTGCAGCGTCTGCATCGCCCGTGTCGCCTTGATCTGCTTCACGAAGAGCGGGATCAGGCAGATCCGGATGAGGATCACCAGGGACACGATGGACAGGCCCCAGGCCCATCCCGTGTCCGGGCCGAAGAGGGAGCCGTACACCGTGTGGAACTGGACGATGACCCAGGAGACGGGTGTGGTGATGAAACTGAAAAGGCTTGCGATCGTGTCCACTAATCATGCTCCTTGGGCATGGGACGGGGTCTCTGCGGCCGGGCTCGAAGAGCGATTCTCCTCGGTGGCCGTTTCGGCGGCGGAGGGCCCGCCCTTGCGTGCGCGCCAGGCATCGCGCAGCGCCTCGTGCCACCGCGGGCGCTTGCGCGGCGGGACGTGATCCACGCCTCCCAGCGACCAGGGGTTGCACCGCAGGATGCGCCAGGCGGTGAGGGCTGTTCCCTTGATCGCGCCGTGCCGGTCGATGGCCGTGTAGCCGTAGTGGGAGCACGACGGGTAGTACTTGCACACCGGCCCGAGCAGCGGACTGATCGTCCACTGGTAGAGCTTGATCAGGGCCAGCAGCGGGTACTTCATCGCGCGCCCCCTCCCAGTAGCCGTTGAAGGGCGGCATCGAGGTCTTGGGCCAGCTGTGCGTGGTCGGCGTCACCCGCCCCGGGCAGCGCCCGTACGACTACCAGGCTACCGGGGGGCAAGAGGGCGACTCGGTCGCGCATCAGATGGCGGAGTCTGCGCTTCACCGCGTTGCGGACGACCGCTCCTCCCACAGCCTTGCTCACGACGAAACCCGCACGCGTCGGGGGAGCGCTCTCCCCAGGCGCGTGCGGGTCCGTGGCACCGCTACGAAGATGGACGACGAGAGTCGGGCGTCCGGCCCGACGGCCCCGTCGTACCGCGGTCGCGAAGTCCTCGCGCCGCCTCAGCCGGTTCTCGGTGGGCAGCACGACGGCATGACCTGACCGGGATCAGGCGGACAGACGGGCGCGACCCTTGCTACGGCGGGACGCGAGGATCGCGCGGCCGGCACGGGTGCGCATACGCAGCCGGAAGCCGTGGGTCTTCGCGCGACGACGGTTGTTCGGCTGGAAGGTGCGCTTGCTCACTCGGGGGCTCCAGAAATCAATCGGTAGTGGCGGGGTGCCGTCCTGGCTGTCACCGTGCGCCCACGAGTAGCTCGCGTTCAGCGCCCGAGTGCACCGCTTCCCGATCACCTTTACGCGATCTGTGCCCATCGGAGGCAGGCGGCAGCAGCCATCGACAACTCGACCTGGTTACGGTACGCGCGGCTACGCCATCCGGTCAAACCGACGGTCACCGGGAGACACTATCCACAGCCTGGGGACAACAACTTGAACCGTACCCGCCGCGCTGACTACCGTGGCTGGACTCCGATTCGTTCCCTTGTCCCTGACCCGCCCCGATGTGAAACCGAACCGTCCCACCGTCACACGTTCGTGGGACCTGTGAGAGAGCGTGCCCTGTGGCTGACGTACCTGCCGATCTTGCCGCAGTGTGGCCACGCGTACTGGAGCAGCTGCTCGGGGAGGGGCGCGGCCAGGGCGTCGAGGCGAAGGACGAGCACTGGATCCGGCGCTGCCAGCCGCTGGCGCTGGTCGCCGACACCGCCCTGCTCGCCGTACCGAACGAATTCGCGAAGGGCGTGCTGGAGGGCCGTCTGGCCCCGATCGTCAGCGAGACCCTGAGCCGTGAGTGCGGCCGCCCGATCCGTATCGCGATCACCGTCGACGACTCCGCGGGCGAGCCGCCGACGCCGCCCGCGCCCCCCGTCCCGCCGCGCTACGAGGAGCCCGAACGGCCCTCCGGCCCCTACGAGGGCTCCTACGACCGGCCGCCCTACGACAGCCCGTACGAGGGATACGGCCGGCACCGCGGCGACCAGCCGCCGACGCCCTCCGGGGACAAGGGACCCCGCCAGGACCAGCTGCCGACCGCCCGGCCGGCGTACCCCTCGGAGTACCAGCGGCCGGAGCCCGGCGCCTGGCCGCGCCCCGGCCAGGACGACTACGGCTGGCAGCAGCAGCGGCTCGGCTTCCCCGAGCGCGACCCCTACGCCTCCCGGTCGCAGGACGCCTACGGCGGCCCGTCCGGTCAGGACTCCTACGGGTCTCCCCCGCAGGACTACCGCCCCCAGCCGATGGACCGCCCGTCCTACGAGCCGTCCCCGTACGAGCAGCAGCGCTCCGAGTACGAGTCCTCGCGTCCCGACTACGACCAGCGGGACCCGGTCCGGCGTGAGCTGCCCGATCCGTCGGCCGGCGGGCACCCGCACCGCGGGGGCCAGCCCGGCCCCGGGCAGCCGGGTGCCGGCGGGCCCGGCCCGACGGGCGCACAGCCCGCGGCGGCCGGCGGCCCCGGTGAGCCGACGGCCCGGCTGAACCCGAAGTACCTCTTCGACACGTTCGTCATCGGCGCGTCGAACCGCTTCGCGCACGCGGCCGCGGTCGCCGTCGCCGAGGCTCCCGCGAAGGCGTACAACCCCCTGTTCATCTACGGGGAGTCGGGCCTCGGCAAGACGCACCTCCTGCACGCGATCGGCCACTACGCGCGCAGCCTCTACCCGGGCACGCGCGTGCGCTACGTGAGCTCGGAGGAGTTCACCAACGAGTTCATCAACTCCATCCGCGACGGCAAGGGCGACAGTTTCCGCAAGCGCTACCGCGAGATGGACATCCTGCTCGTCGACGACATCCAGTTCCTCGCGGACAAGGAGTCGACGCAGGAGGAGTTCTTCCACACCTTCAACACCCTCCACAACGCCAACAAGCAGATCGTGCTCTCCAGTGACCGGCCGCCCAAGCAGCTGGTGACGCTGGAGGACCGGCTGCGGAACCGTTTCGAGTGGGGCCTGATCACCGATGTGCAGCCGCCGGAGCTGGAGACGCGTATCGCGATCCTCCGCAAGAAGGCGGTGCAGGAGCAGCTGAACGCCCCGCCGGAGGTGCTGGAGTTCATCGCCTCGCGGATCTCGCGCAACATCCGCGAGCTGGAGGGCGCGCTGATCCGGGTGACGGCGTTCGCCTCGCTCAACCGGCAGCCGGTGGACCTGGGGCTGACCGAGATCGTCCTGAAGGACCTGATGCCCGGGGGCGAGGACTCGTCCCCCGAGATCACCTCGACGGCCATCATGAGCGCCACGGCGGACTACTTCGGGCTGACCGTCGAGGACCTGTGCGGCACCTCGCGGGGCCGTGCCCTGGTGACCGCCCGGCAGATCGCCATGTACCTGTGCCGCGAGCTGACCGATCTGTCGCTGCCGAAGATCGGCGCGCTGTTCGGCGGCCGCGACCACACGACGGTGATGCACGCCGACCGCAAGATCCGCAATCTGATGGCCGAGCGGCGCTCCATCTACAACCAGGTGACCGAGCTGACCAACCGCATCAAGGCCGGCTGAACGGGCCGCAGAGACCCGTCGAGGGCGTCTCGGGAGTGATCCCGGGGCGCCCTTCGTCATCCCCAGGAGCGCTTCCGGGGAGCCCCCCGCCCCGCTGCCCCGTCCCCGTGCCTCGGCAGCGAATCCGGCACGCCCTCCGCCCCGCCCTGCCTCGGCAGTGACACCGCACGCCCTCCGGGTCCGCCCCCGGGACCGTGCCCCGGCGGGCGCCCGTGTCGTGGGATGGGCGTCGGCGGGGTGCCTGGGGACGCTTGCCGGGCCGTGCTCCGGAGAAGCACGCCGCTCCCGGAGGCCACCCGCTGTTCGATTACCTGCCGGGTTACGGCCACCCTCCACAGATTCGGCGACTTTTTCCCCTCCACAGGCTGGGGACTGCGGAGTTGTCCAGATCCCGTCCACAGGCGACCCTGTTGAAGGAACATCGGACCAGGTCATCCGGTTGTGGATTCGTGGATGAAACATTTCCACAGGCTGTGGACAGAGCGAGGATCCACACCCTGTGCACGAAGTTGTCCACCGGCAACCCACAGGCTCGAGCCGGTTGTCCCCAGCGATCGCCTGCTTCTCCACACCTCTGTCCACTGTTCGGCAAGCTCAGAGGCCTCCTCACCGTCTCGAGTGAAAGGCGTCACACAAAGCTGCCGGGTTGGGCTGTGGGAAAGACGGGTAAACCTGGGGACGCGTCTGGGGAGAAGTCCCCTCTGCCTGTGTACGGGGTGTGCAGAACTTTCCGTTCTCCACAGATGACCCCGGTTGTCCACCGCCCCCACCCACAGGGTCCGTGGACAAAATCTCGCCTCTGAGCTGCGAAGACGAGGTTATCCACGGTATCCACAGGCCCTACTACTACTCCCGACTAGAGAGAGCTCGGCATCCGTTTCGAAGCGGGTCCTGTGCACAACTCGCTCCCGGGCCTCCGGCTGTCCCTCGTCACGACTTGACCCCGACGGGCACCTACTGTCAGTGCGGTGCGTCAGACTGGTCCCAGGTGGTCCTTCCCCTCACAGGGGCCGACGACACCGAGACAGACGACGAAGCCAGGCAGGGCGAGAAGCGCCGGCAACAGCAGGAGGCGGCAAGAGTGAAGATCCGGGTGGAACGCGACGTACTCGCGGAGGCAGTGGCCTGGGCGGCGCGCAGCCTCCCGGCCCGTCCGCCGGCGCCTGTCCTCGCCGGCCTCCTGCTGAAGGCCGACGACGGTGCCCTCAGCCTCTCCAGCTTCGACTACGAGGTCTCCGCACGCGTGTCGGTGGAAGCGGAGGTCGAGGAGGAGGGCACGGTCCTCGTCTCCGGCCGGCTGCTGGCCGACATCTGCCGCGCCCTCCCCAACCGCCCGGTGGAGATCTCCACAGACGGTGTACGGGCGACGGTGGTCTGCGGCACCTCCCGCTTCACCCTCCACACACTGCCTGTGGAGGAGTACCCGTCGCTGCCGCAGATGCCGAACGCCACGGGCACGGTCCCCGGTGAGGTCTTCGCCTCGGCGGCCGCCCAGGTCGCCATCGCCGCGGGCCGTGACGACACGCTGCCCGTCCTGACCGGTGTGCGCATCGAGATCGAGGGCGACACCGTCACGCTGGCCTCCACCGACCGCTACCGCTTCGCGGTCCGCGAGTTCCTGTGGAAGCCGGAGAACCCGGACGCCTCCGCGGTCGCCCTGGTGCCCGCCAAGACGCTCCTGGACACCGCAAAGGCGCTGACCAGCGGCGACAGCGTCACGCTGGCGCTGTCCGGCTCCGGCTCGGGCGAGGGCCTGATCGGTTTCGAGGGCGCCGGCCGCCGGACGACGACCCGGCTGCTGGAGGGCGACCTCCCGAAGTACCGCACGCTGTTCCCGACCGAGTTCAACAGCATCGCCGTCATCGAGACCGCGCCCTTCGTGGAGGCCGTCAAGCGCGTGGCCCTGGTCGCCGAGCGCAACACCCCGGTGCGGCTCAGCTTCGAGCAGGGCGTGCTCATCCTGGAGGCCGGCTCCAGCGACGACGCACAGGCTGTGGAAAGGGTCGACGCCCAGCTGGAGGGCGACGACATCTCGATCGCCTTCAACCCGACCTTCCTGCTGGACGGCCTGAGCGCCATCGACTCCCCGGTGGCCCAGCTCTCCTTCACGACGTCCACCAAGCCCGCGCTGCTCAGCGGCAAGCCGGCCGTGGACGCCGAGGCGGACGAGGCCTACAAGTACCTGATCATGCCGGTGCGCCTGAGCGGCTGAGACCGGATCCCCGGGTCCGGCCGGTTGTCCACAGCCCGGTGGACAACCGGCCGGACCGTGGGAGAAGCCGCAGGTGGGACCGTACGTCTGAGCGCGTATGCCCACAGGTGTGCGTGACGGTCCGGGTTTAGGCTCGGACAGGGGTACGAAGGTGCCTCACACGCCACACAGCGACCTAAGGAACAACTGATGGAGCTCGGTCTCGTCGGCCTCGGCAAGATGGGCGGCAACATGCGCGAGCGGATTCGCCGCGCAGGCCACACCGTCATCGGATACGACCGCAATCCGGACCTCGCCGATGTCCACAGCCTGCAAGAGCTTGTGGGCAAGCTCGAGGGCCCGCGCGTGGTCTGGGTGATGGTCCCGGCCGGCCCCGCCACCCAGTCGACCGTCGACGAGCTCGCCGAGCTGCTGGAGCCCGGTGACATCGTCGTGGACGGCGGCAACTCCCGCTGGACCGACGACGAGAAGCACGCCGAGGAGCTGGCCGCCAAGGGCATCGGCTTCGTCGACTGCGGAGTCTCCGGCGGCGTCTGGGGCCTGGAGAACGGCTACGCCCTGATGTACGGCGGTGACGCCGAGAACGTCGCCAAGGTGCAGCCGGTCTTCGACGCGCTCAAGCCCGAGGGCGACTTCGGCTCCGTGCACGCCGGCAAGGTCGGCGCGGGCCACTTCGCGAAGATGGTCCACAACGGCATCGAGTACGCCATGATGCAGGCCTACGCCGAGGGCTGGGAGCTGCTGGAGAAGGTCGACTCGGTCACCGACGTGCGCGAGGTGTTCCGCTCCTGGCAGGAGGGCACGGTCATCCGTTCCTGGCTGCTGGACCTGGCGGTCAACGCCCTCGACGAGGACGAGCACCTGGACAAGCTCCGCGGCTTCGCCCAGGACTCCGGCGAGGGCCGCTGGACCGTCGAGGCCGCCATCGACAACGCCGTGCCGCTCCCGGCGATCACGGCCTCGCTGTTCGCGCGGTTCGCGTCCCGCCAGGAGGACTCGCCGCAGATGAAGATGATCGCCGCGCTGCGCAACCAGTTCGGCGGCCACGCGGTCGAGAAGAAGTAGTCCACAGGGCCGCCCGGCGGTCCACAACCCCCGGGGAGGTCGGCGAACGACCATGCACGTCACGCATCTGTCGCTGGCCGACTTCCGCTCCTACGCCCGGGTCGAGGTCCCGCTCGACCCGGGCGTCACGGCGTTCGTCGGCCCCAACGGGCAGGGCAAGACGAACCTCGTCGAGGCGGTCGGCTACCTCGCCACCCTCGGCAGCCACCGCGTCGCCTCCGACGCGCCCCTGGTGCGCATGGGCGCCGACCGCGCCGTCATCCGGGCGCAGGTGCGCCAGGGCGAGCGGCAGCAACTGGTCGAGCTGGAGCTGAACCCGGGCCGGGCCAACCGCGCCCGCATCAACCGGTCCTCGCAGGTCAAGCCCCGTGACGTGCTGGGCATCGTACGGACCGTGCTGTTCGCGCCCGAGGATCTCGCGCTGGTGAAGGGCGACCCCGGTGAGCGGCGCCGCTTCCTCGACGAGCTGATCACCGCCCGTTCCCCGCGGATGGCGGGCGTGCGCTCCGACTACGAGCGCGTGCTGAAACAGCGCAACACCCTGCTGAAGTCGGCCGCGCTGGCCCGCCGCCACGGCGGCCGCACCATGGACCTGTCCACGCTCGACGTGTGGGACCAGCACCTCGCGCGCGTGGGCGCCGAGCTGCTCGCCCAGCGGCTCGATCTGGTGGCCGCGGTCCAGCCGCTCGCCGACAAGGCCTACGAGCAGCTGGCCCCGGGCGGCGGACCGGTCACCCTGGAGTACCGGCCGTCGGCGCCGGGCGAGGCGCACACTCGCGAGCACCTCTACGAACAGTTGATGGCCGCCCTCGCCGACGTGCGCAAGCAGGAGATCGAACGGGGCGTCACCCTCGTGGGTCCGCACCGGGACGACCTGGTCCTGAAGCTCGGTGAGCTGCCGGCCAAGGGGTACGCCTCCCACGGGGAGTCGTGGTCCTACGCGCTCGCGCTGCGGCTGGCCTCCTACGACCTGCTGCGCGCGGAGGGCAACGAGCCGGTGCTGGTGCTCGACGACGTCTTCGCCGAGCTGGACGCCCGCCGCCGGGAGCGGCTGGCGGAACTCGTCGCGCCCGGTGAGCAGGTCCTCGTGACGGCCGCCGTCGACGACGACGTGCCGCACGTCCTCACGGGGGCCCGGTACGCCGTGTCGAACGGGACGGTGGAACGCGTATGAGCGACGAGGAACCGCAGAAGGCCCCGCAGCCCTCCGGGGTCGACCTGGCGCGGGTGGCGCTCCGGGCGGCGCGCGAGCAGGCACGCGCGCGGGGAGACGCGGCGCAGCAGAAGAAACAGGCGCGGCGCGGGGGCGGCCTGCGCTCCGGCGCGCGGGCGGACGGCCGCGATCCGATGGCGCTCGGCGCCGCGATCAACCGGCTGCTCACCGAACGCGGCTGGGAGGCGCCGGCCGCGGTGGGCGGCGTGATGGGCCGCTGGCCGCAGATCGTCGGCGAGGACGTGGCCAACCACTGTGTGCCGGAGCGGTACGACGAGGACGAGCGCGTCCTGGTCGTGCGGTGCGACTCCACGGCGTGGGCGACGAACCTGCGGCTGCTCGCCCCGACGCTCGTCGCGCGCCTCAACGAGGACCTGGGGCACGGCAGGGTGCGGCAGATCAGGGTGCAGGGCCCCGGCGGCCCCGCCCGTCGGTACGGTCCGCTGCGGGCCCCGGGCAGTACGGGTCCCGGCGACACCTACGGGTGACGTACCTCACTTCTTTCCCGGCCGGGGCGGTCCGTGCGGACCGCCCCGGCCGCCGTTGCGTCCGGGCGCGCACGGCTCGCACGCGGTTGCGATTACGGACGTGACTGTGCGGTAGCCAAGGGTTGACGCCCGGAAG
This sequence comes from Streptomyces sp. NPDC088812, assembly GCF_044750285.1. Classification (NCBI taxonomy): domain Bacteria; kingdom Bacillati; phylum Actinomycetota; class Actinomycetes; order Kitasatosporales; family Streptomycetaceae; genus Streptomyces; species Streptomyces sp. NPDC088812. The sequence goes on along the minus strand of NZ_JBIVJP010000008.1, from coordinate 77,134 downwards.
CGCTGAGTGCCTCCGTGAGCCTCTTGGAGCCCCCATCCGTATATCGGGAGTCGGGCGAGACCGATTGAGGGCGGCACATGCGGACTCAGGTACCGGCAAACCCCCATCACTGTCGGCGCTACCGGTAGACTGGAAGCGAATCCCGCCCCGAACGTGGGGACCGCCCGGGAGACGCTGAGCAACGCTGATCAAGGCTTACCAACGCAACATGCCGCAGCCGCTCCGGCAACCCGCCGACGAGCCCGGCTCGTGCTGTGCCAGAAAGGGCGCTTCGTGGCCGATTCCGGCAACCCCAACGAGAACATCCCGTCCACCGACGCCGGCGCCAACGCCGAGGCCGTGACCTCGAACGGCGAGGTCACGGCCTCGTACGACGCCAGCGCCATCACCGTCCTCGAGGGTCTGGACGCGGTCCGCAAGCGACCCGGTATGTACATCGGCTCCACCGGTGAGCGCGGTCTGCACCACCTCGTGTACGAGGTCGTCGACAACTCCGTCGACGAGGCGCTGGCCGGTCACGCGGACACCATCGACGTGACGATCCTCGCCGATGGCGGCGTCCGGGTCGTCGACAACGGCCGTGGCATCCCGGTGGGCATCGTCCCCTCCGAGGGCAAGCCGGCCGTCGAGGTCGTGCTCACCGTGCTGCACGCGGGCGGCAAGTTCGGCGGCGGCGGCTACGCGGTCTCCGGCGGTCTGCACGGCGTCGGCGTCTCGGTCGTGAACGCCCTGTCCAGCAAGGTCTCCGTCGAGGTGAGGACCGACGGTCACCGCTGGACGCAGGACTACAAGATGGGCGTGCCGACGGCCCCGCTCGCCCGGCACGAGGCCACGGACGAGACCGGCACCTCGGTCACCTTCTGGGCCGACGGCGACATCTTCGAGACCACCGACTACTCCTTCGAGACGCTCTCGCGGCGCTTCCAGGAGATGGCGTTCCTCAACAAGGGTTTGACGATCAAACTCACTGACGAGCGCGAGTCGGCGAAGGCGGTCACGGGGGCCGACGAGGCCGGTGCGGACGAGAAGGACGAGGTCAAGACCGTCACGTACCACTACGAGGGCGGCATCGTCGACTTCGTGAAGTACCTCAACTCCCGCAAGGGAGAGGCGGTCCACCCCTCCGTCATCGACCTGGAGGCCGAGGACAAGGACCGGAGCCTGTCCCTCGAGGTCGCGATGCAGTGGAACGGCGGCTACACCGAGGGCGTCTACTCCTTCGCCAACATCATCCACACGCACGAGGGCGGTACGCACGAAGAGGGCTTCCGCGCGGCGCTGACGAACCTGATCAACAAGTACGCGCGCGACAAGAAGCTGCTGCGGGAGAAGGACGACAACCTCACGGGCGACGACATCCGCGAGGGCCTGACCGCGATCATCTCGGTCAAGCTGAGCGAACCCCAGTTCGAGGGGCAGACCAAGACCAAGCTGGGCAACACCGAGGCCAAGACCTTCGTCCAGAAGGCGGTCTACGAGCACCTCAACGACTGGCTGGACCGCAACCCGAACGAGGCGGCGGACATCATCCGCAAGGGCATCCAGGCGGCCACCGCGCGCGTGGCGGCCCGCAAGGCCCGCGACCTCACCCGCCGCAAGGGCCTGCTGGAGTCGGCCTCCCTGCCGGGCAAGCTGTCCGACTGCCAGTCGAACGATCCCACCAAGTGCGAGATCTTCATCGTCGAGGGTGACTCCGCCGGCGGCTCGGCCAAGTCCGGCCGTAACCCGCAGTACCAGGCGATCCTCCCGATCCGCGGCAAGATCCTCAACGTCGAGAAGGCCAGGATCGACAAGATCCTGCAGAACCAGGAGATCCAGGCGCTGATCTCCGCCTTCGGCACCGGTGTGCACGAGGACTTCGACATCGAGAAACTCCGCTATCACAAGATCATCCTCATGGCGGACGCCGACGTCGACGGCCAGCACATCAGCACCCTGCTGCTGACCTTCCTGTTCCGCTTCATGCGGCCGTTGGTCGAGGCCGGGCACGTGTACCTTTCCCGCCCCCCGCTCTACAAGATCAAGTGGGGCCGGGACGACATCGAGTACGCGTACTCCGACCGCGAGCGCGACGCGCTGATCGAGATGGGCCGCCAGCGCGGCAAGCGGGTGCGTGAGGACTCGATCCAGCGCTTCAAGGGCCTCGGCGAGATGAACGCCGAGGAACTGCGCGTCACGACGATGGACCAGGAGCACCGCGTCCTCGGCCAGGTCACCCTCGACGACGCCGCCCAGGCCGACGACCTGTTCTCGGTCCTCATGGGCGAGGACGTCGAAGCGCGCCGTGCCTTCATCCAGCGCAACGCCAAGGACGTCCGCTTCCTCGACATCTGAGTCGGTCTCAGCTGACCGGACCAGGAAGGATCATCACCAGCAATGACCGACGAGAACACTCCCGTCACCCCTGAAGAGGGCGGCGACATCGCCATGCGTATCGAGCCTGTCGGGCTTGAGACGGAGATGCAGCGCTCGTACCTCGACTACGCGATGTCCGTCATCGTCTCGCGCGCGCTGCCGGACGTCCGGGACGGGCTCAAGCCCGTCCACCGCCGCGTCCTGTACGCCATGTACGACGGCGGCTACCGCCCCGAGCGCGGCTTCTACAAGTGCGCCCGTGTCGTCGGCGACGTCATGGGCAATTACCACCCGCACGGCGACTCCTCGATCTACGACGCGCTGGTCCGCCTCGCGCAGCCGTGGTCGATGCGTATGCCGCTCGTCGACTCGAACGGCAACTTCGGTTCTCCGGGCAACGACCCGGCGGCGGCCATGCGGTACACCGAGTGCAAGATGGCGCCGCTGTCGATGGAGATGGTCCGCGACATCGACGAGGAGACCGTCGACTTCACGGACAACTACGACGGCCGCTCCCAGGAGCCGACCGTCCTGCCCGCCCGCTTCCCGAACCTGCTGATCAACGGCTCGGCGGGCATCGCGGTCGGCATGGCGACCAACATCCCCTCGCACAACCTGCGCGAGGTCGCGGCCGGCGCCCAGTGGTACCTGGAGAACCCCGAGGCCTCCCACGAGGAGCTGCTGGACGCGCTGATCGAGCGCATCAAGGGCCCCGACTTCCCGACCGGCGCCCTGGTGGTGGGCCGCAAGGGCATCGAGGAGGCCTACCGCACGGGCCGCGGCTCGATCACCATGCGCGCGGTCGTCGAGGTCGAGGAGATCCAGAACCGCCAGTGCCTGGTGGTCACGGAGCTGCCCTACCAGGTCAACCCCGACAACCTCGCGCAGAAGATCGCCGACCTGGTCAAGGACGGCAAGATCGGCGGCATCGCCGACGTGCGCGACGAGACCTCGTCGCGCACCGGCCAGCGCCTGGTGATCGTGCTCAAGCGGGACGCCGTCGCCAAGGTCGTCCTGAACAACCTCTACAAGCACACCGACCTGCAGACCAACTTCGGTGCCAACATGCTGGCGCTGGTCGACGGTGTGCCGCGGACGCTCTCGCTGGACGCGTTCATCCGCCACTGGGTGACGCACCAGATCGAGGTCATCGTCCGCCGGACGCGTTTCCGCCTGCGCAAGGCGGAGGAGCGCGCCCACATCCTGCGCGGCCTGCTGAAGGCCCTGGACGCCATCGACGAGGTCATCGCGCTGATCCGGCGCAGCGACACCGTCGAAATCGCCCGTACGGGCCTGATGGACCTCCTGGAGATCGACGAGATCCAGGCCAACGCCATCCTCGAGATGCAGCTGCGCCGGCTGGCCGCCCTGGAACGCCGGAAGATCGTCCAGGAGCACGACGAACTCCAGGCGAAGATCAACGAGTACAACGAGATCCTCGCCTCCCCGGTCCGCCAGCGCGGCATCGTCAGCGAGGAGCTGGCGGCGATCGTCGAGAAGTACGGCGACGACCGCAAGACCAAGCTGGTGCCCTACGACGGTGACATGTCCATCGAGGACCTGATCGCCGAGGAGGACATCGTCGTCACCGTCTCGCGCGGCGGCTACGTCAAGCGCACCAAGACGGACGACTACCGCGCCCAGAAGCGCGGCGGCAAGGGCGTCCGCGGCACGAAGCTCAAGGAAGACGACATCGTCGACCACTTCTTCGTGTCGACCACGCACCACTGGCTGCTGTTCTTCACCAACAAGGGCCGCGTCTACCGCGCCAAGGCCTACGAGCTGCCCGACGCCGGCCGGGACGCGCGGGGCCAGCACGTCGCGAACCTGCTGGCGTTCCAGCCGGACGAGGCGATCGCCGAGATCCTCGCCATCCGCGACTACGAGGCCGCGCCGTACCTGGTCCTCGCCACCAAGGCGGGCCTGGTCAAGAAGACGCCGCTGAAGGATTACGATTCGCCCCGCTCCGGCGGCGTGATCGCGATCAACCTGCGGGAGCGGGAGGACGGCTCCGACGACGAGCTGATCGGCGCCGAACTCGTCTCCGCCGACGACGACCTGCTTCTGATCAGCAGGAAGGCGCAGTCGATCAGGTTCACCGCGACGGACGACACCCTGCGTCCGATGGGCCGTGCCACCTCGGGCGTCAAGGGCATGAGCTTCCGTGAGGGCGACGAGCTGCTCTCGATGAATGTTGTTCGACCCGGTACGTTCGTGTTCACTGCCACGGACGGCGGGTACGCGAAGCGGACCGCCGTCGACGAGTACCGCGTCCAGGGTCGCGGCGGCCTCGGCATCAAGGCTGCCAAGATCGTCGAGGACCGCGGTTCGCTCGTCGGCGCGCTGGTGGTCGAGGAGACCGACGAGATCCTCGCCATCACGCTCGGTGGCGGTGTGATTCGTACGCGAGTCAACGAGGTCAGGGAGACGGGCCGTGACACCATGGGCGTCCAACTGATCAACCTGGGCAAGCGCGATGCCGTCGTCGGCATCGCACGTAACGCCGAGGCGGGGCGCGAGGCGGAGGAGGTCGACGGCGACATCGTCGTCGACGAGACCGCCGAGGACGCCGCGACCAGCGGCACGGACGAGGGTGAGGCGCCCTCGTCCGAGTAGCACGAGGAGTGAGTCATCGTGAGCGGAGCCACGGGCGCCGGTTCGGTCGGTACGCCGGCCGGCACCTCTGAGGGCCCTTCCACCGGAACGTCTGCCGACAAGGCGACGGACGACGGCGGCCGTGGCTCCGCCGCGCCGGCGGGGGACGCGCATCCCACCGATGCGCGGGGCGCCGACGGGCGGGGGGCGGACACGCACACCACCCAGCTGAAGCCGGTCAAGGCGTCCCCGGCCGACTCGCCCTCGTCCGACGGACAGGGAGCGCAGTCATCCCAGGGATCCCAGGGGGGAACCGTGACGGACACCCGAGGCCCGCAGACCCAGAAGGGGGCCTCCCCGTTGCCCGGTGAGCGGCAGCAGAAGCAGCCCACCGGGCCGTACCACCCACCGCAGGCCTACCAGACGCCGGCCCCGGCCGGCGCGGTACGCCGTCCGCGCACCGGCGCCCGCACCACGCCCCGGGTCCGCAAGGCCCGGCTGCGGGTGGCCAAGGCCGACCCCTGGTCGGTCATGAAGGTGAGCTTCCTGCTCTCCATCGCGCTCGGCATCTGCACCATCGTCGCGGCCGCCGTCCTGTGGATGGTCATGGACGCGATGGGCGTCTTCTCGACGGTCGGGGGCACGATCGCCCAGGCGACCGGTTCCAACGAGTCGAACGGCTTCGATCTCCAGGCGTTCCTCTCGCTTCCCCACGTCCTGATGTTCACGTCGATCATCGCGGTCATCGACGTCGTCCTCGCGACGGCCCTCGCGACCCTCGGCGCCTTCATCTACAACCTCGCCGCGGGCTTCGTGGGCGGCGTCGAGCTGACGCTGGCCGAGGACGAGTGACCTGCCCCGACCACCGATTTTGGGACTGCCCCGGTCGTGCGCTAATCTTCAGGAGTCAGCGCGCGGGACACCCACCGCAGAGCGCGGCGGGGCTATAGCTCAGTTGGTTAGAGCGCATCCCTGATAAGGATGAGGCCACAGGTTCAAATCCTGTTAGCCCCACCAGCGAGAAGACCCCCAACCGATCACGGTTGGGGGTCTTCTGCGTCTGCGGCTGACACCAACGGCCTGGCGTGGGTGGGTGTCGGTGCGCGGAGGCGGTCGGGTTCCGGGCATGCGAAGGCCCGGTCGCTGGCGACGGGGGATGCACCAGCGACCGGGCTATGGCCAAGGCTAACAAGGGTGGTTGCCCAGGGGGAGGAACTCTCTTCTAAGGCCAGGCGTTGTGACGGGTATCACTTTGCTGTCAGGAGTCGTCGCAGGGAGGTTCGTAGGAGAGGCGGGGGAGGTACTCCTGCCACTTGTCCTTGGTCAGGACGCCGCGGGTGGTCGCGCAGATGTGGCGGATGGCGTCGTCGACGTCGAGGTTCCACAGACGCACGGTGTCCGTGCCGCTCGAGACGCCGAGCATGGGGCTCTGGGGGCTGAAGGCGAGGAAGTTGCCCGTCTTGGCGTTGGGGCTCATGGACTGGCCGATGGGGGCCGCCGCGGAGGGGGCGGCGACGTTCCAGAGGCGGACGGTGTTGTCGTTGCCGCCGCTCGCCAGGGTGTGGCCGTCCGGGCTGAAGGTCAGGGACACGACCGCTTCCGTGTGCCCGGTGAGGGGAGCTTCCAGCCGGGAGGCCCGGCGGGGGTCGGTGACGTCCCACAGGCGGACCGTGTCGTCGTCGCTGCCGCTGGCCAGCGTGTGGCCGTCGGGGCTGTACGCGAGGGTGTTGACCGGGCCGTGGTGCCCGGCGAGGGGCGTGCCGAGGAGAGCGGCGCGGCGGGGGTCGGTCACGTCCCACAGGCGGATCGTGCCGTCCGCGCTGGCGCTCGCCAGGGTCCGGCCGTCCGGGCTGAACGTGAGGGCGTTGACGTAGCCCTTGTGGCCGGTGAGGGGGGTGCCGTAGGGGGTGGGGCGGGACGGGTCGGTGATGTTCCAGAGCTGGAGGGTGCGGTCGTCGTAGGCGGTGGCGAGGGTGCGGCCGTCGGGGCTGAACGCCAGTGCCTCGGGGCCCATGAAGCGGGTGCGCAGGGTGAGGGGAGCGCCGTAGGAGACCGGCCGGGCCGGGTCGGTGACGTTCCACAGGTACACCGAGCGGCTGCCGGTGAGTACGGCTAAGGTGCGGCCGTCGGGGGAGAAGAGCAGTGAGCGCTGGCCGCCGTTGCCGGGCAGGAAGGGCTCGTTGAGCAGGACGGGCCGGTCCGGTCTCTCCACGTTCCACAGCCGGACGCTGCCGTCGCGCGCGGCCGTGGCGAGCACCCGCCCGTCCGGGCGGAACGCCCCGCTGCGGCCGATCATGTCGGACGTCGGGATCGACCACAGGCGGATCTTGCTGTCGCCGCTCCCGGTGGCGAGGGTCCGGCCGTCGGGGCTGAAGCCCAGGGCGTACATCTCGCCGCTGCTCCCGGCCAGGGGTTCACCGACCTGGGACGGGTACGCCGGGTCGCTGACGTTCCACAGGCTGGCCGTGCTGTCGGCGCTGGCCGCCGCGAGCATGGTGCCGGCGGGGTTGAACGCCACCGACCAGATCGGCGCCGTGTGCCCGGTGAGCGGCGGCCCGAGCTGGCCGGCACGGCGGGGGACGGAGACGTCCCAGAGGCGGATGGTGTCGTCCGCGCCGCCGCTGGCGAGGACGCGCCCGTCGGGGCTGAACGCCACGGAGTGCACGAGGTCCGTGTGGCCGGTCAGCTTACTGAGCGCCGCGGGCCGGTCCGGCTCGGCCACGTCCCACAGCCGGACCGTGTCGTCGTCACCGCCGGAGGCCAGCGTCCGTCCGTCGGGACTGAACGCCACCGATCGCACCGCGGCGGTGTGGCCGGTCAGCGCGCCCAGCGCCTTCGGCCGTGCCGGGTCGGCCATGTTCCACAGCCGTACGGTGCGGTCCTCGCCGGCGGAGGCCAGGGTCCGCCCGTCGGGGCTGAAGGCGAGCAGGTAGATCGTGCCCTCGTGGCCGGTCAGGGGAGCGCCGAGCGGCTTCGGACGGCGGGGGTCGGTGACGTCCCACAGCCGGATCGTGCCGTCGTCGCCGGCGCTGGCGAGGGTGTGGCCGTCCGGGCTGAAGACGGCGCTGCTCACCCAACTCGTGTGACCGGTGAGGGGCTTGCCGAGCGGTGCGGGGCGTTCGGGGTCGTGTACGTCCCACAGCCGTACGGTCCGGTCGTAGCTGGCGGTCGCCAGGAGCCGTCCGTCCGGGCTGAACGAGGTGAGGTAGACGGCGCCGGTGTGGCCGAGGAGGGGGGTGGCCAGCGGGGCGTTGACGATGGAGATCAGCCGGTTGACGGTGCCCTTGTCGTCCGGTCGCAGGCGGTGCGCGACCAGGTCGAGCTGCGCGGACAGCGACGGGTCCGTGTACTGGACGCGGTCGGCCTCGGCGACGACCTGCTCGAACACGGCGTCGTTGCGCTGTTGCCAGGCGACGACCGCCGCGCCGACGGCCAGGATCGCGAGGACGACCAGGGTCGACACCGCGGCACGGCTGAGCAGGACGATCCGTCTGCGCAGCCTGACCGAGGCAGCCAGGAACTCCACCGCGCCGCGGGTCAGGTAGGTGTCGCCGGCGGACCGGGCCCACGCACGGGCCTGTTCCAGACGGGAACCCCGGTAGAGCAGCGACGCGTCGCGCCGGGACTCCTCCCAGGCCCTGCCGTCCTCCTCCAGGCGCTGGCGCAGCAGGTTTCCGTTGCGGTCCTCGTCGATCCAGTCGCGCAGTCGCGGCCAGGCGTGCAGCAGCGCCTCGTGGGTGATCTCCACGGTCTCCGCGTCGAGCGTCACCAGCCGGGCCCGCACCAGCGCCTCCAGGGACTCCTCGGTCTTGCCGGGGTCCGTCGACTCGGCCGCCAGCTGGCGCCGGGTCCCGCGCCGGCGGGTGGCCTGGGTGTCCTCGCTCAGCCGGACCAGCCGGAGCAGGAGCAGCCGCGCCGCCGTGCGGGCCGCCGGGTCGAGTCCGGACCACGCGCGTTCGGCGGTCGCCGCCACCGCTCCCTGGATGCCGCCGGCCGCGCGGTAGCCCGCCAGCGTCAGCCGGCCCGCCTTCCGCCGCTGCCAGGTGGCGAGCAGGGCGTGGGAGAGGAGCGGCAGCACGCCCGCGTCGTGCGCGCCGCGCGGACCGTCGGCGCTGACCTCACGGACGATCAGCTCGGCGAGGCCGGGCTCGAGTTCCAGTCCCACGGCTTTGGCGGGACCGGTGACCGCCTCGCGCAGCTCCGCGGTGGTCAGCGGGCCGAGCACCATGTGCCGGTGCTGGAGGGCGTCGGCCAGTTCGGGATAGCCCAGGCACTGCTCGTAGAAGTCGGCGCGGATGCCGAGGATGACGAGGACGGGGGCCCGTTCGCCCAGTGCGTCGGGGGTGCAGGCGGCGTGGAGGAACTGGATGAAGGTCCGCCGGGCCGTCTCGTCGGGGCAGAGGGTGAAGGTCTCCTCGAACTGGTCGACGATGAGGACCGGGCGGGGGGACGGGGTGGGGGACGGGGTGGGGGGAGGGGGAGAGGCCGGCGTGGGGGCGGGCGGTGTGCGGACGGATGGTGTGGGCTCGGACGGCGTGGGGGCGGGCGGTGTGCGGACGGATGGTGTGGGCTCGGACGGCGCGGGGGCGGGCGGTGTGCGGACGGACGGTGTGGGGGCGGGCGGCGTGGGGGCGGGCGGTGTGCGGACGGATGGCGAGGGTTCGGACGGCGTGGGGCCGCTGGGTGTCGTCGTCGCCCAGGCCGTGACGGCGGCCCGTACCGTCCGGGCGAAGTGCGGGGTGCCGGGTCCGTTCGCCGCCGGCACCGGTGTGTCCCGCGCGGGCGGGCCGGTCCGGGCCGGGTGGGGAGGGGGCTGGGTGAGGTCGGGGAGGGCCCGGGTGAGTTCCGGGAGGGAGCGGGTCAGCTCCGCGAGGGGATCGGCGCCCGGTACGAGGTGGAGGACCTTTCTGCTCCGGTTGTCCTCGTCGCCCGGCGCGCCGTCGCGCAGCGCGGGCACCAGGCCGGCGCTCAGCAGGGAGGACTTGCCCGCCCCCGAGGCGCCCACGAGCATCACGAGGCCACCGGTCTCCTCGGCCGCGCGGAGTTGGGCGACCAGGGCCTCCGTGCTCCGTTCCCGGCCGAAGAACCAGCGGGCGTCCTCCTGGCGGTACGAGGCCAGCCCCCGGTACGGGCAGACACCGCCGGGGACGGGCGGGGGGTCGCCCGGGGGCTGCTCCTCCTCGGCCGTCTCGGGACCGTCGACGACCGGGTCGGCCACCGCGCGTTCCCACAGGCGCTGCCACTGGGTCAGGTCGTAGAGTCCCGTGGACACCGGGACGGGACGCAGGCGGCGCGCCTCGGGGATGAGCACATGCAGGACCGCCGCCAGGGCGGCGAACTGTGCGGGCACGTTACGGGCCCGCCGCCAGTCGCTGATCCGCTGGGCGGACACCCGTACGGGCCGCCCGCGTTCATCGACCCGCTGAAGGCGGGCGACCGCTTCGGACACGCGCTTGAGCGGCGGGTTGCCGGCCTCCCTGTACAGCAGCGCGAGACGTTCCGCGAAGGCCGTGCGCGCCCCTGAGCCGGAACCCAAGTCTCCACCCCTTACTCCCCCCGCAGTCGGCATCCGGTCCGGAAAACTCACTTTATATGGCTGACCTGCGGTTAAGCCGGGGACCGGACGCCGGAGCCTCCCTCCGCGCGGGCCGAAAATGGCAGGATCGCGTCGTAGCGGCGCATCAACCGGACGACGCCCGCACAGGCCACCAGCTCAGCGGTCGCGGGCGGCTCGGGGCGCCGCATGTTCCCGGCCAATTTTCGCCAGAGTTCCCATACGGTCGCGACCCCCGTCGCCTGAGCGCGCGGGGACCCGATAAGCAGTTCCCCGACCGGACTGCTGCCCCACCCGGGCCACGGGTTCCCGGCTTACCTCGGTCCACGCCTCCACGGCGCGGGCCGACGTCACCCGCACCGTTCGGCAGCGGTCCGCACGAGGGGAGGGACCGGTGCCGAACGGTGCGGCGTGTGGGGTGCGGCGTGTGGAGCCGGTGGGTCGCCGTCGGGGCGCCGTCGGGTCGCCGTAGGGGCGCGGTCGGTTGAGGGAGCCGTGCGGGGGCCGTCACGCCGGTAGGTCTCTTGGTTCGCGTAGGGGGAGCCCTCAGGGGCCGCGCCACCGCAGGGACGCCAGCGCCCGGGCCCGGGCCGCCACGACGGCCATGCGGGCCGCCCGTTCGGCCGGATCGACGTGTGATGCCTGCCCCGTGGCCTGGCCGTCCCACTTCCGGTACAGGAGCCCCACCTCCGCCGAGAACCACCCACGGCTCACCGCGTCGAGCGCCAGCAGCAGCCCGGTGTCCTCCGACGCCGGCAGCGCCATCCAGCCGCCCAGCGCGAGCAGCAGATCACGCCGTACGCACAGGGTCGCCGGATGCACCTGCGTCCGGTAGCCGTTCGCCGTCCAGTGGGCGAGCACCTCCCCCCGCTCGATCGGCCCGTCGGGCGGATCGTCCGGGAAGCCGGCCGTCGTGCCGTCCGGCAGCAGGTCCAAGGCGCACGACGTCGCCCATCCGATCGCCGGGTCGCTTTCGAGGGCGGCCAGGTCGCGGGCCAGGGCGCCCGGGGCGAGCCGGTCGTCGGCGTCCAGGACCTTCACGTACTCGCCCTCGGCGTGGGCGAGCGCGACGGTGCGGGCGACACCCGGTCCGCCCCGGCGCCCCTGACGGAAGGTCACGCGCGGGTCGTCCACCGGCAGGTGCGGGGCGACCTCGTCCGTGGCGCCGTCCTCCTGGACCACCCAGTGCCACTCCCAGCCGTCGGGCAGTTCCTGGTCGCACAGCGACGCGTGGGCCTCCGGCAGGTACGGGGCGGACGGGGCGTGCACCGCGGTGACGACGACGATGCGCCGGCTCACGGCAGCAATCACCGCACTCACCACCTTTCCGGGAGCGTGGTCACGGACGACTCCGTCATGGTCTACCAGCCTATGGACCGTCAGAAGGGGTGATGGGGGCGGGGGGTTACGGGGTTCGCGGTGGACGGGCGCGTCGTCGGCCCGTACGGGGATCGTATGTGTGCCCGTACGCGGATCCGTGCGCCCCTGATCTGCTTCGCGCGCCGCCCGTGGGGCCGGATGTCGCGCACGGACCGGCACGCGCGGCCCTGCCAGCATCACGGACCGTTCCTCTCCCCTCCCCCACGCCGTCGAAAGGAAGACGCCCGTGTCCGTAGCGCCCCTGGACCACTCCGCCTCCGGCTACTCGCCGACGCACGCCTACTGGCTCGCGCACGCCGCCCGTGCCGCGTACCAGCCCCCGGAGAAGGCCGAACAGCTCGCCCGCGACTGGAAGTTCGACCGGTTCCGCCACTTCTCGGCCCCCCACACCATGCCCTTCCCGATCGAGGACACCCAGGCCTACGTCGCCGCCAGCGAGCACATGGTCCTCGTCGCGTTCCGCGGCACCGAGCCGGAGCAGATCCGCGACTGGCTCACCGACACCGCCACCCCGCCGGTCCCCGGACCGGACGGTAAGGGCTACGTGCACATCGGATTTCACCGTGCGCTCGACGTCGTGCACCCGCAGATCCGCGAGACGGTCGCGGAGTTCAAGGACAACGGCCAGTCGGTGTGGTTCACCGGGCACAGTCTCGGCGGAGCCCTGGCGATGCTGTCCGGCGCGCGCATGTACTTCGAGGCGCCCAACCTGACCCCGCACGGCGTCTACACCTACGGCCAGCCGCGTACCTGCGACGCCGCCCTGGCCACCGCCTACGACACCGCGCTCAAGGGACGCACGTTCCGGTTCGTCAACAACAACGACATCGTGCCCCAGGTCCCGCCGACGCCGTTCCGCCACGTCGAGGCCCTCCGCTACTTCGACGCCGACGGCAGGCTGCACGACCGCATCCCCGCTGTCGGCCTGCTCGCCGACAAGGTGCGGGGCGCCACCGCGGATCCGTTCGCGCCGGCCGGCGACGGCATCCGCGACCACTTCATCGACCGGTATGTCGCCCTGCTGGAGAAAAACGTGCGCTGACCTGTGCCGCCCGGGCTGACCGAGGCGTGCCGACGCGACCGGCCGCCGTGCGAGGGTCCCGCCCGACGTCCGGCGGGCACGGCGGAGGCCCGGTGGCTCGTGGGAGCCGCCGGGCCTGCTTCGTGCGCGCTGTAACGCTGTACGCAAGTCGCCGTTACATCGTGTCGGTGGGGGTGCCGTGTCCTCAGCGCTGGAGCGGGATCGGCGCCTTGGGCCCGCGCGGGAGGGCCTCGGGCTCGCAGGACGTCGTGAAGGGCTCGGCCGGCTCGCCCGGGCCGGTGCCCGGGGCGGCTTCCGGGCCGGCGGCAGGTTCGGTGGCCGGCTCGGTGGCCGGTTCGGCCGGGTCCGCCTCCGGGAGGGGCCGCGTGCGGCAGCTGGGTGACTTGCCGTGGGCCTCGGCGCGGATGCGCTGTTTCATCGTGGGGGGCAGTGACCGTGCGTGGAGCCAGGCCCAGGGGGACACCGCCGGCACGGCTGGGTGGACGGTGCGCCCTCCGTTGTCGCTGTTGCGCGCCGGCTCGGTCTGTGCAACCGCCGTCGTGGCGGTCGTCGTGATGAATCCGAGCGCGGCGCACACGGCGAAGAAGGCGGTGACGATGGCGGTCCACAGCTTCATGACCCGGTTCTCGGTCATGTCCCTCACTTTCGGGTCGAGCGATTTGCGTACTTTCCTCATGATGTGTATGAGGGCTGCGAAGTGGTGGAGCAACGCTCGCGCCGCCGCGATGTTCGGATGAACACCACTCGGATGGCCGCATAAGGGAAGAAAAGTATTGGAGGTGTGCGCAGGTGGGGCGAAATCACCCTCCGTGGAGAAGTGATCACCCTCCGGTCCGATGGGGCGATCCGGTCTCTCCGGTCTCGGCTACTGCGCCGCCGCGGGCGGTAGTTGAGGGGCCGACGCAGGTCACCGATCGATATCGGTCGGTGTGTATAGTCGGGCGCCAGAGGTCCCCAACGTCAACGAAAGACGAGGTCGCGCGGTGAAGAAGCTTCTCCTGGTCGCACTGGCCGCCATCGGCGGGCTCCTCGTGTACCGCCAGATCCAGGCGGATCGCGCCGAGCAGGATCTGTGGACGGAGGCGACCGACTCCGTGCCCACGGGTTCGTGAACACCGACACCGAGAACTGAGCAGACCCCGGCCGCCTCAGCGGTCGGGGTTTCGTGTTGTACGGGACCCCGACCCCGTACAGGGGTGAACGTTTCGGACGCCCGTACGGAATGCGCGGGTGGCGCCCGGGCCGACGGGGCAGGATGGCCCACGGCCGGGTCCGGGCGGATCCGGTGCCGGCGAGGGCGAGGGGGCGTGCGGATGGGCCGGCGTGCGGAGCGGCGGACCGCCCGGAGGCGAGTCGCCGCGAGGACCGGGGTGACCGCCGCTGTGAGGGTCATGGCGCGCATGGCCGCTGTGACCGCGGTGACGGCAGTGACCTTCGTGACGTCGGTGCTGCTCCCCGGGACCGCTGCCGTGGCGACCGTCCTCTCCTACCCCTACGACCGTGACGACGACCCCGACTCCGCAGACGCCCCCGACTCCGCAGACGGCTACGGCTACGGCTACGGCTTCGACGACGACGCCCGGAGCGCCGAGGCCGCGAAGGGCACCGGCGACGCCGTACGTCTGTATCCCGGTACCACCTACCGGAGCTCCCTCACGGGCCGTGGCAAGGCCTACTACCGCCTCGAACTCGACGCCACCTCGAACACCTACGTCTCCGTCACGGCCGTCCCCCGCCCCGGCGCCGCGCCGGCGAGCGGCGACGGGATCAGCGTCTCCGTGCAGAACGCCGACAGCGTCGGCTGCTCCTACGACTCCGTGATCACCGGCGCCTCCGGCAACCCGCAACCGATCACCGCCTGGGCCGCCCGAGAGATCCAGCCGGGCCTGGGCCTGTGCCAGGAAGCGGGCACCTACTACGTCGTCGTCGAGCGCACCGGCACCGGCACCGGCACCGAGTCCGACCGGCCCTGGGACCTGGAGCTGGTGCCCGTCTCCGAGCCGCCCCTGGAGAAGGCGGGCGCCACGGGCGTGCCCGAGACGTGGAACTCCGCCACCCCCGCCCCGCTCACCGCCGAGCCGGTGGCCCGCCGGGGCGGATCGGGCTTCGCCGGGGCGACCCCGCTGTCACAGGGCGTCTGGAGCGACGACCTCACCCCCGGCCAGACCCTCTTCTACAAGGTGCCCGTCGGCTGGGGGCAGCAGGTGTACGCCACCGTCGACCTGGACAGCGCCGACCAGGACACCGGGTTCGTGGTGCCCGCGCTCGACATGACGCTCTACAACCCGGTGCGCGCCGAGGTCGTGCACACGAGCGCCGGCTACGGCGGCAGACAGACGTCGACCTCCCTCGCCCCCGTGCCGCCGGTCCGCTACGCCAACCGGTACGCCCCCACCGACCCCGCCGACAGCCTGCGGTTCGCCGGCTCCTACTACCTCGTACTGCATCTGTCGGCGCAGGTCGCCGAGCGTTTCGGTGACGGGCCGTACGGCCTGAGGCTGCGCGTCCGCGTCGACGGAGCGGCAGGCCGGTCCGGGCCGGGGTACGCCGGGCAGCCGGTGCCGCGTGACGTCTTCGACGCCGGTGCGCGGGAACCGGCCCGCGCGCCGGGCGGCACCGTGGCCGCGGGCGAGGGCGGTGGCACCGCCATGAGGGCGGTCGCGGTGGGCGGTATCGGCACCGGCAGCGCGCTGCTGCTGGTGCTCGGCGTGTGGACGGTCACGGCCCGGCGCCGGACCTCCGCTCAGATCCGCGCCAACGCCCAGAACCCCACGGCGTAACAGGCCAGCGCGAGCAGCAGCAGCGGCAGCGCCACCTTCGCGGGCGGGCCGGGCCGACGCGGCGCACGGGCACGGCGGTGCCCCCGGCGGGTCCCCGCTGTCCTTCCGGGGGCAGCGGGGGCAGCGGGGGCAGCGGGGGAGACAGGGGCCTCGACGGAAGCGAGAGCCTCGGCGGAAACGGGAGCCTCGGCGGAAACGGGAGCCTCGGAGAAAGCGGGAGCCTCGGAGGAAACGGGAGCCTCGGAGGAAGCGGGCGGCGAGGGCGGCTGCGGCGAGAACGGCCGCGCCGCCGGATGCCGCGGCCCCGAGGGCACGTCCTGCGGCGGCGGGTCCTGAGCCGTGTACGAAGCCGTGGTGGAGGCGCCGGTGCGTCGGCCGCCCGAGTGCAGCGCGTACGTGGAGTCGTACGGGGACCCATGGGGGGAGACGTGCGGGGAGCCCGTGACGTGGTGCGGTTGCGGAGGGAGAGCGGGAGGGGGCTCGGGGGTGGAAGCCGGAGTGGAGGCGGGGGTGGGCGTGGGCGTCTGGGTGGGCTGCGGGGGCGGCAGGTGGAAGCTGCCGGTGTCCGACATGGAGGGGGCGGGAGCACCGGTCGCGGGCACGGAGGCCGGCGAGCGTCCGGGTTGACGTGGATCGCTCGCTGTGGAGGACGTGCCGGAGCCGGAGCCGGAGCCGGAGCCGGAGCCGGAGCCGGTGCTGGAGCCGGTGCTGGAGCCGGAGCCGGAGCCGGTGCTGGAGCCGGTGCTGGAGCCGGTGTCCCGGCCGTACGTCACGGACCCCGTACCCGGGCCGTGCTGCGGCGAGGTCCGCTCGAAGGCCGACGGCGCCACGGTGATGCCCGTGGCGCGCTTCAGAGGGCCCTCGGGGCCGAACCCCGGCGGCAGGGGCCCGAGTTGGTCGAAGATCTCGATCTGCTCGTCGTCCGGGCCGGGCTCGGGCAGCAGCTCCGCGGCTGCCGCCAGTGCCTTGCGCACCCCGGTGGCCGTACGGAAGCGGGCCTGCGGATCCGGTTGCAGCAGCGTGGCCACCACCTGCCACAGCGGCTCCGGGATGCTCTGGGGCGCGCCGGGTGTGCCGTGTTCCGCGAAGTAATGGACGAGCGCCTTGGCGTCGGGCTTGGCGCCCTCCAGCAGATAGAGCGCCACCAGGCCGACGGCGAACAGATCGGCGGGGAAGTCGGGGTCGGAGCCCAGCATCTGCTCGGGCGCGAGGTAACCGGGCGTACCCACGACGAGGTTGGTCTCGGTCAGGCGGGGTTCGCCCAGGCGCATCGCGATGCCGAAGTCGGACAGCCGCAGCCGCGGCCGGGCCGTGCCGGTGGCCTCCAGGAGCACGTTGGCGGGCTTGACGTCACGGTGCACGACGCCCTCCGCGTGGACCGCGGCGAGTCCGGACAGGAGCTGGTCGAGGAGCGTGCAGACGAACGCGGGAGGCAGCGGACCGTAGTCGCCGACGAGGTGGACCAGCGACCCGCCACCGACCAGGTCCATGGTGAACAGGACCTTGTCGTCGTCGGCGGCCCAGCTGGCGGGGGCGAGCACATGGGGGTGGTCGATGCGCAGGGCCTGCTCGCGGACGAAACGCAGCAGGGCGTGGGCGTCGCGCTGCTGGAGCACCTTGGCGGCCACGTAGCGCCGGCGCCGGTGGTCCCAGGCGCGCCAGACGGCGCCCACCCCTCCACGGCCGATCGGGTCGGCGAGTTCGTACCGTCCGGCGAAGACCTCACCCATGGCAGTGCGTCGCTCCTCCCCCTGCGGTTTCCCCCTGCTGTCCCTCGTTACCCCCGTGACGAGTGACAGGACCCCCTCCGTGACGAGTGACTCGACCCCCTGGACGCGTGGTGCGTCCCTTTCCGGGCGGCAGGACCCCCGTGACGGGCGATGACGCCCTCCTGCCTGTCTCCGGCCCGGTCGCCGAACCCCCTTCGGTCTTCCGGGCCGTCGGCTCAGCTCTGGTGGGACTGGTAGTGCGCGACCGCGTCGGAGGTGCGGCCGGCGCCGTACACCCGGAGGAACTCTGCCAGCTCCGGGTGGGTCGGGGCGAGGGTGTCGGCGGCCTCGATGATGTCGCCGGCGGCGGCGACCGAGCGCAGCAGCGACTGGATCTCGCGGACCACGCGCTTGACCGTCGGTGCCCCCGAACCGCTGGTGGTCTGCGTGGTGTTGTTGAGCACCGAGCCTCCCTGCGACCTCTTGATCTCGTCCATGCGCTCGGTCGCCTCGGCGGCGCTGACGCTGCCGTCGGCGGCCTGGGCCGCCAGCTCCTGAAGCAGCTGCACCCGCTGCACCACCGCCGGATTGCCGATCTTCGCCCGCTGACCGCTCATCAGCTGCGACAGCATCGGCGCCGACAGTCCCAGTACCCCCGCGAGACGAGCCTGGTTCAGCCCAAGATCGTCGATGAGCTTGCGGAAGAGCGCCCCCAGCGGCTCTCCGTACCAGTTCCGCTGCAGTTCCCGCGCTCTCGCGGTGGCTTCCTGCTGTGCGGCGTCCATGTGCGTCTCCCCATCGCTTCCCCAGAAACCGTGGTTCGCTGCCGCGAACCACGCCGAGCATCTTACGGAGCGTGGTCATGCGCGGGGACCCCCAATCTTTTTGCGGGATCAGGGGGGTGACCCGGTACTCTGGTCTGCGGCGCCCACCGGTAGGGGGTTTCTCCGGCTGGACGCTTTTCTTCCAGGGGCCTTAGCTCAGTTGGTAGAGCGCTGTCTTTGCATGGCAGATGTCAGGGGTTCGACTCCCCTAGGCTCCACCTGGAGACGCCCTCCGAACTGCGGAAAAGCAGTTCGGAGGGCATTTTTTTTGCGCCCTGTGCGGAGGCAGCGCCCGCAGGAGGCCCCGATACGCCCCCTCCGCCACGGATACGCAACGGGTACACCCTGAGCGCGCTCCGTCACCGCCGTGCGCGGCGAGCACCGCTCCTGCACGGCGAGCACCGCTCCTGCACGGCGAGCACCGCCCCGGTACGGCGAGCACCGCCCCGGTACGGCGAGCACCGCCCCGGTACGGCGAGCACCGCCCCGGTACGGCGAGCACCGCCCCGGTACGAGGAACACCGCCCTCATGAGGAACACCCCTCCGGCCACGTAAACGCGGTCAAAGGGGTGTTTCACGTGAAACGTCGTTCCGGTCCGCCGTGATCGCCGTACATCGCCGGCCCACGTCGTAGGCGCCACGTACTCGATATGTCGTAGGAGTCGAAGCCTCAGCTGCGGTCCTCGCGGTTCGCGGCCTCCTCCTCGGCCTCCTTGGCCTGGACCTCGGGGTCGAGGGCGGACGTCTCGCCGGTACCGCCCACCGAGTTCAGACCGCCCCCGGCGGGGACCTCCGTGGCGGCGGGCGGCTCGACCAGCCAGTCCGGGTTGGCCTGCTTGTCCCACCACTTCCAGGCTGCGTAGGCGCCCGCGCCGACGAGACCCGCCACGGCCAGGGCCTTGGCGAGCTTGCCCGCCCGTGCCCGCCGCCGGTGCTTGCGGACCAGTTTCTCGATCTCCTTGGGCGTCACCTGGCCGCGGAGCGCGGCCAGCGCGGCGATGCCCCGGGCGGCGGCCTCGTCCTTCACGGGTCCGGCCGCGGCCTTCGCCTGCTCGATCCTCGGCCGGGAGTACTCGGCGGCCTGCCGTGCGGCCTGACGCGTCCGGGCGGCCGCCTCATGAGCGGCATGGTCGACCTTCGGCGGCACATGCGCCCGGGCCTGCTCCAGGCGGGGCGCGACAAGGGCGCCGTACTGCACGCGGGCCTGTACGGCGGCCTGGGACACCTTGGGCGCGAGCCGTACGCGGGCCTCCTGCGCATAGAGCGCGGCCCTCTCCTTGGCCGTGTCGGCGTAGGGCGCCACCACTTCCGCGGCGTGCAGCACGCTGTCCTTCGCCGAACCGGTCGCGGCGCGCACGCTGTCGATGCGGGTCACGGGTTCCTCCTCCTCGGTGGCGTACGGTATTTCGACTTTCCACCCTTTTACGGATCATGCCTGTCGGCGGCCGCCTCGGCATGCGCGGAGGGGCATACGGGTGCCGAACGTCCCGAGTCGTAGTGATCGGATGCAAGAGGGGGTGAATACGGGGGGACAGGGGCTTGTCGTCGACAATGCCACGGATCGGCTCCGCCCGCTCCCGCCCCGGAACGTCCCGGGCGCCCTTCCGTACCGGAGTGCCCCCTTCCGCCGCGGGTGCCGGGCGACGTGCGGTCCCGGGCGTGCGAGGATCGGGGCGTTACAGGAAGACAACGGAAGGCAGATCGTGGCCGAGCAGCTGTACGCCACCCTGAAGACCAACCACGGCGACATCAAGGTCCGGCTCTTCCCGGACCACGCCCCCAAGACGGTCAAGAACTTTGTCGAGCTCGCCACCGGCGGGCGCGAGTGGACCCACCCCGCCACCGGCGAGAAGTCCTCGGCGAAGCTCTACGACGGCACGGTCTTCCACCGGGTGATCAGCGGATTCATGATTCAGGGCGGTGACCCGCTGGGCAACGGCACCGGCGGTCCCGGCTACCAGTTCGAGGACGAGTTCCACCCGGACCTGCGCTTCGACAAGCCCTACCTGCTGGCCATGGCCAACGCCGGTCCGGGCACCAACGGCTCGCAGTTCTTCATCACCGTCTCCCCGACGGCCTGGCTGACCCGCAAGCACACCATCTTCGGCGAGGTCACCGACGCTGCCAGCCAGAAGATCGTCGACGCCATCGCGGGCACGCAGACCAACCCGCGCACCGACCGCCCGCTCAACGACGTCGTCATCGAGTCGGTCGTCATCGAGCCGGCCCCTGTCGAGAAGCACTGACGGCAGGACGCACCGGTTCCCGTCGGGAACCATTTGCCCCGCTCGTCCGTAGTGACGAGCGGGGCACAGCCTTGCAGACGACGACGTTGGGGGACCCCATGGACCAGGCGCCGGGCAGCCGCCGGGACGACGCCCACAGCGGCCTGCCCGCTTGCTATCGGCACGCCGACCGTGAGACGGGCGTGCGCTGCACCCGGTGCGAGCGCCCCATCTGCCCCGAGTGCATGGTCAGCGCCTCCGTCGGCTTCCAGTGCCCGGACTGCGTCCGCACCGGCTCCGGCACGGGACACGCGCCCTCGGCGTCGCAGCCGCGGACCCTCGCGGGCGGCACCGTCGCCGCCGACCCCCGCCTCGTCACCAAGGTCCTGATGGGCCTCTGCCTCGCCGCGTTCCTGGTGCAGCTCTCGGTCGGGGACCGCTTCACCGACCGGTTCGACCTGATCGGACAGGCCTACGTGCCGGCCCTCCAGGACGTCGGGGGTGTCGCGCGGGGCGAGTGGTACCGGTTGCTGACCTCGATGTTCCTGCACAGCAACTACATGCACATCCTGTTCAACATGCTCAGCCTGTGGTGGCTCGGCGGTCCTCTCGAACAGGCCCTCGGCCGGGTCCGCTACCTCGCGCTCTACTTCGTCTCGGGTCTCGCGGGCAGCGCCCTGACCTACCTCCTCGCGGCCCCGAACCAGCCCTCGCTCGGCGCCTCCGGCGCGATCTTCGGACTGTTCGGCGCCACCGCCGTCCTGATGCGCCGTATGCGCTACGACATGCGGCCGATCATCGCCCTGCTGGTGATCAACGGGATCATCACCTTCGGGTGGGGCAGCATCGCCTGGCAGGCCCATGTCGGCGGTTTCGTGGCCGGCGTCGCCATCGGCTACGGCATGGTCCACGCCCCGCGTGAGCGGCGTGCCCTGGTGCAGTTCGGCACCTGTGCACTGGTGCTCGTGGCAGCCGTGGTGATGACCCTCCTGAGGACCGGCCAGCTCACTTGAGCGCAGGTTGTCCACAGCGTGTGCCCGATCTTGTGCACACGGTGGGGGAACAGCTGTGCCCCCTGTCACCGACCGATGTTCTCGCAGGTCAGGCAGGGGGCGAACAGGTTTTCGAGGACTTGGGGTTCGTCACACCGGTGTCAACCTCAGGCCGGTTATCCACAGATCGTCGTTCTTTTTCCCCACTGTGGAAAACGGCTGTGGATAACTCGGTGGATACCCCTGGGCAGAGGTGGACGGAGGAGTGGTCCGCCTGCTACTTCCACTGGGTGGAGACGCCGAATCCGGCGGCGATGAAGCCGAAGCCCACCACGATGTTCCAGTTGCCCAGCTGGTCGAGGGGCAGGGACCCGTCGGTCACGTAGAACACGACGATCCAGGCGAGCCCGATGAGGAACATGGCCAGCATCACCGGCGCGACCCAGGCCCGGCTGTTCAGCTTGATCGCGGTCGCCTGCTTCACCGGCGGCGGCGTGTAATCGGCCTTCTTGCGGATACGTGACTTCGGCACGAGGGTCTCTCCTGTCGATGCGCTGCGTGGCCGCGCAGGGAACTGGGTCGGGCTCGGGGCAGCGTACAAGGGGACACTGAGGCTCCCCCGGGCGTCCGTTAGCGTAGTGCTTCTACGGCGCCGAAGGAGATAAGGGTACGTTGAGCAATTCTGCCGACTCCCCCGGGACGGGTTCAACGGGTTCCGCTCCCGTCCACCGGCCCCGTTTCCGCCCGGTGCGGGTGCTCACCGTGGGTGTCTTCGCCCTCGCGGGACTCCTCTTCGTCACCAGTTTCAACACGGCCAAGGGCACCAACATCCGCACCGACGCGTCCTTGCTGCAGCTTTCCGACCTGATCCAGGAGCGCAGCCGCGAGAACGGCGCACTGGACGAGTCCAACGCCGCCCTGCGTGACGACGTGGAGTCGCTGGCCGAGGCCGACGACGGCAGCACCAAGGCCGAGGACGAGAAACTCGCCGGGTTGGAGGCGCAAGCGGGTACGCAGGAGCTCAAGGGCGAGGCGATCACGGTCACGCTCAACGACGCTCCGCCCGACGCCACCGCCAAGCTCCCCGGCTATCCCGAGCCGCAGCCCGACTATCTGGTGATCCACCAGCAGGACCTCCAGGCCGTGGTGAACGCCCTCTGGCAGGGCGGCGCCCAGGGCATCAAGGTCATGGACCAGCGGCTGATCTCCACCAGCGCCGTGCGCTGCGTGGGCAACACCCTGATCCTCCAGGGCCGTGTCTACTCACCGCCGTACAAGATCCAGGCGGTCGGGGACCCGGAGAAGCTCCAGCAGGCGCTCGCGGACTCGCAGGCGATCCAGAACTACATGGTCTACG
Source organism: Streptomyces sp. NPDC088812 (assembly GCF_044750285.1). NCBI lineage: Bacteria > Bacillati > Actinomycetota > Actinomycetes > Kitasatosporales > Streptomycetaceae > Streptomyces > Streptomyces sp. NPDC088812. The sequence continues at coordinate 54,320 of NZ_JBIVJP010000008.1, read as the reverse complement.
TCAACGTCTACGGCCTCGGCTGGAACGTCACCGAGGACGGGACGGTGACGCTGCCGGGTTACTCGGGCACAGTGGACCTGCATTACGCCGAGCCGGTGGAGTAGCCGCGGGCAGCCGGGACCTTCCGGAAGAAGCGGAGCAGCCGGAGCAGCCCTTCGTTCCAGGGAGCCGCCGGTGCGCCTGATCGTCCGGACCGTCAGCGAGCTCTGCGTCACCCTGGGCACCGTGATCGTGCTCTTCGTCGTCTACGTGCTGTTCTGGACGGGCGTGCGGGCCGACCACGTGATGGACGAGCAGGTCGACCACCTCCGTGACCAGTGGGCGCGGCACCCGGCGCAGAGCTCCTCCCGGTCCCCGCAGTCCCCGCAGTCCCCACAGCCCTCGTCGCCCCCGCAGTCCCCGAGTGCCTCCTCCAGCCCCGCGCCGCCCGCCGCGTACCGGCCGGGCAGCCCCTTCGCGATCATGTACATCCCGCGGCTCGGTTTCACGTGGAACAAGCCCGTGCTCGAAGGCACGGACACCGGCACCCTGAAGAAAGGGCTCGGCCACTACACGGGCACGGCGCGGCTCGGGCAGACCGGGAACTTCTCCGTCGCCGGGCACCGCCGCACCTACGGCGACCCCTTCAAGGACTTCCCGAAGCTGCGGCCCGGCGACGCGGTGGTGCTGACGGACGGGACGACCTGGTTCACGTACCGGATCGACCGAGGGCCCTACCGGACCGTGCCGGCGGACGTCGAGGTGATCGACGCGGTGCCCCGCGCGTCGGGGTACACGCGTCCAGGGCGCTATCTGACGCTGACCACGTGCGACCCCGAGTGGGGGCACAGTCACCGGCTGATCGTCTGGGCGCACCTGGACTCCACTCAGCCCGTGGAGGCAGGCGAACCGGAAGCCCTCCACCATTAGTCTGGTGGTGTACGGCGTGAGTCTGGTGCCGTGGTGCGACGGAAGGGACGGCATGTACGGCTGGATCTGGCGGCATCTGCCGGGAAACGCCTTGGTGAAGGCGCTGATCTCGATCGTGCTGGTTCTGGCTGTGGTGTACGTCCTGTTCCAGTACGTCTTCCCGTGGGCCGAACCGCTGCTTCCCTTCAACGATGTGACGGTGGACAACCAGTGAGCGCGCGCATTCTCGTCGTCGACAACTACGACAGCTTCGTCTTCAACCTGGTCCAGTACCTGTACCAGCTGGGCGCCGAGTGCGAGGTCCTGCGCAACGACGAGGTCTCCACGGCCCATGCGCAGGACGGCTTCGACGGAGTCCTGCTCTCCCCGGGCCCGGGCACGCCGGAGCAGGCCGGCGTCTGCGTCGACATGGTCCGCCACTGCGCGACGACCGGCGTCCCCGTCTTCGGTGTCTGCCTGGGCATGCAGTCGATGCAGGTGGCGTACGGCGGCGTGGTGGACAGGGCACCGGAGCTGCTGCACGGCAAGACGTCGCCGGTCGAGCACGAAGGCGAGGGCGTCTTCGCCGGGCTGCCCTCGCCCTTCACGGCGACCCGCTACCACTCCCTGGCGGCCGAGCCGGCGACGGTGCCCGACGAGCTGAAGGTCACGGCCCGCACCCACGACGGCATCATCATGGGCCTGCGCCACCGGGAACTCCCGGTCGAGGGAGTGCAGTTCCATCCGGAGTCGGTGCTGACCGAGCACGGGCACCGGATGCTCGCCAACTGGCTGGTGGAGTGCGGCGACGAGAGTGCGGTGGCGAGGTCGGCGGGCCTGGCGCCGGTGGTGGGCAGGGCCACGGCGTGACCGCGCTGCGCCCCGAGCGCGAGGACCTCTACGGCGGCCCGCCGTACGAGCCTCCCCTGGACGACGAGACGGTGGCCCTGCGGATACCGCAGCCACCGGAGTCCGCGTTCGGCGGCGAGCCCCTGGTCGGTTCTGGGGCCCCGGCCCCCTCTCCCGCTCCGGGAACCCCCGCCGGTGGCCGAGCGGCCCGCAGAAAGGCCGCCAAGCGCCGTCACGGGCGTCGTGGCGGCGAGGGCGCGGTCCCCGCACCCGCTCGGTCCGAGGAGTCGCCGTCGCGGCCGCTCTCCCGGGTGGAGGCCCGGCGGCAGGCGCGGGCGCGCAAGCCCGGCGCGGCCGTGATCGCCAGCCGCGCCGTCGGCGAGGTGTTCATCACCACGGGCGTGCTGATGCTGCTGTTCGTCACCTACCAGCTGTGGTGGACGAACGTCCGGGCGCACGCGCAGGCGGACCAGGAGGCGGACAGCCTCCAGGACGACTGGGCGAACGGCAAACGCAACCCGGGGACCTTCTCGCCGGGGCAGGGATTCGCCATCCTGCACATCCCCAAGCTGGACGTGGTGGTGCCGATCGCCGAGGGCACCAGCAACAAGAAGGTGCTCGACAAGGGCATGGTCGGGCACTACGGCGAGGGCGCGCTGGAGACGGCCATGCCCGACGCGAAGACCGGCAACTTCGGGCTCGCGGGCCACCGCAACACGCACGGCGAGCCGTTCCGGTACATCAACAAGCTCCAGCCCGGCGACGCGATCGTCGTCGAGACGCAGGACGAGTACTACGTCTACAAGATGGCGTCGATGCTGCCGGTGACCTCGCCGAGCAACGTGAGCGTCCTCGAACCCGTGCCCGTGGGCTCCGGATTCACCGGGCCGGGCCGGTACATCACCTTGACGACGTGCACGCCGGAGTTCACCAGCAAGTACCGGTTGATCGTCTGGGGCAAGATGGTCGAGGAACGGCCGCGCAGCAAGGGCAAGCCGGATGCGCTCGTCGAGTAGGGGCAGATGACCGTGGCAGCGACCACCGACGACACTGAGCACGCGGAACCCGCGGAACCCGCGGAACCCGCGGAACCCGCGGAACCCGCGGAACCCGCGGAAAACGCGGATCGCGCAAAGCACACCGACGCGTCCCCGCCCGCGCCGCGGCGCCGCGGCCGGATCGCCCTGGCGGTGAGCGTCTTCGGCGAACTCCTCATCACGGCCGGGCTGGTGCTCGGCCTGTTCGTCGTCTACTCCCTGTGGTGGACCAACGTCATAGCCGACCGCAGGGCGGACCAGCAGGGCGACAAGGTGCGGGACACCTGGGCCGCCGAGGACACCGGCCCGGGTGCGCTCGACACCAAGAACGGCATCGGCTTCCTGCACGTGCCCGCCATGAACAACGGTGAGGTCCTGGTCGAGAAGGGCACCTCCTCGAAGATCCTCAACGACGGTGTCGCCGGCTACTACACCGATCCGGTCAAGGCCACGCTGCCCACCAGCGGCAAGGACGGCAACTTCTCGCTGGCCGCACACCGCGACGGCCACGGCGCGAAGTTCCACAACATCGACAAGCTGAAGAAGGGCGACCCGATCGTCTTCGAGACGCGGGACAACTGGTACGTCTACACGGTGTACGCCGTCCTTCCGGAGACGTCGAAGTACAACGTCGAGGTCCTCGGCGCCGTCCCGAAGGAGTCGGGCCGGAAGAAGGCCGGCCAGTACATCACGCTGACCACCTGCACGCCGGTCTACACGAGCCGGTACCGGTACGTGGTCTGGGGCGAGCTGGAGCGCGTGGAGAAGGTGGACGCGGACCGGACGCCGCCGGAGGAACTGCGCTGACCCCGCGGCGGCGCCGCCTGCGCGGGAACGCCGGGGACAGCGGCTGACCACGAACGACACGGGCCCTGCCGGATCGACCGGCAGGGCCCGACGCGTCGGTGGGGGCGGTATCAATCCTCCCCGTCGCCTCCGCCGAAGAAGTTCACCCCGCCGTCGTCGCCGTTCCCGCCGTCGTTGTTGCCGTTGTTCCCGCCGGCGGCGACCAGGTTGACGGTCTGCCCCTTGCTCACCGTGGTGCCCGGCTGCGGGTCCGAGCTGACGACGACGGCGTTGTCGTCGCTGGAGCCGGTGACGCTGCCGACGGTGAGGCCCGCGTCCTCGATGGCCTTCTTGGCGTCCTTCAGGCTCAGGCCCTGGAGGTTGCCCGGGACCTGGGTCTGGGTGCTGCGGCCGATCTGGATCTGGACCGTGGAGCCCTTGTCGGCCTGGGAGTTGGCCGTCGGCGTGGTCTGGATGACCTTGCCGACCTGGTTCTGGTCCTGGGTGTCGACCTCGGTGCAGCTGCCGACCAGGTTGTTGGCCTCCATCTGCGCCTTGGCCTCGTCACAGGTCTTGCCGGAGACGTCGGGGACGGTGGCCTTCTCCTCGGCCTTGGCGATGGTGAGGGTGATCGTGGACCCCTTCTCCACCTCCTTGCCCAGCTCCGGGTCCTGCCCGATGACCGTGCCCGCCTCCTCCGAGGAGACTTCTTCCTTCGTCTCGACGACGAGCTGGTACTTGTCGCCCTCCAGCGTCGACTTGGCCTCTTCCAGGGTCTTGCCGAGCACACTGGGCACGGCGACCTTCGGCGCACCGGTCGAGACGACGATGTTGACCGTGTCGCCCTTGTCGACCTCGGTGCCGGCCTTGGGGTCCTGCTCGCAGACGCTGCCCTTCGGCGTGTCCTCGCAGGCTTCCTCGGTGCTCACCAGCTTCAGCTCGACGTTGGTGGCCATCGTCTTGGCGCGTTCCAGGGTCTGCCCGACGAAGTTCGGTGTCTCGGTGGGCTGGTCCTCGGCGCTGCCGCCGAACGCCCACTTGCCGATCAGGATCGCGCCGACCAGCACCAGCACGGCCGCGACGACCAGCAGGATCGTCGAGGTGTTGGACTTCTTCTGGCGGCGTCGGTCGGGGCGGTCGTCGTAGCCGAAGCCGCCGTCGTCCGGGCTCATGGGGGGCAGCATCGTGGTGGCGCCGGCGTCCGTGGAGCGCAGGGCCGTGGTGGGCTGGTCGTCGGGGTAGCCCCCGTAGCCGACGGTGCCCATCGCCGCCGTGGCCGCGACCGGCTGGCCGTCGAGGCAGGCCTCGATGTCGGCGCGCATCTCGTCGGCGGACTGGTAGCGGTAGTTCGGGTCCTTGACCAGCGCCTTCAGGACGATGGCGTCCATCTCGGGGGTGATCTCGGGGTCGAAGACGCTGGGGGCCTGCGGTTCCTCGCGGACGTGCTGGTAGGCGACCGCGACCGGGGAGTCGCCGACGAACGGCGGCCGGACGGTCAGCAGTTCGTAGAGGAGACAGCCCGTGGAGTAGAGGTCCGAGCGGGCGTCCACCTGCTCGCCCTTGGCCTGCTCCGGGGAGAGGTACTGGGCGGTTCCGATGACCGCGGCCGTCTGCGTCATCGTCATGCCGGAGTCGCCCATGGCGCGGGCGATGCCGAAGTCCATCACCTTGACCTGGCCGTTGCGCGTCAGCATGACGTTCGCCGGCTTGATGTCGCGGTGGACGATGCCGGCCCGGTGCGAGTACTCCAGGGCCTGGAGGATGCCGATGGTCATCTCCAGCGTCCGCTCCGGCAGCAGCTTGCGGCCGGAGTGCAGCAGCTCACGCAGGGTGGAGCCGTCGACGTACTCCATGACGATGTACGGGATCGAGACCCCGTCGATGTAGTCCTCGCCCGTGTCGTAGACCGCGACGATCGCGGGGTGGTTGAGCGAGGCGGCAGACTGGGCCTCCCGGCGGAACCGGGCCTGGAAGGAAGGGTCGCGCGCGAGGTCCACGCGCAGCGTCTTCACCGCCACGGTGCGGCCGAGGCGGGTGTCATGCGCGAGATAGACCTCGGCCATGCCACCACGGCCGAGCACATGGCCCAGCTCGTACCGGCCGCCGAGGCGACGCGGCTCTTCCATAGCTACCTACCAGCCCTCTCCGTCGGTCCCGACCGGCACACATGTGCGGCCGGAGGCTGCCGTCCGGGCATTACCGTACCCGGACGGCGCTGCGTGACCTGGCCAAGCCCGTCACCCGATACAGGACCGGTATCGCAACGTGCACCGATGTGTAGGCGACGTGATCGGGGTCACTTCTTGCTGTCGATGACTGCCTGCATCACTTTCTTCGCGATCGGCGCGGCCAGACCGCCACCGGTGATGTCGTCACGGTTGGCGGAGCCGTCCTCGACGACCACGGCGACGGCGACCGGCGAGCTGCCGTCGGACAGCTTGGCGTAGGAGATGAACCAGGCGTACGGCTTCTCGCTGTTGTTCAGGCCGTGCTGGGCGGTACCGGTCTTGCCGCCGACGGTGACGCCGTCGATCTGCGCGGTCGTACCCGTACCGGTCTTCACGACCGTCTCCATCATCTGCTGGAGCTTCTGCGCGGTCTCCGAGGACACCGCCTGGGACAGCTCCTGCGGCTCGGTCGTCTCGATGGTGTCGAGGTTGGCGGCCTTGAGCTGGTCGACCATGTACGGCTTCATCAGCTTGCCGTCGTTGGCGACGGCCGAGGCGACCATGGCCATCTGGAGCGGGGTGGCCCGGTTGGAGGCCTGGCCGATGCCGTCCATCGCGTTCTGCGGCCGGTTGTCCTCGGGGTAGACGCTCTCCGAGGCGCGGACCGGGGTGTCCAGCTCGGCGTTGTTGTAGCCGAACTTCTCCGCCTGCTCGATCATCTTCTCGCTGCCCACGGTGTCGGACAGCTTCGCGAAGACGGTGTTGCAGGAGACCCGCAGGGCCTCGCGCAGGGTGGCGTTCTCGCAGTCGCCGTGCTCGTTGGTGAGGTCCGTGGTGGTCTGCGGCAGCTGGTACGGGTCCGGCGTGTCGGTGGCCTCGTCGATGCCCGAGACGACGCCGTTCTCCAGCGCGGCGGCCGCGGTGACGACCTTGAAGGTGGAACCCGGCGGGTACGTCTCGCGCAGCGCCCGGTTCAGCATCGGGTCGTCCTCGTTGTTCTCCTTCTGGACGGCCTTCCAGGCCTCGGCGTCCGAGTCGGACGTCCCCGCGAACTTCGACGGGTCGTACGACGGCGTGGAGACCAGCGCGAGGATCTTGCCGGTGGTCGGGTCGATCGCGGCGACGGCGCCCTTCTTGTCGCCCAGCCCGTTGTACGCGGCCTTCTGCGCGGCGGCGTTGAGGGTGGTGACGACGCTGCCGCCCTCCTTCTTCTTGCCCGTGATCATGTCGAGCGTGTTGCGGAAGAAGAGCCGGTCGTCGTTGCCCGTGAGGATGCCGTCCTCCAGCTTCTCCAGCTGGTTGGCGCCGAAGGCCTGCGAGGAGTAGCCGGTCACGGGCGCCCACATGGCGCCGTTCGTCCAGGTGCGCTTGTACTTGTAGTCACCGCTGGTGGCCTCGACGGACCCGGTGATCGCCTTGCCGTCGACGATGATGTCGCCGCGCGGGGTGGCGTACCGCGCGATGTTGACGCGGCGGTTGGCGTCGTCGGTGGCCAGGTCGTCGGCCTTGGCGTACTGGAGCCAGTTGTCGCGGATGAGCAGGGTGAGGATCAGGAGTCCGCAGAAGATCGCGATCCGGCGCAGGGGCTTGTTCATGACGGGCGGACCACCTGGGTCATCTCGGCGTCGGGGTTGGCGGCGGGGGCCGGGGCGGGGCGGCGCGCGGTGTCGCTGATTCTCAGCAGGATGCCGACGAGCGCCCAGTTGGCGATGACGGAGGACCCGCCGTACGCCAGGAACGGCATCGTCATACCGGTGAGCGGGATGAGGCCCATCACACCGCCGGCGACGACGAAGACCTGGAGCGCGAAGGCGCCGGACAGGCCGATGGCGAGCAGCTTGCCGAACGGGTCGCGGGCGGCGAGGGCGGTGCGCACACCGCGCTCGGCGATCAGGCCGTACAGCAGCAGCAGCGCCATGATGCCCGCCAGGCCCAGCTCCTCGCCGAAGGTGGCGAGGATGAAGTCGGAGTTGGCGGCGAACCGGATCAGCTCGGAGTGGCCCTGGCCCCAGCCGGTGCCGAGGGTGCCGCCGGAGCCGAACGCCCACAGCGCCTGCATGGCCTGCTCGGAGTGGCCGACGACGCCCTCGCGGGAGAGCGTGTACTCCTTCATCGGGTCGAGCCAGGCCTGGACGCGCTGCTGGACGTGCGGTTCGAAGCTGGCCACACCGACCGCGCCGGCCGCGGACATCAGCAGACCGAAGACGATCCAGCTGGTCCGCTCGGTGGCGACGTACAGCATGATGACGAACATTCCGAAGAACAGCAGCGAGGTGCCGAGGTCGGTCTCGAAGACCAGGATCAGGATCGAGATGAACCAGACCACGAGGATCGGGCCGAGGTCGCGGCCGCGCGGCAGGTACAGGCCCATGAAGCGGCGGCTGGCGAGCGCCAGCGCGTCCCGCTTCACCATCAGGTAGCCGGCGAAGAAGATCGCGAGGACGATCTTGGCGAACTCACCTGGCTGGATGGAGAAGCTGCCGACCTGGATCCAGATCTTGGCGCCGTAGATGTTCTTGCCGAGGCCGGGCACCAGCGGCAGCAGCAGCAGGATCAGCGCGCCGACCATGGAGATGTAGGTGTAGCGCTGCAGGACGCGGTGGTCCTTGAGGAAGATCAGCACCGCGATGAAGAAGGCGATGCCCATCGCCGTGTACATCAGCTGGCGCGGCGCGGCGGTGCCGGCCTGCTGGATGGACTGCAGCAGCTCGGACTGGTCGAGCCGCCAGATCGCGACGAGCCCGAGTCCGTTCAGCAGGGTCGCCACCGGCAGCAGCAGCGGGTCGGCGTACGGCGCGAACTTGCGCACCACGAGGTGGGCGACGCTGGCCAGCAGGCCGAGGCCCAGGCCGTAGCTGAGCAGGCCGGCCGGGACCTGCTCGTCGATGGCGAGGCCCACGTTGGCGTAGGCGAACACCGGGATGGCGACGGCGAACACCAGCAGCGCCAGCTCGGTGTTGCGCCGGCTCGGCGTCCCGATCGAGCCGATCGTGGACGTGTGGTGCGTCGGCGTGTTGGTTGAACTGCTCATCGTGTGACGGGGCCTCTCACGGCTTGCCTACTGCTTACCGCACAGCGAGACGACCTTCTGCTCCTCCTCCGAGAGGCTGGGGCCGGGGCTGGGAGTGGCGGTCGCGGTTGCGGACGGGGACGCGGACACCGAGGGGCTCGGTGTCGCCTTGGACGTGAGGGAGGAGGGAGTGGTTCCCGTGGTGCCTCCGGCCTCGCCCTCGCCCGTCTTGGAGGTCTTCTCGCTCGGGCTCTTGGCCTGCTGGGCCGTCTCCGCCTGCTTGCGGCACGCGGAGGCCTGCACGGCCAGTTCGTCGATCTTCTTCCGGGCGGTGGACAGACTGCCCTCGGCGATCGTCGCCTCGACCAGCTTCTGCTGGTACTCGGGGAGGTACTTGAGTTCGATCTCGGGGTGGTCCTTCTCCACCTTCGACAGCGACACCCAGGCCAGGTCCTGGCTGATGCCCCGGTACAGCGCGACGTGCTCGCCCTTGGTGCCGACGTAGTACTGCGTCTGCGTCCAGCGCCAGCCGCCGTACAGGCCGCCGCCGATGACGGCGAGGGCGAGACCGCCGTAGAGGGATCTCTTCAGCCACCTGCGGCCCTTGCGCGGTTTGACGAAGTCGTCGTCGGTGTAGTCGCCGAAGCCGCCGGTGGGGATGAACCCGGTCACGTCGCCGGAGCCGGGCGGGCCGAACTCGCCGCCGCCCTGTCCGCCGCCGCGGCGGCCGAGGCCCGCGGCGCGGCCGGCGGGGGTCTGCATGATGCCGTTGTCGTGCAGCTGGTGCTGGTTCTCGGCGACGGCGCCGACCACGACCGGGGTGTCGGACAGCTGCCCGGCCAGGGTGTCACCGGTGTCCAGGTCGAGGACGTCGGCGACGATCACCGTGATGTTGTCGGGTCCGCCGCCGCGCAGCGCGAGCTGGATCAGCTCCTGCACGGTCTCCTGCGGGCCCTGGTAGCTGGCGAGGGTGTCCTCGAGGGTCTGGTGGGAGACGACGCCGGAGAGGCCGTCGGAGCAGATCAGGTAGCGGTCGCCGGCCCGGACCTCGCGGATCGACAGGTCGGGTTCGACGTGCTCACCGCTGCCGAGCGCCCGCATCAGCAGGGAGCGCTGGGGGTGGGTGGTGGCCTCTTCCTCGGTGATGCGGCCCTCGTCGACCAGCCGCTGGACCCAGGTGTGGTCCTGGGTGATCTGCGTCAGCGCCCCGTCGCGCAGCAGATAGGCGCGTGAGTCGCCGACGTGCACCAGGCCGAGCCGCTGGCCCGTCCACAGCAGGGCGGTGAGCGTCGTCCCCATGCCTTCGAGCTGGGGGTCCTCCTCGACCAGGGCGCGCAACTGGTCGTTGGCGCGCTGCACGGCCGTACCGAGCGAGGTGAGGACGTCGGAGCCGGGCACGTCGTCGTCGAGCGCGACGATCGTGGAGATCGCCTCGGAGGAGGCGACCTCACCGGCGGCGGCGCCGCCCATGCCGTCGGCGATGGCGAGCAGGCGCGGACCGGCGTAGCCGGAGTCCTCGTTGCCCTCCCGGATCATCCCCTTGTGCGATCCGGCGGCGAAGCGCAGTGACAGACTCATGCCCACCTCGCCCGTCGGCCCCGGGTACAGCCGGTCGTGTCGAGCCACACTGCCCACCCTCCGGTCGGGAGCGCGCCGGGGCCCGGGGTGCCGGCCGCCGCCGCGTGCTCGCTCCGCTCGCGCTCACTCATGATGTAGCACTACTTCCGCAGCTCGATGACGGTCTTGCCGATACGGATCGGCGCGCCCAGCGGGATCGGTGTGGGAGTCGTCAGCCGGTTTCGGTCGAGGTACGTGCCGTTGGTGGAGCCCAGGTCCTCGACGATCCACTGGCCGTCGCGGTCCGGGTAGATCCTGGCATGGCGGCTGGAGGCGTAGTCGTCGTCCAGCACGATCGTGCTGTCGTGCGCGCGGCCCAGCGAGATCGTCTGGCCCTGGAGCGCGACGGTCGTGCCGGTGAGAGTGCCTTCGGTCACCACCAGCTTGGAGGGGGCGTTACGGCGCTGGCGGCCGCCGCCGGCCTGCTGGCGCTGCTGCGGGGGCGCGGCCTGCCGGGCGGCGGCCTGCTGCGCCCGTCCGCCCTCCCGGCGCGCGCCGCGCTGGGTGACGCGCGTACCGAACAGGTCGCTGCGGATGACCTGCACGGCCACGATCACGAACAGCCACAGTACGGCCAGGAAACCCAGCCGCATGACCGTGAGGGTCAGCTCTGACATTGCCCCCGCTTCACCCTTCGGCTTGCCTATAGATAACGGTGGTGCTGCCCACGACGATCCGCGAGCCGTCGCGGAGCGTAGCGCGGGTGGTGTGCTGCCCGTCCACCACGATGCCGTTGGTGGAGCCGAGATCCTGGATCGTCGAGGGCGAACCGGTCCGGATCTCGCAGTGCCGGCGCGAGACGCCGGGGTCGTCGATCCGCACGTCGGCCTCCGTGCTGCGACCCAGCACGAGCGTGGCGCGGGAGATCTGGTGGCGGGTGCCGTTGATCTCGATCCAGTGGCGGGTGCGGGAACCGGGCTGCGGTGCGCCGACCGGGCCGCCGCCGGCCGAGCCGGGGCGCCGGCCGCCTGCCGCGGGCGGGTAGCCGTAGCCGCCGGCGCGGGCGCCGGGCGGTGGGGAGGACGGCATGGGCGGTGCGGCGGACGCGGCGGCGGGCGGATGGCCGTAGCCGCCGGGGCGCTGGCCGCCGGCCGCGGGTGCGCGCTCGGGTTCCTGGCTGCTGGAGGAGGCGAGCGTACGGCTGCGCACGCGGTACAGGCCGGTGTCGAGGTCGTCCGCCTTCTCCAGGTTGACCTTGATCGCTCCCATGAAGGTGTAGCGCTGCTGCTTGGCGTAGTCGCGCACCATGCCGGCGAGCTCGTCGCCGAGCTGGCCGGAGTAGGGGCTGAGGCGCTCGTAGTCCGGCGCGCTCAGCTCCACGATGAAGTCGTTGGGCACGACCGTGCGGTCACGGTTCCAGATCGTCGCGTTGTTGTCGCACTCCCGCTGGAGCGCTCCGGCGATCTCCACGGGCTGGACCTCGGACTTGAAGACCTTGGCGAAGGTGCCGTTGACCAGACCCTCGAGACGCTGCTCGAACTTCTTCAGGACTCCCATGGGGCACCTCCTCCGTCGTGACTTGCGTCCCGCGTCCTGCTGCTTACCTGGTACTGCTTACTGATCGTATCCACGCGCCGGTGAATCGGCTGGTTCCCCCTGTCGGCCCCGTCGACGGGTGTCGACACCCTCTCCCTACCTGCTTCTGCCCAGGATCCGTTCCCCTGTTTCGGTCGGGGGCCGTACCTGTTTCTGCCCAGGATCGTAGAGGCGGCCGAGGACCAGTGTCCCGCACCTGACTGTGGACCTGGCCCGGCTGCCGGGGAGACGGCCGTCATAGGTACGAGGTTGATACGTGAACCGGTCGCCGCCGGGACGTTCCGTGTCGCCGCACGTCCTTGGCCCCCTGCCCAGGGAGAAGGGATGTGAAGGCACCCTCGCCAGCGTGCTAATGTTCTGCATGTCGGAAGGCGCCGGGCCGAAAAGCCCACAAGCCCGAGGACACACCCAATGCGCGGGTGGCGGAATAGGCAGACGCGCTGGATTCAGGTTCCAGTGCCCGCAAGGGCGTGGGGGTTCAACTCCCCCCTCGCGCACAGCGGAAGCCCCGCAGGTCTTAGACCTGCGGGGCTTCTTCGTGTTCGGGGTGGGTGTGTTCGGGGTGTTCGGGGTGGGGTGTCTTGTCTTCGGGGTGTTCGGGGTGGGGTGTCTTGTCTTCGGGGCGCGGGGGCGGCGGCGAGCTGTGGTGTCGTGCGGGTGCGGGTGCGGGTGCGGGTGCGGGTGCGGGTGCGTGTGGGGCTGGGGCTGGGGCTGGTGTACGGGGTTCGCGCGCGTGAGCTATCTCACGGGCCGGATGTCGGGGTGCGAGGGGGCGTCGGCGTGAGTCGTGGGGGAGTTGTCCACAGGTGGGGAGTTGTCCACAGGTCTGACGCGGTTCGGTCGTCGAGCTGTACGGTCGGCTCGAGTTGATGTTCGGCTCGTCGGGCCGGGGTACGGATGACGCGTTACATGCGGGGGAGGCGGTCATGGTGGCCGAGGTGACCGAGGGCGGAGCTGGACGGGCCGCGGGTGCGGGTGTGGGTGCGGTCGGGAAAGAGCGGCTGCCGCGGGTGCCCGGGTTCGCCGAGTGGCCTGCCGCGGGATCTACCAAGGAGGAGGGCAAGGCGCTGCGTCACCGGGTGCCGCGCGCGGCCCACGCCGGACTCGACCTGGACCCCTCCCGTCCGGACGCGGTGACGGCGGTCGAGGAGTCCAACCAGGGCCGTATCCCCGACCTCACCCCGATAAGGGTGGGACGGATGGCGGCCACACCGTTCGCGTTCCTGCGCGGCTCGGCGGGCCTCATGGCGTACGACCTCGCCCGCACCCCCATGACCGGGATCCGGGCCAGGATCTGCGGCGACGCGCACGCGGCCAACTTCGGTCTGTACGGCGACGCCCGCGGCCGCCTGGTCATCGACCTGAACGACTTCGACGAGACCGTCGACGGTCCCTGGGAGTGGGACCTCAAGCGGCTCGCGACCTCGCTGGTGCTCGCGGGCCGGGCGGCCGGCGCAGACGAGGACACCTGCCGCAGCGCGGCCCATGACGCGGCCGGTGCCTACCGCCGCACCATGCGCCTGCTGGCGAAGCTGCCCGCGCTGGACGCGTGGAACGCCATCGCCGACGAGGAGTTGGTCTCCCACACCGACGCCCACGACCTGCTCGGCACCCTCGAGCGGGTCTCGGAGAAGGCGCGGGCCAACACCAGCGGGCGGTTCGCGGCGAAGTCGACCGAGCCCACGCCGGAAGGGGGGCGCCGCTTCGTCGACGCCCCGCCGGTGCTGCGGCGCGTGTCCGACGCGGAGGCGGCGGCGGTCGCCGCGTCCCTGGAGCAGTACGTGACCACACTCCCCGAGGACCGCCTGCCCCTCCTCGCCCGGTACGCGGTGCACGACGTCGCCTTCCGGATCGTCGGCACGGGCAGCGTCGGGACCCGGTCGTACGTCGTCCTGCTGCTGGACCACCGGGGAGAGCCGCTGGTGCTCCAGGTGAAGGAGGCCCGCCCGTCGGCGCTGGTGCCGCACCTGCGGACCGCCGGCCTCGACGCCCCGGACGTGGGCCACGAGGGGCGGCGGGTGGTCCTCGGCCAGAAGCGGATGCAGGTCGTCAGCGACATCCTGCTCGGCTGGACCACCGTCGACGGCCGCCCCTTCCAGGTCCGCCAGTTCCGCAACCGCAAGGGCAGCGTCGACCCCGCCGCCCTCGCCGCCGACCAGATCGACGACTACGGCCGGATGACCGGCGCCCTCCTGGCCCGCGCCCACTCCCACAGCGCCGACCCCCGCCTCGTCGCCGGCTACTGCGGCAAGAACGACGAGCTGGACGAGGCGGTGGCGGCGTTCGCCGTCGCGTACGCCGACCGCACGGAGGCGGACCACGCGGACCTGGTGGCGGCGGTGCGGGCGGGGAGGATCGCGGCGGAGACGGGCGTGTGAGGTGAGGGTCACGGAGCCCGCCCGCCCGTGGCCTACGCTGGTCGGGTGACGACCCCCGAAGCTGAGCAGGCACGGCCCGAGGAGCGGCTCGAGCAGGCCGTGCGGGCCGCTGAGCAGGCGCTGATCGAGTTCGAGATCGCGGTGGAGACCTTCCGCGTCGAGGTCGAGAACTTCTCGCGGCTCCACCACCAGAAACTCGGTCCCATGTACACCCGGCTCGACGAGCTGGAGGCGCTGATAGCCGAGGCCCGTGCCGCCCGCAGCGGTGACCCGGAGGACGCGCGCAAGGCGGCCGAGGCGCGGGCGCGGGTGCTGCCGATGCCCGGGGTCGAGGAGCTGTTCCACGGCTGGATGGACGGTGACGGGCTGTTCCCGGAGGCCGCGGCGATGCTCACCGAGCAGCCTGTGCGGCCGCCGGAGCGGGTGCGGCCCAGTGACGAGGCCCGCAAGCTCTACCGCGAGCTGGCCCGCAAGGCCCACCCGGACCTGGCGCAGGAGGAGACGGAGCGGACGCGGCGCGAGGAGTTCATCACCCGCGTCAACGCCGCCTACGCCCGTGGCGACGAGGCCGCGCTGCGGACCCTGGCCGAGGAGTGGGCGGCCGGTCCGGCGCCCGCGGAACGCAAGCCGAGCCCCAGCGAGGAGCTCTACGCCCGCCTGGAGTGGCTCGCCGAGCGCAAGGAACTGCTCGCGACGGCCGCCCGTGAGCTGGAGGAGAGCGCGATCGGCGGGATGCTCCGGCTGGCACCGGACGATCCCGACCGTCTCCTCGACGAGATCGCCGACCAGCTGCTGGCGGAGGTTGCCAAGAAGGAGGCCGAGCTGGCGGAGCTGGTGGGGTAGTCGCCCCGGCGGGGCCGTGGCCGTCTCGACGCGGGCGGTGAGGATGACCGCGCGACGGTGGTGACGGCGGCGTGGGGCGGGGGCGGCGGCGTGGGGCGGTGGTCCGGTCGGGGTGCGTGCCGTCCGGTAGCGTCGGGAGTATGAGTTTCGGAGCTGGTGTGCCCACGGTCGAGGTCGGGGACCTCAAGGACGACGACTTCCTGCTGGACGTCCGCGAGGACGACGAGTGGCAGGCGGGTCATGCCGAGGGGGCACTGCACATTCCCATCAGCGAGTTCGTCGCGCGGTACGGCGAGCTGACCGAGGCGGCGCCGCAGGACGGGCGGGTCCATGTGATCTGCCGCTCCGGTGGCCGGTCGGCCCAGGTCACGATGTACCTGGTGCAGCAGGGCATCGACGCGGTGAACGTCGAAGGCGGCATGCAGTACTGGGCGACGGTCGGCCGTCCGGTCGTGACCGACGAGGGACGGCCGGGTTTCGTCCTCTAGAGCGCGGGTCCTGCGGGTCCTGCGGGTTCCGCAAGTTCCGCAAGTTCCGCGAGTTGCGCGGTTTCTTCGGTGCTCTGCGGGTTCCTCCAGCACCCTCACAGGCGGGTCGGCTGGGCTGACGGTGTGTCATGAGTGGGGCCGGCGAGTGGCGTTCGGGAGCGGGCGTGGTCGGCCGGGTCCGGTTCTCGCCCCGGCCCGTTCAGCGGGCGAAGTCCCCTCCGCCGTCTCCGTCAGAGGGTGTGACGGGCAGGCGAGGACATGGCCCGCCCGGGTCTCCTCCGGCTCCAGCGCGAAGGTGCGGTCCATCCGCACCTCTCCGGAGACCAGGAAGGCCCAGCGGGTCCCGCACACGCCGCCCTCGACCGGTCGCACGCCCACCCGCAGGGCGAGCGGGCTGGTGCCGGTGCTGCGGACGCCTGGATGCGGTGGTGTTCGGGGTGTTGTGGGGTTCGGGGTGTCGTGAAGTCCGGGGTGCGCCGTGGACCTCTTTCGTCCCGAGTCCGGACGGGTCGGTCCGGGGGGAGGGCTGCGCGGAGCGGGTGGGTCTGAGTACCGTTCCGTGCGACGACTGTGCGACGGCCGTGCGAAGGCCGTCCGGCTGTGCGCGGTGGTGCGCGGTGCCCGGGGCGCGGTCGTGCCCGCGGATGCGGTCGAGCCCGGGGGCGCGGGCGTATGGGCGGCCGGAGGATCGGCCGCCGCGGCGCCGCTCGGTCGACGCCGCACAGTCAAACGGACCGGAATCGGGGAACGGGGCGGAATGAACGCGTACGACGGAGGCTCTGACGCTCCGCGGGAGGCGGAGGCGGAGGCGGAGGCGGAGGAGGCGGTGCGGGGGCCGGAGACAAGCAGGCCCACGGAAGGGCCGCCGCCCGAACGCCGCCCGGCCGACGCCGGCGCCGAGGGTGAGGACCCTCTGCCCGCCGCCGGAATACCCCGGGGCCGCCCCGGCGCCTCCGCCAAGGGCGCGGCAGCCCTCACACCCCTTGCCGAGCGCGACCACGCGTCCGGCCCCGGCTCCAGTCCCGGCCAAGATTCCCGTCCCGGCCCCGGCTCCGGTCCAGGCCCCGGCTCCGGTCCCGATTCCCGTCCAGGCCCCGGCTCCGGTCCCGGCTCCGGTCCAGGCCCCGGCTCCGGTCCCGGCTCCGGTCCAGGCCCCGGCTCCGGTCCCGGCTCCGGTCCAGGCCCCGGCTCCGGCCCCGGCTCCGGTCCAGGCCCCGGCTCCGGCCCCGGCTCCGGTCCAGGCCCCGGCTCCGGTCCCGATTCCCGTCCAGGCCCCGGCTCCGGTCCCGATTCCCGTCCAGGCCCCGGCTCCGGTCCCGGCGACAGCCCTGCCCCCGCTCCCGCTCCCGAAGCCGGTCCGCGTACCGGTGTGGCCGCCCTCTCCCCCCGCTACCAGATCGCTGCCGCCCTGGCGCTCGCGGTCGTCGCGGTCACCGTCTGCGCGCATCTCGGCATGGTGTTCCTGCACGTCGCGCCGTCCAACACGGTCACCAAGGCACACGGCGACGCGATCGACGACTGGATCTACCCGGAGTTCGAGCAGAACTGGAAGCTGTTCGCGCCGAACCCGCTCCAGCAGAACATCGCCGTGCAGGTCCGCGCCGACGTCCGCACCGCGGACGGTTCCTCGCGCACCACCGGCTGGTACGACCTCTCCGCGCAGGACGGCCGGGCCATCGACGGCAACCTGGTGCCCAGCCACACCCAGCAGAACGAGCTGCGTCGCGCCTGGGACTTCTACCTGGGCTCGCACGACGCCGACGACCGTGCGGTGGGTTCGCGCAGCGCCCTGTCCGAGGAGTACCTGCGCCGCATCGTCGTCGGGCGCCTGGAGCGTGGCGGCGCGGCCGGGGAGGGCGGCCTGATCGAGCGGGTCCAGGTCCGCTCCCGCACCACCAACGTGCCGGCGCCCCCCTGGGTCTCCGACCAGGTCACCTCGCGGCCGGTGTACCGCGTGCTGCCCTGGTGGTCGGTTCCGGCCGCCGAGGGAGGTGCGCGGTGAACCGGTTGTCCCTGTCGGTGTCCGCCGCGATGGCCCGTGTGACCGGGGCCGCGCTCGGGCCCTACCAGAGCGCCGTGGTCCGTATCGGCTTCAGCCTGACCTGGCTGCTGTTCCTGCTGCGTGAGTATCCGCACCGCGAGGAGCTCTACGGCCCCGACGGCCCCTGGAGCTGGGAGCTGGCCCGGCGGCTGATCGACGGCAACGGCGCCTTCTCGGCCCTGATGTGGTCGGACGGGCGGGTCTGGTTCGAGCTCGTCTACGCGTGCGCGGTGCTGGCGAGCGCGCTGCTGCTGCTCGGCTGGCGCACCCGCACGGTGTCGGTGCTGTTCATGGCGGGCGTGCTGTCGCTGCAGAACCGCAGTGTGTTCGTGGGCGACGGCGGCGACAACGTGATGCACCTGATGTCCCTCTACCTCGTGTTCACGCGCTGCGCCCAGGTGTGGTCGCTGGACGCGCGGCGGGCGCGGCGCGCGGCCGAGGCACGCGCGCGGGGCGAGCGGGTCACGGACCGGGTGGGGCCCGCCCTGTGGGGTGTGTTCGGGCTGGTGCTGGTCGTGGCGACCGGGACGGGGCGTCTGGAGGGTGATCCGGTCGTGCCGGCGATCCTGTGGGCGGTGTGGGCCGCACAGGGCCTGTGGTGGGCCGTGGGGCGCCTGACACGGTCCGCGGAACCCAGGATCCTGCTGGACGTCGTCGCCAACATCCTGCACAACGGCGCCCTGCTGGTGATCATGGCGGAGGCCTGTCTGATCTACGCGACGGCCGGCTGGTACAAGGTCCAGGGCTCCCGCTGGCAGGACGGCACCGCCGTCTACTACCCGCTGCACCTGGACTACTTCTCGCCCTGGCCCGCCCTGGGCGAGCTGCTGTCCTCCAGCGGCACCATGGTCATGCTGGTGACCTACGGGACGGTGGCCGTGCAGGTCGCCTTCCCCTTCACGCTGTTCAACCGGCGCGTGAAGAACGTCCTGCTGGTGGTCATGATGATCGAGCACGCGGCGATCGCCGTGGTCCTCGGGCTGCCGTTCTTCTCGCTCGCGATGATCGCGGCGGACGCGGTCTTCCTGCCGACGCCCTTCCTGCGCCGGCTCGGCGGGTGGGCGGCCCGCGCGGGCGTGGCGATCGTGGCACGGGACCGGGCCGTCGCGGCGGAGCCGCCGCCGGGCCCGCGCACGCCCCAGGACGCCGAGCCCAGCCGCGTAGGCTTCACGGCATGACCGACCCCCTCGCACTGTGGCGCCGGACGGCCGACGCCTGCGTGCTCCTCGACGGCTTCCACGCCGTGAAGCACGCCGTGCGCTTCGGGGCCGAGATCCCGGTGGCGGTCGCCGTCGACCGGCGGGCGGCGCTCGCCCTCGCCGACGAGCTCGCCCCCGACGTCCGGCGGACGCTGGACGCGCTGCTGACGGAGGTGCCGGAGGCGACGTACGCCTCGCTGGTGCCGCGTCCGCATCCCACCGCCGTGGCCGCGCTGGCCCTACGGCCCTCCCGGGAGGCGCATCTGCGGGCGCTGGCCCGGCTGCCGCGCACCGCGCCGGTCGTGGTGCTCGACGAGCCGCGCAACCTGGGCAACGCGGGAGCCGTGATCCGGCTGGCGGCCGGTTTCGGGGCGACCGGCGTGGTCACCACCGGCACGCTCGACCCCTGGCATCCGACCGTGGTGCGCGGCGGTGCGGGGCTGCACTTCGCGACCGCCGTGGAGCGGCTGGCCGTCGACGAACTGCCGCCCGGCCCGGTGTTCGCGCTCGACCCGGAGGGCGAGGACCTCCGGGACGTGAAGCTCCCGGACGATGCCGTCCTCGCCTTCGGTTCGGAGCGCAGCGGGCTGTCGGCCGCGCTCCGCGCGCGGGCCGACCACCTGCTCGCCCTGCCGATGCGCCCCCAGGTCTCCAGCTACAACCTCGCCACCAGCGTGGCCATGACGCTGTACCACTGGAGCGCCGGGGGCGGGGGCACGGATCTGCGGGGCGGCTCTCCCGGGCCGGACGTGGTGTAGGACAGGTCTAGGCCTCCCGGCGCACCTCCACCACCCGGAAGCGGTTCGCGACGAACGCGCCGTCGGTGAGGGCGGCGCTGGCCGCCGGGTTGCCGCCCGAGCCGTGGAAGTCGGAGAAGGCGGCCGTCTGGTTGACGTAGACCCCGCCGGTGAGGTTGAGGGACAGCTGGGCGGCCTCCTCCAGGCAGACCTCCTCGACGGCCCGCTCGACCTCCGCGTCGGAGGTGTACGCGCCGACCGTCATCGCGCCCTTGTCGCGGATGGTGCGCCGCAGCAGCTCGACGCCCTCCGCGGACGAGTCGACGGCGACGGCGAAGGAGACCGGTCCGAAGCACTCGCTCATGTAGGCGGCCTCGTCGTCCGGTTTGGCGCCGTCCAGCTTCACGATCACGGGGGTGCGCACGACCGCGTCGGGGAAGTCCGGGTGGGGCACCTCACGGGAGGCGAGGGCCACCTCGCCGAGCCCGGCCGCCGCTTCGAGCCGGGCCTTGACGTCGGGGTTGACGATGGCGCCGAGCAGGGCGTTCGCGCGCGCGTCGTCGCCGAGGAGAGCGTCGACCGAGCGGGCCAGGTCGGTGACGACCTCGTCGTAGCCGCGGGGGCCCTCGTCGGTGCGGATGCCGTCGCGGGGGATCAGCAGGTTCTGCGGGGTGGTGCACATCTGGCCGCTGTACAGGGACAGCGAGAAGGCCAGGTTGGAGAGCATGCCCCGGTAGTCGTCGGTGGAGTCCACGAGGACCGTGTTGACGCCGGCCTTCTCCGTGTAGACCTGCGCCTGGCGGGCGTTGTCCTCCAGCCAGTCGCCGAAGGCCGTCGAACCGGTGTAGTCGATGATCTTGATCTCGGGACGGAGGGCCAGGGTCTTGGCGATGCCCTCGCCCGGCCGTTCGGCGGCGAGCGCGACCAGGTCGGCGGCGAAGCCGGCCTCGGCCAGCACCTCGCGGGCGATCCGCACGGTGAGCGCGAGCGGCAGCACCGCGCGCGGGTGGGGCTTTACCAGGACCGCGTTGCCGGTGGCGAGGGAGGCGAACAGGCCCGGATAGCCGTTCCACGTCGGGAAGGTGTTGCAGCCGATGAGCAGGGCGACACCGCGCGGGACGGGCGTGAACCGCTTGGTCAGCGCGAGCGGGTCGCGCTTGCCCTGCGGCTTGGTCCACTCGGCGGTGTCGGGGGTGCGGGTCTGTTCGGCGTACGCGTACGCCACCGCTTCCAGACCGCGGTCCTGGGCGTGGGGGCCGCCCGCCTGGAACGCCATCATGAAGGCCTGGCCGGAGGTGTGCATGACGGCGTGCGCGAACTCGTGCGTCCGGTCGCTGATGCGCTTGAGGATCTCCAGGCAGGTCACCGCGCGGACCTCCGCCCCCGCGTCGCGCCAGGCCCGCTGGCCGGCCCGCATGGCGGGCAGCAGCACGTCGACGTCCGCGTGCGGGTACGTCACGCCCAGCTCCACGCCGTACGGGGAGACCTCGCCGCCCACCCAGTCGTCGGTACCGGGCTGGCCCAGGTCGAGGCGGGTGCCCAGCAGGGCGTCGAAGGCCGCCTTGCCCGCGGCCGCGTCCAGGCTGCCGTGGTCGCCGTAGGCCTTGGGGTGTTCGGGGTGCGGGGACCAGTACGCGCGGGTGCGGATCGCTTCCAGGGCCTGGTCGAGGGTGGGCCGGTGCCTGGCGATCAGATCGGGTGCGGTGGGTTCGGCGGCCATGCGGGACCAACTCCTCGTCGTGAGAGCTCCTCGTCGAGCTCATGACCTGGGCGGAAGAAGGGCAGGACATCGGGAGACGCGGTGCGGGGCGCCTCGGTCGGGCTGGAGGCGGGTGACGGTTCGGCCAGTCAGAGTTAGAGTAACCGAACGATCGGTCGGGACAAGGGGGCCTGCCGCATCTGTGGAAAACCCCGTGCGGGAGGATCGCGCACATGACAGCACTCGACCTCAGCAGCCCCGTGGCCGTCGTCGGCAGCGGCACCATGGGCCAGGGCATCGCCCAGGTCGCGCTGGTCGCGGGCCACCCCGTACGGCTGTACGACGCCGTGGCCGGCCGCGCCCGGGAAGCGTCCGCGGCGATCGGCGCCCGCCTCGACCGGCTCGTCGAGAAGGACCGGCTCACCGCCGCCGAGCGGGACGCCGCCCGCGCCCGCCTCCTGCCCGTGGACGGCCTCGCCGGCCTCGCCGACTGCGCGCTGGTCGTCGAGGCCGTCCTGGAGCGGCTGGACGTCAAGCAGGAGCTGTTCCGGGCGCTCGAGGACGTCGTCGGCGAGGACTGCCTGCTCGCCACCAACACCTCCTCCCTGTCGGTGACGGCCGTCGGCGGCGCGCTGCGCAACCCGGGCCGCTTCGTGGGCCTGCACTTCTTCAACCCGGCGCCGCTGATGCCGCTGGTGGAGGTCGTCTCCGGCTTCGCCACCGACGTCACCTCGGCCACGCGCGCGTACGAGACCGCCCGCGCGTGGGGCAAGACCCCGGTCGCCTGCGCCGACACCCCCGGCTTCATCGTCAACCGCATCGCCCGGCCCTTCTACGCCGAGGCCTTCGCGGTCTACGAGTCCCAGGGTGCCGACCCCGCCACCATCGACGCCGTCCTGCGCGAGTCGGGCGGTTTCCGGATGGGCGCGTTCGAGCTGACCGATCTGATCGGGCAGGACGTCAACGAGTCCGTCACGCACTCCGTGTGGCAGTCCTTCTTCCAGGACGTGCGCTTCACCCCCTCGCTCGCCCAGCGCCGTCTGGTCGAGTCCGGCCGCCTCGGCCGCAAGACCGGTCAGGGCTGGTTCGACCACCGCGGTGACGCCGGGGCCGGCGAGCGCCCCGAGCCGCACACCGCGGAGCGGCACCGGCCGCCCGCCCACGTCGTCGCCGAGGGCGACCTCGGTCCCGCCGCGGAACTGCTCGCGATGATCCGCGAGGCGGGCATCCCGGTCCACGAGGAGGAAGAGGACCACGGCACCCGCCTGATGCTGCCCGGCGGCGGCCATCTCGCGCTCGCCGACGGCCAGACCTCCGTCGAGTTCCGCGACGTCGTCTACTTCGACCTCGCCCTGGACTACCGCAAGGCCACCCGCATCGCCCTGTCCGCCTCCCAGGACACCTCCGCGCAGGCCCTGTCCGAGGCCATCGGCCTGTTCCAGGCGCTCGGCAAGGACGTCAGCGTCATCGGCGACGTCCCCGGCATGATCGTCGCCCGGACGGTTGCGCGGATCGTCGACCTCGCGCACGACGCCGTCGCCAAGGGCGTGGCCACCGAGGAGGACGTCGACACCGCGATGCGCCTCGGCGTCAACTACCCCCTCGGCCCCTTCGAGTGGAGCCGCAGGCTGGGCAGGACCTGGGCGCACGACCTGCTGGAGGAGCTGCACCTGCGCGAACCCTCCGGCCGCTACGCGCCCTCGCTCGCGCTGTACCGCCACGGACACGCCGCCGACCGGCGGGAGGGGACCTCATGACCACCGCCAAGCGGGACACGTACACCCCGGAGACCCTGCTCTCGGTCGCCGTGCAGGTCTTCAACGAGCGCGGCTACGACGGCACCTCCATGGAGCACCTCTCCCGGGCGGCCGGCATCTCCAAGTCGTCGATCTACCACCACGTCTCCGGCAAGGAGGAGCTGCTGCGGCGCGCGGTGAGCCGGGCGCTGGACGGCCTCTTCGGGATCCTCGACGAGGAGCACGCGCGCGTGGGGCGGGCCGCCGAGCGCCTGGAGTACGTCGTGCGGCGCATGGTCGAGGTGCTCATAGCCGAACTGCCCTACGTGACCCTGTTGCTGCGGGTGCGCGGCAACACCGACACCGAGCGGTGGGCCCTGGAGCGCCGCCGTGACTTCGACCACCGGGTCGCCGCGCTGCTGAAGGCGGCCGCCGCCGACGGGGACGTGCGCGGCGACGTCGAGGTGCGGCTGGCGACCCGGCTGGTCTTCGGCATGATCAACTCGATCGTCGAGTGGTACCGGCCGGACGGGCGGGGCATGGGCGAGCGGGACGTGGCCGACGCGGTGGCGCGGCTGGTCTTCTCGGGGCTGCGCCGGGAGGCTTGAGGACCGGGCCCTGTCGTCCGGACCGCGTCTGCGGGGTGATCCGAACGACGGGTCCCGGCCCCCGGGTCACCCCTGCGGCTCCAGGTCCTCCTCCTCGAACACCAGCAGCGTGCGGGTGCTGAGCACCTGGGGAATGGCCTGGAGCCGGGTGAGCACCAGCTCGCGCAGCGCCCTGTTGTCGGGTGCGTGCACCAGCAGCAGGACGTCGAAGTCGCCGCCCACCAGCGCGATGTGGGAGGCGCCGGGGAGCTGTCTGAGCTGCTCGCGCACCGTGCGCCAGGAATTCTGGACGATCTTCAGCGTGATGTACGCGGACGTGCCGTGGCCCGCGCGCTCGTGATCGACGCGGGCGCCGAAGCCGCGGATGACACCGTCGTCGAGCAGCCGGTTGATGCGCGCGTAGGCGTTGGCGCGCGAGACGTGGACCCGTTCGGCGACCGACCGTATCGAGGCGCGGCCGTCCGCCTGGAGCATCCGGAGGATGTCCTGATCGATGGCGTCCAGCGGGCGGGGCAGGGGCTGCGGCGAGCCGTCGTCCGGACTGTCGGCCATTTGTTCAGGTGTCATGTCCCCCCGCCTCTCCGCCGTGGACGACCTGCGTCCATCTCAGGCTGTGGAGAACCGTTTGTCCACAGCCTCGGGGGGCCAGTAGCCAAAATGTGCCGACGACCGAACAATCGGTAGGTGAGGCGGGTCACAGCCGACCCGCCTCCCGTAGCCACCCCCACGAGGAGGTGCCGTCATGACGGTCATGGAGCAGCGGGGCGCGTATCGGCCGACCCCGCCGCCCGCCTGGCAGCCCCGCACCGACCCCGCGCCGCTGCTGCCCGACGCCGAGCCCCACCGCGTGCTCGGCACCGAAGCGGCCGCGCAGGCCGACCCGGAGCTGCTGCGCAGGCTCTACGCCCAGCTGGTGCGCGGCCGCCGGTACAACGCGCAGGCCACCGCCCTCACCAAGCAGGGCCGCCTCGCCGTCTACCCCTCCAGCACCGGCCAGGAGGCCTGCGAGATCGCCGCCGCGCTCGTCCTGCGGGAGCGGGACTGGCTCTTCCCCAGCTACCGCGACACCCTCGCGGCGGTCGCACGCGGCGTGGACCCCGTCGAGGCCCTGACCCTGCTGCGCGGCGACTGGCACACCGGCTACGACCCCCTCGAGCACCGGGTGGCGCCCCTGTGCACCCCGCTCGCCACCCAGCTCCCGCACGCCGTCGGCCTCGCCCACGCCGCACGCCTGAAGGGCGACGACGTGGTCGCGCTCGCCCTGGTCGGCGACGGCGGCACCAGCGAGGGTGACTTCCACGAGGCGCTCAACTTCGCCGCCGTCTGGCAGGCACCGGTCGTCTTCCTCGTCCAGAACAACGGCTTCGCGATCTCCGTCCCGCTCGCCAAGCAGACCGCCGCCCCCTCCCTGGCCCACAAGGCCGTCGGGTACGGCATGCCGGGCCGGCTCGTCGACGGCAACGACGCGGTCGCCGTGCACCAGGTGCTGTCCGACGCCGTACGGCACGCGCGCGCGGGCGGCGGACCGACGCTGGTGGAGGCGGTCACCTACCGCATCGACGCCCACACCAACGCCGATGACGCGACCCGCTACCGCGGCGACGCCGAGGTCGAGACCTGGCGCGAGCACGACCCGATCCTGCTGCTGGAACACGAGCTGACCGCCCGCGGGCTGCTCGACGAGCAGGAGAAGCAGGCCGCGCGGGACGCCGCCGAGGCCCTCGCCGCCGACCTGCGCGCCCGCATGCACCAGGATGCGACGCTCGACCCCATGGACCTGTTCGCCCACGTGTACGCCGATCCCACTCCCCAGCTGCGCGAGCAGCGCGCCCTGCTGCGGGCCGAGCTCGACGCGGAGCGGGAAGGGGGGCACTGATGACCACCGTCGCCGCCAGGACCGCCACCATGGCGCAGGCCCTCACGCGCGCGCTGCGCGACGCGATGGCCGCCGACCCGTCCGTGCACGTCCTGGGCGAGGACGTCGGCACCCTCGGCGGCGTCTTCCGGATCACCGACGGACTCACCGAGGAGTTCGGCGAGGACCGCTGCACGGACACGCCGCTCGCCGAGGCGGGCATCCTCGGCACGGCCGTCGGCATGGCCATGTACGGGCTGCGGCCGGTCGTGGAGATGCAGTTCGACGCCTTCGCCTACCCGGCGTTCGAGCAGCTCATCAGCCACGTCGCCCGCATGCGCAACCGCACCCGCGGCCGCATGCCCGTGCCGATCACCGTCCGCGTCCCCTACGGCGGTGGCATCGGCGGCGTCGAGCACCACAGCGACTCCTCCGAGGCGTACTACATGGCGACTCCGGGGCTCCATGTCGTCACGCCCGCCACGGTCGCCGACGCCTACGGCCTGCTGCGCGCCGCCATCGCCTCCGACGACCCGGTCGTCTTCCTCGAACCCAAGCGCCTGTACTGGTCCAAGGACTCCTGGAACCCGGACGAACCACCGGCCGTTGAACCAGTGGGCCGCGCGGTGGTGCGGCGCTCGGGCCGGAGCGCCACACTCATCACGTACGGGCCGTCGGTGCCGGTCTGCCTCGAAGCCGCCGAGGCGGCCCGCGCCGAGGGCCATGACCTCGAAGTCGTCGATCTGCGCTCCCTGGTGCCGTTCGACGACGAGACGGTCTGCGCCTCGGTACGGAGGACCGGCCGCGCGGTCGTCGTCCATGAATCGGGCTCCTTCGGAGGCCCGGGCGGGGAGATCGCGGCCCGTGTCACGGAGCGCTGCTTCCACCACCTGGAGGCGCCGGTGCTGCGCGTGGCCGGGTTCGACATCCCCTACCCGCCGCCGATGCTGGAGCGCCACCACCTGCCAGGCGTCGACCGCATCCTGGACGCCGTGGCGCGTCTGCAGTGGGAGGCCGAGAGCTGATGGCACAGGTGCTGGAGTTCAAGCTGCCGGACCTCGGGGAGGGGCTCACCGGGGCGGAGATCGTGCGCTGGATGGTGCAGGTCGGTGACGTCGTCGCCGTCGACCAGCCGGTCGTCGAGGTCGAGACGGCGAAGGCGATGGTCGAGGTGCCGTGCCCCTACGGCGGCGTGGTCACCGCCCGGTTCGGCGAGGAGGGCACGGAACTGCCCGTCGGCGCCCCGCTGCTGACCGTCGCGGTCGGCGGACCCTCCGCCGAAGGACCGACGGACGACTCGGACACCCGGGGCGGCGGCGTCCAGGGCGCGGGCACCCGTGGACCGGACGCACCGGCCCCGGGTGTCCAGGGCTCGGGCAACGTCCTGGTGGGGTACGGCACCTCGGAGGCGCCCGCGCGACGGCGCCGGGTACGGCCGACTGAGCCGACGCGGGCGGGACGGCCGACGCCGGAGGGCGAGTCGGCCCGGACGGCTACGGCTCCGTCAGCTCCGTCGGCGCCTTCCGCGGGCCGGGAGCCCGCCGTCGCGTCCTTCTCCGCGCCCGCGGCGGCCCACGGGCGGGCCGGAGGCTCCGCCGACTCCACGGCGGACGGTCCCGTCCCGGTGATCTCCCCGCTGGTGCGCCGTCTCGCCCGGGAGAACGGCCTGGACCTGGCCCGGTTGAAGGGGTCCGGGCCGGACGGTCTGATCCTGCGGGCGGACGTGGAGGACGCGCTGCGGGTGGCCGCCGCCCGGAGGCGGACCGCACAGCCGCCGGCCGGACAGCAGGCGCCGGCGGCGGCGCTTTCGGCTCCCGCCGCCCCCCAGGTCCCCGCGCCTCCGGCCCCCGCCTCCCGGCACACTCCCGTACCACCGACGTTCGCCGCCTCTCCCGCGCCCGTGGGAGAGCACCGCATCCCGCTCAGGGGCGTGCTCGGGGCCGCCGCCGACAGGCTCTCCCGCAGCCGCCGCGAGATCCCCGACGCGACCTGCTGGGTGGACGCCGACGCCACGGAACTGATGCGCGCCCGCGCGGCGATGAACGCCGTCGGCGGCCCGAAGATCTCCCTCCTGGCGCTGCTGGCCCGCATCTGCACCGCTGCCCTGGCCCGGTTCCCGGAGCTCAACTCCACCGTCGATGCGGACGCGCGGGAGATCGTCCGGTTCGACCACGTCCACCTCGGGTTCGCCGCCCAGACCGAGCGGGGGCTGGTCGTCCCCGTCGTCCGCGACGCGCACGCCCGGGACGCCGAAGGGCTCAGCGCCGAGTTCGCCCGCCTCACGGACGCGGCCCGGTCCGGGACCCTCACCCCGGGTGATCTGACCGGTGGGACCTTCACGCTGAACAACTACGGCGTGTTCGGCGTCGACGGCTCCACGCCGATCGTCAACCACCCCGAGGCGGCCATGCTCGGCGTCGGCCGCATCGTCCCCAAGCCGTGGGTGCACGAGGGGGAGCTGGCGGTGCGCCAGGTCGTCCAGCTCTCGCTCACCTTCGACCACCGCGTGTGCGACGGGGGTACGGCGGGCGGATTCCTGCGCTACGTGGCGGACTGCGTGGAACAGCCGGCGGTGCTGCTGCGCACACTGTGATGACGCGGACGCCCGCGCGTTCCCCGTGATCGGCGGGCCGCGCATACTCGGGGGATGACCCCGAACGCGTCTCCCGCTCACGACGCCGTCGTGCTCGCCGGCGGCGGAGCCCGCCGTCTCGGCGGTGCCGACAAGCCCGGCGTCCGCGTGGGCGGGCGCGCGCTGCTCGACCGGGTGCTGTCCGCCTGCGCCGACGCGCGGACCACCGTCGTCGTCGCCGACCCCCGGCCCACCGTCCGGCCGGTGCGGTGGGCGCGCGAGGACCCGCCCGGCGCGGGTCCGGTCGCGGCCCTCGGCGCCGGACTGCGCCACACCACCGCCGACCGCGTTCTCGTCCTCTCCGCCGACCTGCCGTTCCTCGCGCCGGACACCGTCCGCAGCCTGCTGGCCGCCCTGGACGACAACCGTGCCGAGGGCGCGCTGCTCACCGACGCCGACGGCCGCGACCAGCCGCTCGTCGCCGCCTACCGCACGCCCGCCCTGCGCCGCGAACTGACGGCGCTCGGCGAGCAGCACGACGGCCTCACCGGCCTTCCGCTGCGCCGGCTCACCGCCGGGCTCGACCTCACCCGCGTCCCCGACCCCGTCGCGTCCTTCGACTGCGACACCTGGGACGACATCGCCACCGCCAGGGCACGTATCAGGGAGCATGGCCACGTGTTGGATGAATGGATCTCCGCAGTCAAGGACGAACTGGGCATCGACCTCGACGTCGACACCGGCGTCCTCCTCGATCTCGCCCGTGACGCCGCCCACGGTGTGGCCCGGCCCGCCGCCCCGCTGACCACCTTCCTGGTCGGCTACGCGGCCGGGCGGGCCCAGGGAGGCCCCGAAGCCGTCGCCGAGGCCTCCCGCAAGGCCGCCGACCTGGCCGTGCGCTGGGCCGACGAACCCGGCGACGGCCGGTCCGACGTGGCTCCCGACGCCACGCCCGACACCCGCCCGGACGCCGGATGACCGCCTTCGGTGTCCGGGACGGCCAGGACGCCGAGGACCTCGACGTCGAGGAGGCGCTCGCCCTCGTGAACCACGGCAACAGCTCCCCCGGCCCGGCCGGAGACAGCGCCGTCCGCCCGGACGGGGACCGCAGCCCCGCGTCGGCGGCCGCGCACGGTGAGGACCGAGGCGGACGGAACGGCGACGACCGCGCCGGCCGGCCCGGCGCAGGGCACGGCGGGGCATCCGGCTCCCGTGACGCCCAGGGACACACGTCGTCCCGTCACCGGGCCACCGCCACCCCGTGGGCCGAGGCCCGCACGATCGCCGGCCGGGCCGCCCGCTCCACCGCCGCCCGCCGCACCCCCGTCTCGGTGTCCCTCGTCGACGCGCTCGGCCTGGTCCTGGCCGCCCCTCTGACCGCCCTCACCGACCTGCCCTCCTTCGACACCTCCGCGATGGACGGCTGGGCGGTCGCCGGCCCCGGTCCCTGGGCCGTACGGGACGAGGACGTCCTGGCCGGGCACGCGCAGCCCGCGCCCCTCGCCGACGGTGAGGCCGCTCGTATCGCCACCGGAGCCCGGATCCCGCCCGACACCACGGCCGTGCTCCGCAGCGAGCACGGCCGTATCGACGAGAAGGGCCGGCTGCACCCCACCGGTGAGAGCCGGCACGGCCAGGACATCCGTCCCCGTGGCCAGGAGTGCCGGAGCGGGGAGCAGTTGCTGCCGACCGGAGCGGTGGTGACCCCGGCCGTCCTGGGGCTCGCCGCGGCCGCAGGCTACGACACGCTGGCGGCCGTCCCCCGGCCCCGCGTGGAGGTGCTCGTCCTCGGCGACGAACTGCTCACCGAGGGCCGCCCGCACGACGGCCTCATCAGGGACGCGCTCGGCCCGATGCTCCCCCCGTGGCTGCGCGGGCTGGGTGCCGAGGTGGTGGCGTTGCGCAGACTGGGCGACGACGCGGAGGCCCTGTACCGGGCCCTGACGACGTCAGGAGCGGACCTGATCATCACCACCGGCGGTACGGCCTCCGGCCCCGTCGACCACGTCCACCCCACACTGAGCCGCGTCGGCGCCGAGCTCCTGGTCGACGGGGTGCAGGTCCGCCCCGGCCATCCGATGCTGCTGGCCCGTCTCCAGGACGGCCGGCACCTCGTGGGCCTGCCCGGCAACCCCCTCGCGGCCGTCTCCGGCCTGGTCACCCTCGCCGAGCCGCTGCTGCGTACGCTCGCCGCCCGTCCGGCCCCCGAGCCGTACACGCTGCCGCTGAAGGAGGCGGTGCACGGTCACCCGCACGACACCCGGCTCGTCCCGGCCGTCCTGCGAGGCGACCATGCCGTGCCGCTGCACTACAACGGCCCGGCGATGCTGCGGGGCATCGCGGCGGCCGACGCCCTGGCCGTCGTACCGCCGGGTGGGGCACGCGCCGGTCAGGAGACGGAACTGCTGGACCTGCCGTGGGCTGCGGCCGGGATCGACGCCTGTTTCACGTGAAACACGCGAATGGCCCACTCGTCCTGTTTCACGTGAAACACCTCGACCGATCACAACCTGCTCGTTTCACGTGAAACGTTCGCCTCTTCAGCGTCGCCCGCCCGGGTCACACCTGCTCGGTGACCGGGGCCCGGCTCACCGTGATCACCCGGTCCCCCGCCTTGAGCTCGGTGAGCTTCGGGTCGGCGAAGTCCAGGAGGTCCTTGCCCCGGAGGACCGCCACCATCAGGTCCGCGCAGGCGCGTGGCGACCGGCCCACCTCCTGCCGGGTGACGGGACGTTCGATGAGGTCCAGTCCGCTGCCCAGGGTCATCAGGTCCTCCAGGGTCCTCGCCACGATCGGGCTGACCATGGAGACGCCGAGCAGTCGGCCGGCGGAGCTGGAGCTGGTGACCACCGTGTCCGCGCCGCTCTGCTTGAGCAGCGGGACGTTCTCGTCCTCCCGGGCGGCGACGACGATCGTGGCTCGCCGGTTCAGCTGGCGGGCGGTGAGGGTGACCAGGGCCGCGGTGTCGTCGCGCTGAGGGGCGACGATCACCCGGGCGGCGCTGGGAACCTCGGCCTTGAGGAGCGTCTCGGAGCGGGTGGCGTCCCCGGTCACCGTGACCAGCCCGTCGTCCCCGGCCGACACCGCGGCCTTGAGCTGCGCGTCCACGATGACGATCTGTTCCTTGGGGATGCCCTGCCCGATGAGCGTCTCCACCGCGTGGCGGCCCTTGGTGCCGTAGCCGACGACCACGACGTGGTTGTGGGTGCGGGTGCGCCAGCGGTGGACGCGGACCTGCTGACGGGTGCGCTCGGTGAGCACTTCGAGGGTGGTGCCGACCAGGATGATCAGGAAGAGCACGCGCAGCGGCGTGATGACGAGGATGTTGATGAGCCGGGCCGTGTCGCTGACGGGCGTGATGTCGCCGTATCCGGTGGTGGAGAGGGTGACGGTGGCGTAGTAGGCCGAGTCGAGGAGATCGACGGAGCCGTCGGAGTTGTCGTTGTAACCCTCGTGGTCGGCGTAGACGATCAACGTGGTGACGGCCAGTACGAACAGGGCCAGTGCGAGGCGCCGCAGCACCTGCTGGAGTGGCGGCAGAGCGCTCTGCACCGGCATCGTGATGGAGCGGCCGGCCTCGGCGTCGTCACGGGCCTCGGCGCGCGAGCGGTACCAGAGCGACCTGAGGAGGGAGAGCCGCCGCGCCCCGGCAGGCTGTCGTTCGTGGTCTCGCATCGCGTGCCCCCTGTCATGGTGATCCGTACGGTGGGCACCATGGTTCCCGGCGGGTTGTTCCCGTCAGCACGCAACACCCCGTCCGTACCGAGGTTCCGCCCAGTATCCCGGAGGTCTCCCTTGCGCGACCACACCGTCGTCGTCGGCTTCGGCACGAAGGGGCGGGCCGCGATCCGCACCGCCTGTGCCTCGGGACTGCGGAAGGAGCAGGTCGTCGTGATCGATCCCGGCGCCAAGATGATCGCCGCGGCGACGGCCGAGGGCTACGAGGGCGTGGTCGGCGACGCGACGCGCAGCGACGTGCTGCGCCGGGCGGAGGTGCAGCGGGCCGGAAAGATCATCATCGCGACGGAACGTGACGACACGTCCGTCCTCGTGGCCCTGACCGCCCGCCAGCTCAATCCCCGGGCGAAGATCGTGGCCGCGGTGCGGGAGGAGGAGAACGCGCCGCTGCTCCAGCAGTCGGGCGCCGACGAGGTCATCACCAGTGCGGGAGCGGCCGGACGCCTCCTCGGGCTGTCCGTGCTCAGCCCGGCGGCCGGCCGGGTCATGGAGGACCTCATGCACCAGGGCAGCGGCCTGGACCTCGTGGAACGGCCCGTCACCAAGGCCGAGTCGGGACGCAGTCCGCGCGAGACGGACGACCTGGTGGTGAGCGTCGTCCGCGGTCACCGGGTGCTCGCCTACGACGATCCGGCGATCGGAGTCCTGGAGCTGACGGACCGCCTGGTCACCATCGTGCGGGTGCCACCGGAGCCGCGGACGGCACCCCGCCTCTAGCGGACGGCACCCGGCCTCCAGCGGTCGGCGCCCGGCGTCTCGCACGGCGCCCCGCCTCAAGCGGATGGCATCCGGCTCTCGTGGACGGCGTCTTGTCTCCAGGAGGAGCCTTCCTGCTTGCGGTTGTACAGCCGCATCGTGACCGGTTCGAAGACCAGCACGAACAGCGATCCCGGCGACGACGCCGACGAACCCGCCGTCCGGGCGGTAGCCGAGGATCATGCCGACGGTGAGCATCACGACGGAGGCGATCGTGTAGCGCAGGGCATCGCCGAGGAGGTAGCCGATCATCGTCGACGGCCGCCAGATCGAGCGTGGCGAGCATCTTGACGGTGGTGGTCCTTCCGGCGCCGTTGGGCCCGAGGACGCCGTAGACCGTGCCGGCGGGCACGGTGAGGTCCACGCCGTCCACGGCTCGGGTCTCGCCGAACGTCTTCACCAGGCCCGCGGTCTCGATGGCCAGGCCGGCGGTGTGCTGGCTCATGGGGAGGTGTCGGCCCGCAGACGCAGGGACCGAAGGCCGACACGGCTCCTGCCTGAGACATGAGGATGACGGCCGTCACCGCTCCTGCCGGGGACATACGGACGACGGCCGACATCGCTCCTGCCGGGGACGCGGGAGCGATGGCCGCTACGGCGGCCGCCGCGGACGCAGGAGTAGCGTCCCTCCCATGCATGCGATCACGATTTCCGAACCTGGTGGTCCCGAGGCGCTGGTGTGGGACGAGGTCCCCGATCCCGTACCCGGCGAGGGCGAGGTCCTGGTCGAGGTGGTGGCCGGCGCCGTCAACCGCGCCGACATCATGCAACGGCAGGGCTTCTACGACCCGCCGCCGGGCGCGTCGCCCTACCCCGGCCTGGAGTGCTCGGGGCGCATCGCCGAGCTCGGCCCCGGAGTCAGCGGCTGGGCCGTCGGCGACGAGGTGTGCGCGCTGCTCGCGGGCGGCGGATACGCGGAGAAGGTCGTCGTCCCGGCCGGGCAGCTGCTGCCGGTGCCCGAGGGGGTCGATCTCCGGCAGGCCGCCGCGCTCCCCGAGGTGACGTGCACGGTCTGGTCGAACGTCTTCATGGTCGCCCACCTGCGCCCCGGTGAGACGCTGCTGGTGCACGGCGGCTCCAGCGGGATCGGCACCATGGCCATCCAGCTGGCCAAGTCCGTCGGGGCCAGGGTCGCCGTCACCGCGGGCAGCGAGGAGAAGCTGCGGCGGTGTGCCGAGCTGGGCGCGGACATCCTGGTCAACTACCGGGAGCAGGACTTCGTGGCCGAGATCAAGCAGGCCACGGACGGTGCCGGGGCCGACGTCATCCTCGACAACATGGGCGCGAAGTACCTGGAGCGCAACGTCCAGAGCCTGGCCGTCAACGGCCGCCTCGCGATCATCGGCATGCAGGGCGGGGTGAAGGGTGAGCTGAACATCGGCGCGCTCCTCGCCAAGCGTGCCGCGATCAGCGCGACCTCGCTGCGGGCCCGCCCGCTCGGGGAGAAGTCGACGATCGTCGCGGCGGTGCGCGAGCACGTCTGGCCCTTGCTGGCCGCCGGTCACGTCCGCCCGGTCGTCGACCGCGAGGTCCCGATGCACGACGCGGCCACCGCCCACCGCATCGTCGAGGAGAGCGGCCACGTCGGCAAGGTCCTGCTGGTCGCACCCTGACCGCACCGCACCGCACCGCCCCCGGCGGCGCCGTCCTAGCCGCGGCGCAGCCGCAGTCCGAGGAAGGCGAGGCCGAGACCGAGGCCGATGAGGATCAGGCCGCTGCCGAGGGGCAGGACCCGCAGGGCGTGCCCGACGGGCTGTTCCTGCTGGGCGACCGCCCGCGGCGACGCGCTGGGGACGAGCCCGGCCGCGGGCGGCTCCTCCTCGGCCGGGTCCTCCTCGGCCGGGTCCTCCCCGACGTCCTGCTCCTCGTACGCCTCCACGTCATCGTCCTCGTACACGTCCCCGTACACGTCCCCGTCCTCGGCCCCGTCCCGGTCTTCGTCCGCCGTCCGCCCCGGACGGATGCGTCCCTCCCCGGCCCGGCTCCCGGCCCGGTCGGGCCCGACCGGGGACGCGGACGCGGACGAGGACGTGTACGAAGACGTGTACAAGGACGAGGACGGAGACGGGGGCAAGGCCGTGGACGACGACGGTACGGCGGCGTACGACGCGACGCCGCCGTACGGCAGCCCGGCCGTCAGCGCCAGGCTCACCGCCAGCCCGCACAACCCCCACCGCCATGAAGTCACGCCCGTGACCCCCTCCCGGTGTCAGCCGACAGAGAACAAGTAGCGACAAGCCTGGCATTCGGCCTTGTTCACCGCATCGCGGACTGCTCCGAACGGAAACGGTGGATCATCTTTCCCGGGGGGCAGCACGATGATGAGGTGTACGGGTGCGAGAGAATGGCGGCATGGAGATGCCGAGGAACGAAAGGTCGCCGGAGAACGCCCAGCGGATCCTGGTCGTGGGCCAGGACGGCATGGCACTCGGTGGCGTCGACGCGGACGAGGACTCCCGTGAGACCCCGGTGACGGAACAGGTCGAGCAGCCCGCGAAGGTCATGCGGATCGGCAGCATGATCAAGCAGTTGCTGGAGGAGGTGCGGGCGGCTCCCCTGGACGAGGCGAGCCGGGCTCGGCTCAAGGAGATCCACTCCAGTTCGGTGAAGGAACTGGAGGACGGTCTGGCGCCCGAGCTCGTCGAGGAGTTGGAGCGGCTCTCCCTGCCGTTCAACGACGACGCGACTCCGAGTGACGCCGAACTACGGATCGCTCAGGCCCAGTTGGTCGGCTGGCTGGAAGGCCTGTTCCACGGCATCCAGACCACCCTGTTCGCCCAGCAGATGGCCGCGCGCGCCCAGCTGGAGCAGATGCGCCGCGCGCTGCCGCCGGGTGCGGGCGGCCAGGAGGGCATCGACGACCCCCGCGCGGGCGGCCGCTCGGGCGGACCGTACCTGTAGACCCCGTACGAGCAGACTCCGTACCAGCAGACCCCGTACGAGCAGACTCTCCGTAAGAGCAGACCCCGTAAGAAGGGCCCGGCGACCGGCGCCGGGCCCTTTTCGGGTGCCGGGGCGTCAGGACGCCGGATTGCCCGTCGACACGCTCAGCTCGATCTCCGGCATGTCCTCGGGGTCGACGTCCGTCCCGGCGGACGGGAACTGGTCCATGACCGCGCCCTGGCCGTACGTGTTCTCGTCGACGTCCTTGATCGTCATCGTCCAGCCGGCCGCCTGGAAGCACTCCTTGACCGACTTGATGTACTTGAACTGGAAGTTCGGGACGCGGATCTTGTCGGGGTCGTTGTACGACTCGTCGGGCTCGGAGCACTCGGCCGCGTCGATCGTCTTCGAGGTGTCCGGACCGCGGTAGCCGGCCGCCTTGGTGGCGGAGGCGCTGGAACTGGCTCCGCCCGAGCCGCCCTTGTCGTCCTCGCCGCCGTCGTTCGCCATGAGGGTGCCGAGCAGGGCGCCGACGGCCACGACCGCGACGATGGTCGAGCCGACGACCACCGGCTTGCTGCTCGCCCGTCCATCGCCGGAGCCCACGGCCGTCGACGGCTGCGGGGTGAGGTTGTAGGCGGGCGGGGTGTGCGGCGCCTGCTGGTGGCCGTACGACGGGGCGGGCGTCTGGTAACCGCCCTGCGCCGGATAGCCGTAGGACGGCGCCGGGGCGGGCGTCGAGGGTGCCGGGGTGCCGTACGGGTTGTTCGGCGCGGGCTGGTACGGCGTCTGCACATGGCCCGTCGGTCCCTGGGTGCCCTGGCCGACCGGCGGGAAGACCGCGGAGCCGACGCCCGCGCCGCTCGACGTCTGGGCGCCGGGGACGATGCTCGGCGGGGCGGCCTGGAAGGAGGCCGCGACGCGCAGGCACTCGTCGCGCATGGCCACGGCGGTGGGGAAGCGCTCGTTCGGGTTCTTCTTCAGCGCGCGGGCGACCAGCGCGTCCACGGCCGGCGGCAGCGCGCGGTTGACGGAGGAGGGAGCCACCGGCTCCTCCTGCACGTGCGCGTACGCGATCGCCAGCGGCGAGTCCGCGTCGAACGGAAGCCGGCCGGTGACCAGCTGGAACAGCATGATGCCGACCGAGTACAGGTCGGAGCGGGCGTCCACGCCCCGGCCCAGCGCCTGCTCGGGCGAGAGGTACTGCGGGGTGCCGACGACCATGCCGGTCTGCGTCATCGAGGTGACGCCGGACTGCATCGCGCGCGCGATGCCGAAGTCCATCACCTTGACGACACCGCGCTTGGTCATCATCACGTTGCCGGGCTTGATGTCGCGGTGGACCAGCCCCATCTCGTGGCTGATCTCCAGCGCCGCCAGCACGTCCGCGGTGATCTTCAGCGCCTTGTCGGCGGGCATCGCGCCCTGCTGCCGCACGTCCGCGTCGAGCACCGACCCGAGCGGGCGGCCCTCGATGTACTCCATGACGATGTACGGCGTCGTCATGCCGTCCACGTCGTCCTCGCCCGTGTCGAAGACGGAGACGATGTTGGTGTGCGTGAGCTTCGCCACGGCCTGGGCCTCGCGGCGGAAGCGCTCGCGGAAGGCCTGCTCGCGACCGAGCTCGGTGTGGAGTGTCTTGATCGCGACCTGACGGTCGAGCACGGAGTCGTAGGCGAGGTGGACGGAGGCCATGCCGCCCTCGCCGAGCAAGTCGCGCAGCTGATAGCGGCCGCCGGCGAGCGCCCGCCCCGCATACCGGCCCTGCGCGCCGTCCTGGCTCATCTTCTGCGTCCCCCGTAAGGCGTCGGGCACCTGCCGCTTGCTGTGGCCAGCCATTGATCGAAAGTGCCATTCCCGGCCAAGTCTGCCCCAGGCCACTGACACGTCAAGCGCGGTGCCCGTTCCGTGACCGTACGCGAAAGAAGCGTCGCGGAAGCGTTACAGGCGGCGTACGGCCGGTACACAGAATTTGCACGCCGGCCCGGAGTGCGGGTTTGATGGCCGGTCCGGTCTCCGACCTGTACCCGCGCTCATCCCGGACCGGCGGCTTGCGCGGAGGCTGTAGCGTGGCCGACGGAGACCGTGACAACACCGCGCGCACCGCGGGCAGAAACGACGGCGAGGACCGATGGCACAGCAGCAGCGCGCTCAGGGCCCGTCCGACCCCGAGGCGACTGGCGGCGGTATGTCAGATGCGCCGGAGCTGTGGGGTAACGGCGGGCTTGTCGGGGACGGCCGGTACCGGCTGACCCACAGACTAGGCCGGGGCGGCATGGCGGAGGTGTTCGCCGCCGAGGACGTGCGCCTCGGGCGCACCGTCGCCGTCAAGCTGCTGCGCGCCGATCTCGCCGAGGACCCGGTGTCAAAGGCCCGGTTCACCCGCGAGGCCCAGTCGGTGGCCGGCCTCAACCACCACGCGATCGTCGCCGTGTACGACTCCGGCGAGGACTTCGTGGGCGGCCAGAGCGTGCCGTACATCGTCATGGAGCTGGTCGAGGGGCGGACGATCCGTGATCTGCTGCTCAACGCCGAGGCGCCGGGTCCCGAGCAGGCACTGATCATCGTCTCCGGGGTGCTGGAGGCGCTGGCCTACTCGCACCAGCACGGCATCGTCCACCGCGACATCAAGCCGGCGAACGTGATCATCACGGACAACGGCGCGGTGAAGGTGATGGACTTCGGCATCGCCCGCGCCCTGCACGGCGCGTCCACGACGATGACGCAGACCGGCATGGTCATGGGCACTCCGCAGTACCTCTCCCCGGAGCAGGCCCTCGGCAAGGCCGTCGACCACCGATCCGACCTGTACGCCACGGGCTGCCTGCTGTACGAACTGCTCGCGCTGCGGCCGCCGTTCACCGGCGAGACGCCGCTGTCGGTGGTCTACCAGCACGTCCAGGACATCCCGGTGCCGCCGTCGCGCACCTCGGACGGCGCCTGCCCGCCCGAACTCGACGGCCTCGTCATGCGCTCCCTCGCCAAGGAGCCCGACGACCGCTTCCAGACCGCGGAGGAGATGCGCGGCCTGGTCCAGTACGCCCTGCAGATGCTGTACGACCAGGGCGGCCACACCGGCACCTGGAACACCGGGCCGGTCGACGCGGCCGCCGCCGGGGGTGCCGCCGCGGCCGGGTTCGCGGGCACCACGGCGATGCCGCACGGCGCCGACGGCTCCAGCACCTCGCAGATCCCCCAGCCGATCCTGCCCTCGGGCTACGGAGGAGGCGGCGACGACGGCGGGTTCGAGGGGCACGGCAACAGGGGCAGCGGCCGCGGCAAGCTGTGGGTGCTCGCCGTCCTCGCGGTGATCGCCATCGCGGCCGGTGTCGCCCTCGCGCTGAACAACGGCGGTTCGGACGGCGGCGGCGGGTCGGGGACCACGGAGTCCCCGACCGTCACGCAGTCCGCGACGGAGGACGAGAGCAGCGCGTCCCCGAGCGACTCGCCGACCGACGAGTCGACGGAGGAGGAGACGACGGAGGGCAGCTCCGGTTCGAACTACGGTTCGGAGTACACGCCGTCGTACACGCCGTCGTACTCGCCCTCCCCGAGCTACAGCAGCGAGGAGAGCGAGCAGCCGTCGGAGGAGCCGTCGGAGACGCAGCCGTCGGAGGAGCCGACCGACACCGAGTCGAGCGACTCGGGCACCGACGACGGGAGCGGCGACGACGCCGGTTCCGCGACGGGCACCTCCAGCGGCAGCGACCAGGGCACCACCAGCCTCGGCACCATCGGCGGCTGATCTCCTCCGTCCGCACCACCACGCGCGCGTGGGGCCCCGACCGGGCTCTCCACGCGCGCGTCGTCGTCTTCGCGGCCCGCCCCGACGGGGCGGCCCCGCACCCGGGTCAGAGCGTGAAGACGTCGCACACCGCGTCGTACTCGCGCGTCCACCACACCGCCAGGGCGGAGGCCGCCGGGAACTGGGGGTCGGCGCGGGTGTCGCCGCGCTCGTAGTGCCAGCGCAGCATCCAGAAGTCGTTGAGGCGTTCCCACCACACGCGGTGCACGGCCGCCGCGAGTTCCGAGGGGGTGGCCCCTGCGGCGCGCCGGTACGCGCGCGCGTACGCCCGGGCCTTGGGCAGGTCGAGGGTGCCGCCGGGCAGGACGAAGAAGATCGCGGCGGCGCGGACGGCCTCCTCGGCGCGCGGCTGCACGCCGAGCCGGTCCCAGTCGACGATGGCGGCGGGGGCGTCGTCGCGGTAGAGCAGGTTGAACGGGTGGAAGTCCCCGTGCACCCAGCCGGCCGGGCCGCTGCGCGGGGGACGGCGGTCCGCGTTCCGTTCCAGCAGGGCGCGCCGTTCCAGGAGCCGGTGGTGGGCCAGTTCGTCGAAGGAGTCGGCGGGGCGGTGCCGGCGCACGCGCGCGAGGAGGTCGTCGATCACGGCGAAGGTGTCGGCCGGGGCGACGCTCTCCGGGGGTGTGGCGCGGGCCCGCGCGTGCGCCGGCATCACCCGCTCCAGGCTCGCGTGCACGACTCCCAGCAGCGCCCCCAGACGGGCGCACTCGTCGGGGGTGAGCTGGGCGCCGTGGCGGTGGCGGCCGTCGATCCACGGGTGCAGGGCGTAGGCGTGGCCGCCGACGACGGCGACCGTGCGCCCGTCGCGGCCGGGCAGCGGGGGCGCCACGGGGACCCCCAGGTCGGCCAGGCGCTGGGTGGCCCGGTGCTGGCGGACGATCGAGGCCTCGTCGGCGGTGTCCGGGTCGAAGTGGTGCTTGAGGAAGTAGCGGCCGTGGGTCGTGCGCAGCCGGTAGCCGCGGTTCAGCAGCCCTTGGTCGACGGGCGCGCAGTCGAGGGGGGAGCCGGCGGCGTACCGGCGGAGCAGGGCGCCCAGAGGGGGCGCGTGGGGCATGAGGGGTGGTACACAGGAGCGCGGCACGCGCCCGATGCTAGGGCACTGTTCGGCGCCGTGAGCTGCGCGTTGTCACACACAGTCACCAGGCGTCACAAGCGGTCCCCGACGGTCGCCTTGGGGTGGGCCTCGGGCGGGAAGTGATCCCCCGGGCCGGTGGCCGGTGTGGTGGTATGGGGTGATTCGCCCTTTCCGGTGGGTTGGTGCGCTCGTCTATCCGTGCTCTTCCCGTTGCCGAGGCCGACGGGATAACGTGCCGTTGCTCCGGCCTCCTGCAAGGCTGTGACCAGGATCCTTCCCGAGTTTGCCGATTTTACTTGGAAATCCAAGCAAAAACGCAGGTCAGGTGGGGTTTCACAGATATGTGGCGTACTGGGTAACGTGCATCTTGCAGGGCGCTCGCCGGGGCACCTGTCACGCCTGTTCCGGCCGAGTGGCACCCACCCCGTGCGCGGGTGTCGGAACAGGTGAGCCGTACTGGTTCCCGGCAACCCCGGGGGCCGGACCGACGGAGGAGCACACGTGACCGTGGAGAGCACTGCCGCGCGCAAGCCGCGACGCAGCGCCGGAGGCAAGGCCGGCGCCACCGGCACCGAGACGGCGGCCGGCACCACCCGCGCCGCCGCGGCCAAGGCCACCGGCGGTAAGCGCGCCGCCGGCAAGCGCACCGCCGCCGGGGCCCGCACCGCCCGTGCCGCCGGCGCCACCGCCGGGAAGGGCGGCGAGCCCGAGCTCGTCCAGCTGCTCACGCCCGAGGGCAAGCGCGTGAAGGACGCCGAGTACGACCCGTACATCGCCGACGTCACCCCCGACGAGCTGCGCGGCCTGTACCGCGACATGGTGCTCACCCGCCGCTTCGACGCCGAGGCCACCT
The DNA here is from genome assembly GCF_044750285.1 of Streptomyces sp. NPDC088812. Taxonomy (NCBI): domain Bacteria; kingdom Bacillati; phylum Actinomycetota; class Actinomycetes; order Kitasatosporales; family Streptomycetaceae; genus Streptomyces; species Streptomyces sp. NPDC088812. The sequence goes on along the minus strand of NZ_JBIVJP010000008.1, from coordinate 13,166 downwards.
CCCTCCAGCGCCAGGGCGAGCTGGGCCTGTGGGCCTCGCTGCTCGGCCAGGAGGCCGCCCAGATCGGCTCCGGCCGCGCCCTGCGCGACGACGACTACGTCTTCCCGACCTACCGCGAGCACGGCGTCGCCTGGTGCCGCGGTGTCGACCCGGCCAACCTGCTGGGCATGTTCCGCGGCGTCAACAACGGCGGCTGGGATCCCAACGGGAACAACTTCCACCTCTACACGATCGTCATCGGCTCCCAGACGCTGCACGCCACCGGCTACGCGATGGGCATCGCCAAGGACGGCGCGGACAGCGCGGTCCTCGCCTACTTCGGCGACGGTGCCTCCAGCCAGGGCGACGTCGCCGAATCGTTCACCTTCTCCGCCGTCTACAACGCGCCGGTGGTGTTCTTCTGCCAGAACAACCAGTGGGCGATCTCCGAGCCGACCGAGAAGCAGACCCGCGTCCCGCTCTACCAGCGCGCGCAGGGCTACGGCTTCCCGGGCGTCCGCGTCGACGGCAACGACGTCCTCGCCTGCCTCGCGGTCACCAAGTGGGCCCTGGAGCGGGCTCGTCGCGGCGAGGGGCCGACCCTCGTCGAGGCGTACACGTACCGGATGGGCGCCCACACCACCTCCGACGACCCCACCCGCTACCGGCACGACGACGAGCGCGTCGCCTGGGAGGCCAAGGACCCGATCCTGCGCCTGCGCCGGTACCTGGAGGCCTCAAACCACACGGACGAGGGATTCTTCGCGGAACTCGAGGCCGAGAGCGAGGCGTTGGGCAGGCGAGTGCGCGAAGCGGTCCGTGCCATGCCGGACCCGGACCACTTCGCCATCTTCGAGAACGCGTACGCGGACGGGCACGCGCTCGTCGACGAGGAGCGGGCCCGGTTCGCCGCCTACCAGGCGTCGTTCGAGACGGAGTCCGACAGCGGCGTCGCCGCGGGTGAGGGGGGCAACTGAGATGGCCGGCACTGCGACCAGCAAGACCAGCACGACCATGGCTCTGGCGAAGGCGATCAACGAGTCGCTGCGGCACGCGCTGGACTCCGACCCCAAGGTCCTCGTCATGGGCGAGGACGTCGGCAAGCTCGGCGGCGTGTTCCGGGTGACGGACGGCCTCCAGAAGGACTTCGGCGAGTCCCGCGTCATCGACACCCCGCTCGCCGAGTCGGGCATCGTGGGCACCGCGATCGGCCTGGCCCTGCGCGGCTACCGCCCGGTGGTGGAGATCCAGTTCGACGGCTTCGTCTTCCCGGCCTACGACCAGATCGTCACCCAGCTCGCGAAGATGCACGCCCGCTCACTGGGCAAGGTCAAGCTCCCCGTCGTCGTCCGCATCCCCTACGGCGGTGGCATCGGCGCCGTCGAGCACCACTCGGAGTCCCCCGAGGCGCTCTTCGCGCACGTGGCGGGCCTGAAGGTGGTCTCCCCGTCGAACGCCGGGGACGCCTACTGGATGATGCAGCAGGCCATCCAGAGCGACGACCCGGTGATCTTCTTCGAGCCCAAGCGGCGCTACTGGGACAAGGGCGAGGTCGACACCGAGGCCATCCCCGGCCCGCTGCACAAGGCGCAGGTCGTCCGCGAGGGCACCGACGTGACCCTCGTCGCCTACGGCCCGATGGTGAAGGTCTGCCGGGAGGCCGCCGACGCGGCCGCGGAGGAGGGCAAGAGTCTGGAGGTCCTGGACCTGCGTTCGGTCTCCCCCCTCGACTTCGACTCCATCCAGGCATCCGTGGAGAAGACCCGCCGTCTGGTCGTGGTCCACGAGGCACCGGTGTTCTTCGGCTCGGGCGCGGAGATCGCCGCCCGGATCACGGAGCGCTGCTTCTACCACCTGGAGGCTCCCGTGCTCCGGGTCGGCGGCTACCACGTCCCGTACCCGCCGGCGCGTCTGGAGGAGGAGTACCTGCCGGGTCTGGACCGGGTGCTCGACGCCGTCGACCGTGCCCTGGCGTACTGAGGAGAGGGTCGTGACGACGATGACGGAAGCGTCCGTTCGCGAGTTCAGGATGCCGGACGTGGGCGAGGGGCTCACCGAGGCCGAGATCCTCAAGTGGTATGTCCGGCCCGGGGACACGGTGACCGACGGTCAGGTGGTGTGCGAGGTCGAGACGGCCAAGGCCGCCGTCGAACTGCCCATCCCCTACGACGGCGTGGTCCGCGCGCTCCACTTCCCCGAGGGCACCACGGTGGACGTGGGCACGGCGATCATCGCGGTGGACGTGGCGGGCGGCGAGGCGTCGGCGGCGGCTCCCGCGCAGGCCGCCGCCCCGGCGGACGCCCCGGCCGTGGCGGGGGAGCCCGGCGCGCCCGAGGCGGAGGGTTCCGGCCGCCAGCCGGTCCTGGTCGGGTACGGCGTGGCCGCCTCCTCGACCAAGCGCCGTCCGCGCAAGGCCGCGGAGGTTCCCGCCCAGGAACCGGCGGCCGCCGCCGTCCAGGCGGAACTGAACGGCCACGGCCCGGCGGCGCACGCCGCACCGGCCCCCGCTCGGGCTCCCGGCCCGTCCGCCGTACCGACCCCCGCACCGGCCCCCGGCCCGTCCGCCGCCCCCGTCGGCAAGGCCCGCCCGCTGGCCAAGCCGCCCGTGCGGAAGCTCGCCAAGGACCTGGGCGTGGACCTCGCGACGGTGGTCCCGTCCGGCCCGGACGGCATCATCACGCGCGAGGACGTCCACGCGGCGGTGGCCCTGGAGCAGGCCCCCGAGCCCACGCGGCCGGAGGTGCCGCAGCCCGTCCCGGCGGCCGCCCCCGTGCCCGCCGCCGCTCCCGTCACCGCCCCGGCCCCGGCCCCGGTGGTCTCGTACGACGCGGCCCGCGAGACCCGTGTCCCCGTCAAGGGGGTGCGCAAGGCGACCGCGCAGGCCATGGTGGGGTCGGCGTTCACGGCGCCGCACGTCACGGAGTTCGTGACGGTCGACGTGACCCGCACGCTGAAGCTCGTCGAGGAGCTCAAGCAGGACAAGGACATGCAGGGCCTGCGGGTCAACCCGCTGCTGCTCATCGCCAAGGCGCTGCTGGTCGCCCTCAGGCGGAACCCGGACATCAACGCGTCCTGGGACGAGGCCAACCAGGAGATCGTGCGCAAGCACTACGTCAACCTGGGCATCGCGGCCGCGACCCCGCGCGGTCTGATCGTGCCGAACATCAAGGACGCCCACGACAAGACGCTGCCCCAGCTCGCCGAGGCGCTGGGCGAGCTGGTGGCGACGGCGCGCGAGGGGAGGACGCCTCCTGCGGCCATGCAGGGTGGCACGGTCACCATCACCAACGTCGGCGTCTTCGGCATCGACACCGGCACACCGATCCTCAACCCCGGCGAGTCCGCGATCCTGGCGATCGGCGCGATCAAGCTCCAGCCGTGGGTGCACAAGGGCAAGGTGAAGCCGCGTCAGGTGACCACGCTCGCGCTGAGCTTCGACCACCGCCTGGTCGACGGCGAGCTGGGCTCCAAGGTACTGGCGGACGTGGCGGCGATTTTGGAGCAGCCGAAGAAGCTGATCACCTGGGCCTGAGCCCCGGTGAGCGCGGGGAGCGGCGGCCCCCTCGGGTGGGGTCGCCGCGGCGCCGGGCGGGGTCGCCCCACCGGGCGGGACCGTCCCACCGCGTGGAGGCGCGTCGCTGGATGGGGCCGTCCTACCGCGTGTGGTCGCCCCACCGGGCGGGGTCGCCCCACCGGGCGGGACCGTCCCACCGCGTGGGGGCGCGTCGCTGGATGGGGCCGTCCTACCGCGTGGGGGCGCCTCGCCGGATGGGGTCGCCCCACCGGGCGGGGCCGCATCAACGCGTGGGGCCGCCCCCCGCGGAGTCGTCCCACCGGTGGGTACCACCCACCGCACGCCCGTCTCAACGGGTGGCGGTGGCCCCCGGCGTTTCCCTCCGCATCCAGTGGCCGTCGGTGGTCCACCCCAGCAGCCGTCGGCCTTCGCCCTCGTCCGCCGAGCCGCCTTCGGCGGTCTGCCGCAGACCGGTCAGGGCGGGAGCCAGCCGGGTCACGACGTGGCCGGGGCGGCGGGCGGTCTCCTCGGTCAGCCGGTCCAGGGTGCGGGACTGCTCCCGAGGGGTGCACAGGGACAGGTGGAACAGCATCTGGCGCCAGGCGTAGGCAGTGTCCTTGATGGTGGCGAGGGGACGCGGGTTCCCGTGGACGCGGGCGGTCAGGCGGCAGACGGTGTCGAAGCTGCGGAGGGCCAGGTCCTCCCAGCCGGAGGCCGGGCTGATGCCGACCCGGTGGACCAGGGTGGCGAGGTTGTGCGTGGTGAGGATCTGCGCCTGCTCGATCACCGTGCCGTTCGCCGCCACCGATCCGGAACCCCACCGCGAGCGGGCCGAGGAGGCCCCGGCCCGCTCGGCGCACAGCTGCGCGAACCGGGGCGAGGTCCGGGGCCGGACCGTCCGGAGCTGGGCCTCACCGGCTTCGAGGATCGCCAGGTTGCGCACGGCGCGGTAGTCGATGGCGTAGTAGCGCTCGTAGAGCGAGCCGCCTCCGAGGAGTTCCGCGGCGATCCGGGCGGCGACGAGGAACTTCGGGGTGAACGTGCCCATGAAGATGTCGGCGGCCAGCTCCTCGACCAGCGGAGCGCCGAGGTCGGCCTGGCGGGCGAGGACGGACAGTTCGCGGACGAGCGGGTTGGGCAGGATCGTGCCCGGAAAGGCCTGCACGGCCAGTTCGCCGAGCTGTCGCAGCGCGAGGGCGGACACCTCGTCCGCCTCGCCGCCGGCCCGCCACCCGGCCACGGCCTTCACCCACGGCAGCTCCTCCGTCCGCACCTGCCGCTCCAGGTTGAGCAGCAGCAGCGACCGGCGGTTGCGGAAGGCGCGGTAGTGGGCGGCGGCCAGGGTGCGCAGCGAGTCGTCCGGGTAGGCCTGCGCGGTCGTCACGGCGACGAGCTGCGGGACCAGTTCGGCCAGCACCTCACTCGACGGCACCACACCGCGCTCCACCAGCGTGCCCAGCGTCGCGCTCAGCGCGGTCTCGACGGGCCGGCGCAGGGCGCGCGGGATCGCCGCCCCCGCGGGCAGTCCCGTCTCCCGGGCCTCCTCCTCGCTCACCTCGGCGACGAGCGGCCCGACCTCGGTGACGCCCTCCTCCGGCGGCAGCCCGGACAGCCGGCGCAGTACCAGCTGGGCCAGCGCGTGGTGTGAGGGCAGCGCCGCCTGCGCGGCCTGTTCCCGGCGCAGCGCCGTCAGTCCGGGGGAGCCGGGCAGGCCGCGCCGCCGCACCATGGAGGTGACCGCGTGCCGCAGCAGCCCGAGCCGGCGCGCGTCGAGCGGGCGTCCGGCGACGGACTCCTCCAGCGCGCCCCGCAGGATGGCGAGGTTCTGCTTGGGGTTGAGGTGCTTGGTGCAGCGGGTGTGCCGGCGGGCGAGGTCGCGGTAGCGGCGTAGCAGGGCGGCGCTCCGCTCGTGCCAGGCGGCGTCGGGTGTGCGCGTCAGGACCCGGCCGTCCTCGGCCGTCTCCAGCCAGTGCGCGAGCAGTTCGTCCCCGAACGGCTGCCAGACGGCCAGCGCTTCCCGCTGTGTCTCCACGGCCTCGCCGGGCCGGCGCCGGCCCAGGTCGTGCCGGGCGTCGCCGACGGTCCGGCGGTGCACCGCGGCGGCGTCGGGCGCGGGGCGGTCGGCGGGGGCCGGGGTGAAGCGCAGCCGGTCCGCGAAGGGGACCAGTTCCTCGACGAGGTCCAGGGCGGCGTCCGTCTCGCCGGCCCGGGCGAGCCAGGCGACGGTGAGCAGGGCGGCCTCCTCGGGGACGGTCACCTCGTAGCGGCCGCTGTCCAGCAGGTCGTACAGGTGGCGCAGTCCGTCCTCGGACAGCCAGTACGCGAAGAGGGCCCGCCGCTCCGCCGGGATGCCCGCCTGCCGCGCGACCTCGGTCTCGTAGGGGCGCAGGGGGCCGCCGGCCGCGGCCTCGCCGGAGGCGAAGCCGCCGCGGACGACCTGCGGGGTCACCCAGGCGGGCAGTCCGGCGACCGGGGTGCGCGAGCCGACGGAGAGCAGGCCGCTCGCCATGCCGGCGAGGACGGCCCGCCAGGCGCGGCCCTTCTCCTGGGCCCGCCGGCGGGTGTCGGGGTCCTGGTGGGTGTGGGCGGTCCTGAGCGCCTTGGCCAGTTGGCCGGACGCGTAGCCCGGGTTCGCCTCTGCGAGGTGCTGCTGGTCAGCGTCGTTGTCCATAAGCCGACGTGACGGGTTCCGCCCCCGTGCCCTCCGGGACCACAGCCCGGTGCTCCGCTGCTGAGCTACACGTCGTCGAGCCGACGTGACGGGTTCCGCCCCCGTGCCCTCTGGGACCACAGCCCGGTGCTCTGCTGTTGAGCTACACGTCGATGGTTTCGACGGTAGGTCCCGGAGTGGCGGTCGGACAACCTGATTTTCAACGGCGTCCGTTCCGCCCGGGACCGGCACCGGCACCGGCACCGGGGCCGGGGCCGGGACCGGCACGGCACCGGCACCGGGGCCGGGACCGGCACGGCACCGGGGCCGGCACCGGGCCGTGTCTACGCGGGCACGTGCACGGTGGAGACCCGGCTGGCGACCAGCCGCTCCCGCTCCCTCCGGGCCGCCCGCCTGCGCAGCCGCAGGATCTGGCTCACCCCGACGGCCTGGAGCACGAACACCGCGGAGAAGGCGGCCCGGTAGTCGTCACCGGTGGCGTCCAGCAGGACGCCGATCGCGAAGAGGGTCGTCATGGAGGCGACGAATCCGCCCATGTTGGTGATTCCGGACGCGGTGCCCTGCCGCTCGGGCGGGTTGGCCGGCCGGGCGAAGTCGAACCCGATCATCGAGGCGGGCCCGCAGGCCCCGAGCACCACGCACAGCACCACCAGCAGCCACATCGGCGCGTGGTCGCCCGGGTAGGCCAGCGTGGCCGCCCACAGCAGCGCGGTCGCCCCGACGGTGCCGAGCGCGAGCGGCAGGCGCGCCCCGTGGTGCCGGGCGACGACCTGCCCGTACACGAGTCCGACGGCCATGTTGGACAGGACGACGAGGGTGAGCAGTTCGCCGGCGGTGGCCCGGTCGAGGCCCTGGGCCTCGACGAGGAACGGCAGCCCCCACAGCAGCAGGAACACCATCGCCGGGAACTGGGTGGTGAAGTGCACCCACAGGCCCAGCCGGGTGCCCGGCTCCCGCCAGGAGGCCGCGATCTGCCGCCGTACGTAGGCGGCGCCCTGGTGCGGGAACGGCTCGGGCTCGTGTCCCTCGGGGTGGTCCTTCAGGAACAGCACCAGCAGCACCAGGACGACGACCCCGGCGAGCGAACTGCCCGCGAACGCGGCGGTCCACCCCACGCCGTGCAGCAGCCGTGCCAGCACCAGCGTGGACACGAGGTTGCCCGCCATGCCCGCCAGCCCCGCGAACTGCGCGACCATCGGCCCGCGCCGCGCCGGGAACCACCGGGTGCCCAGCCGCAGCACGCTGATGAACGTCATGGCGTCCCCGCACCCGAGCAGCGCCCGCGAGGCGAGCGCCGTGCCGTACGTCGGGGAGAGGGCGAACCCGAGCTGCCCGGCGGTGAAGAGGACCACGCCGATGCCCAGGACCTTCTTGGTGCCGAGCCGGTCCACGAGCAGACCGACCGGTATCTGCATGCCCGCGTACACCAGCAGCTGGAGGATCGAGAAGGTGGACAGCGCGGAGGCGTTCACCTGGAAGCGGTCGGCGGCGTCCAGGCCCGCCACTCCCAGGGAGGTACGGAAGATGACGGCGACGAAGTAGACGGACACGCCGATCCCCCAGACGGCGACGGCGCGCCGCCCGCCCGGCGGGTCACCCGGTCGGGTGGTGTTGCCCAGGGGCCTGGCCGGGCTCATCGGACCTCCCCCCGGGCCAGGTGCGAGAACCAGCCGACGTGCCGGTGGACGATCCCCACGGCCGCCTCCGCGTCGCCGGAGCGCAGCGCCTCCAGGATCTCGGCGTGCTCGGTGAGGGTCTTGGCGATCCGGTCGGGGTGGGAGTGCAGGACCGCGACGCCCATCCGCAGCTGTCGGTCCCGCAGTTGGTCGTAGAGCCGGGACAGGATCTCGTTGCCGCCGCTGCGGACGATCTCCGCGTGGAAGCAGCGGTCGGTGACGGCGGCCCCGGCCAGGTCGCCGGCGGCCGCCTGCGTCCGCTGCCGCGCGAGCAGTTCCTCCAGCCGCTCGATGAGCGCCGGCGGCGCGGGGACGGCCTTGCGCGCCGCGTGCTCCTCCACCAGCAGCCGGGTCTCCACGACGTCCGCGATCTCCTGCGCGGACACCGGCAGGACCAGGGCGCCCTTCTTCGGGTAGAGCTTGATCAGCCCCTCCACCTCCAGGCGCAGCAGCGCCTCGCGCACCGGCGTGCGCGAGACGCCGACGGCCTCGGCGAGCTCGCCCTCGGTGAGGAGCGTGCCGCCCTCGTAGCGGCGGTCCAGGACTCCCTGCTTGACGTGGGTGTAGACGCGGTCGGCGGCGGGTGGCTGCTTGAGGGGTGCGGGCGGCGCGGATGGCATGTCCACAGGATAGATACAACACGTACGCATGGGAGTTCCGCGTCCATCATGCGGACCCCGGGCCGAGGAGCCCCCCGAACGGGTCACGGGTGGGGCGTCAGGGGGTCCCCTCGCAGCAAGCGCACAACTATCTGTGCTACTTACGTGTCACACACATGCGGCCCCTTCTGCTTTCCCCTGCAACTCGGCCGCACCTCAGGGGCATTCGACGTAATCGGGGTATTTCAGTTGATAACCGCCACCAAGGGCTTCCGTGTCCGCAGGGCCGCGGCCGTCGTCGTGACGACCGGCGCAGTGCTCGCCACCGGAGCTCTCACCGCGGCGCCCGCGCAGGCTGTGACGACGCCTTCGATCACCGCCAAGGGCGGGTTCGTGATGAACGGCGCCACCGGAAAGGCGCTGTACGCCAAGGCTGCTGACACCAAGAGGCTCACCGCCTCCACCACGAAGATCATGACTGCGAAGGTGGTGCTCTCGCAGTCGAACCTGAACCTGGACACCAAGGTCACGATCCAGAAGGCGTACAGCGACTACATCGTCGCCAAGGGCGCCTCGTCGGCCAACCTGATCGTCGGTGACAAGGTCACCGTCCGTCAGCTGCTGTACGGAATGATGCTCAAGTCGGGCTGCGAGGCGGCGTACGCGCTCGCCGACAAGTTCGGCACGGGCACCACCCGGGCCGCCCGGGTGAAGTCGTTCATCGCCAAGATGAACAGCACGGCCAAGAGCCTGGGCATGACGAACACGCACTTCGACTCGTTCGACGGCATCAGCAACGGCTCGAACTACTCGACGCCGCGCGACCTCACGCTGCTCGCCCGCAGCGCGATGAAGAGCTCCACCTTCAAGACCGTCGTGAAGACCAAGTCCTACACGGCGAAGACGGTCACGAAGACCGGCTCCACGCGGACGATGGCGGCGTGGGCCAACACCAACACGCTGCTCGGCTGGAACGGCACGCTCGGCGTGAAGACCGGCTCCGGTACGGACTCCAAGTACTGCCTGGTCTTCGCGGCCACGCTCAACGGCGAGTCGGTGATCGGTACCGTCCTCACCTCCTCCACGGCGGCCAACCGCACGGCGGACGTGAAGAAGCTCATCAACTTCGGCTACGCCAAGATCAGCTGACGCGCACCCACCCGTGTGCGGACGGGCCCGTCGTGACGCTCACGACGGGCCCGTTCCGTTGTACTGCCGCGCAGGCACGCGGGCATGCCGACATGCAGGCTAGTGCGTGACCGCGAAGTTCCGCAGGATCGCCGCCGTCAGCTCCGGCTCGCCCTCCGCCTTGACCCGGTCCGCGACCGCCTCCGGGCTCACCCGGCCGCAGGCGAGGCGGACGTACGTCTCCCAGTCGAGGGCGAAGGAGGCGGCGGGCCCGAGGGCGGGGGCCGTCTCCAGGGTGCCGCGGCCCTGGATGTCGACGCGGATGGTGCGCAGGAACTCGATCGGCCCGTGGACGTCGAAGACGACGGCGGAGCTGCGCGGGGCGTCGGCCCGGGTGGCCACGACGCCGGGGAGCTGGGAGAGGAGCACGTCCCGGGCGACGTGCGCACCGGGGGAGTCGAGGTTGCCGGGGCGGCCGAGGGCGGCGCGCAGGTCCTGCTCGTGCACCCACACGTTGAACGCGTGGTTGCGCATGGACTCCTCCAGCGTCAGCTCGGTGCCGAGGGGGCCGCGCACCTTGGCGCCGGGGTCACGCGACTCGTTCCGCAGCTGCCGGTTGCGGCGGATGATCGTGTACTCCAGCTCGGACGTCATCTCCGGTGACGTGTGGTGCCGGCGGACGTCCACCTGTATCTCCATGTAGCGCTGGAGGTCGGTGGTGACGTGGAAGAGGTCCCGGGGCAGCGAGTGGATCGGCCGCGGGTCGCCGTACATCTCGCAGTCCAGCCCGATGACGTGCGACACGATGTCGCGGACCGACCAGCCCGGGCACGGGGTGCGGCGGTTCCAGTCCGCCTCCACCAGCGGCTGCACCAGCTCGGTTATCGCTTCGATGGAGTGGGTCCAGGCGTCGGCGTAGGGCTGGAGGGTGGGATGCAGACTCACGGAACGGGACCCCTCGGCGGTCGGTACACGGGCGGGCAGGATGGTGGCGGCGGCGGTGCCAGCGGGAGGTGGCTGTCGGCGGGTGTCTTGAGACGCTAAGTTACGCTGCTGTGAGGCACCCCGGCAGTGCTTTCGTGTGACGATCGTAGGCCCGTGTGGACTACTCGAATGCCAGGACGGTGGTAGTGTGCGCGCCTCTCTGATCCAGATCGCCGTGGAAGAGGGCGAATCGGTCGACGTACGGCGGGCGCGGGTCGCCTCGCTGGTGCGGGAGCAGGCCGGATCGGCCGACCTCGTGGTGCTGCCCGAGCTGTGGACGACCGGAGCCTTCGCCTACCAGCAGTTCGGCACCGAATCCGAGCCGCTCCAGGGCCCGACCCACGAGGCGATGGCCAAGGCGGCGAGCGACGCGGGTGTATGGCTGCACGCCGGCTCGATCCCCGAACGGGACCCGGACGGCACCCTCTACAACACCTCCCTCGTCTTCTCCCCCACCGGCGATCTCGCCGCCGCCTACCGCAAGATCCACCGCTTCGGCTTCGACAAGGGCGAGGCCGTCCTGATGGGCGCGGGCGGCGACCTGGTGACCGTGACGCTGCCGGAGACCACCATCGGTGTGGCCACCTGCTACGACCTCCGTTTCCCCGAGCTCTTCCGCGGCCTCGTCGACGCCGGTGCCGAGACCCTGGTCATCCCGGCGGGCTGGCCGGAGCGCCGCCGGTCGCACTGGACGCTGCTGGCCCAGGCGCGGGCGGTCGAGAACCAGGCGTTCGTGCTCGCGTGTGGAACGGCCGGGACGCACGCCGGGGTTCCCCAGGCGGGTCACTCGATCGTGGTCGATCCGTGGGGCGAGGTGCTCGCGGAGGCCGGCGCCGGCGAGGAGGTCCTCACCGTCGACTTCGACCCGGCGAGGGTCGCCACGACCCGGGAGCAGTTCCCGGCCCTGAAGGACCGCGTCCTCGGGGTGGCGGCACCCCGGCGCTGAGCCCCCGCCCCTCCGGGCGCGCTGAGCCCCGCCCCTCCGGGCGCGCTGAGCCCCCGCCCCTCCGGGCGCGCTCAGTCCTCCCGCTCCTTCTCCGCGAGGTGGATCACGCACACCGCCACCGCGATCAGCAGCGCTGCATCGGCGTCCTCGCGGACGACGTCGACACCGTAGGTTTCCCGTACGTGCAGCCACCGCCGTGAGATGACGGCGAGGAGTTCGCCGTCGTACTCCACGGCGAACTCCCGGTCGACGATCTTCCCGCTGACGTCCAGCTCGGTGCGGCCGTCCGCCAGGGCGACCCGGTAGTGGTTGCGCAGCAGCGACAGCCGCTTGCGGCGGATCGTCGCCAGCGGCTCGCCGTCCCGTTCGATCACCATCGTGTCGCGCAGGGCGAACATCTTCTGGCGGATGTCGATCAGGACCCGCCCCTCGGTGTCCTTCAGTTCGAAGGTGTCCCGCATCCGGATCGCCTTGCCGTCGACGAGGTAGACCCGGTTGCCGTGGTCGTCCTCGATCCAGTAGTCGTCACCGAAGCCGAGGATGCGGTCGCGCACGAGGAATCTCATACGGTCAGCGCTTCCCCGGAGCCCGGTCCGAAACGCCGCCGGTACGCCGACGGGCTGAGTCCGGTCCCGTGCCGCAGCCGCACCCTCAGGTTCGCGGCGGACCCGAGCCCACTCCTGTCCGCCACCACGTCCAGGCGCTCCTCCCCCCGCTCGATCAGCCGGCACGCGAGCGCCACACGCTCCCCGGTCAGCCAGGCCAGCGGGGTGGTGCCGAGCTGGGCGCGGAAGCGACGGTGCAGCGTCGCGGGGCTGACCGCCGCCCGCGCCGCCAGATCCGCCACCGTCAGTGACTCCCCCAGCCGCTCCTGCGCCCACGCCAGCACCGGTCCGAGGGACTCGTCCGGCAGCTCGGGCAGCGGCCGTTCCACGAACTGCCGCTGCCCGCCGTCGCGGTGCGCGGCGAACACCAGCCGCCGGGAGACGGCGTTGGCGATCTCGGCGCCGTAATCACGCCGTACGACGTGCAGGCCCAGGTCGAGCGCGGCGGCGCTGCCCGCGGCGGTCAGCAGGTCGCCCTCGTCGACGAAGAGCACGTCGGAGGCGAGCCGTACCCCCGGGTGCAGCTCGCGGAAGGCGTCGGCCCACATCCAGTGCGTGGTGGCGCGCCGCCCGTCGAGCACTCCGGCCTCCGCGAGCGCGAACGTGCCCGTGCAGAAGCTCATGACGCGGGCCCCGCGCGCGTGGGTGCGCCGGATGGCGTCCAGGACGTCCGTCCCGCGCGGGACGACGTTGTCGGGCCGGCCGGGCACGACGAGGGTGTCCGCCGTGTCGACGGCGTCCAGTTCCGATGTGCCGGTCATCGCGAAGAAGCCGTGGTTCATCCGCACCGCGCGCGTGGGCGTGCAGAGCACCACCTCGTAGAGCGGCTCAGGCCGAGCGAGCTCCGGGCGGGGCAGCCCGAACAGCTCCGTGGCGACCCCCACCTCGAACGGGTTGGTGCCCTCGTCGACGATCACCGCGACGCGGTGCGGACGGTGAGAGGATCCTTGCGCCATGTGCGATTCCTAGTAGTGCTTGGTCAGGTTGGTTTTGGTGTTGCGTGTCCTGCTGGCCCGGTATGGCGTTGAGAGTGTGTGACTCCGGACGAGATTGCTTTGGTGCGT